>JBIOYR010000141.1:0-5761 GCA_044870245.1 Aestuariivirgaceae bacterium | reverse complement strand
CCGGCTGCGGCAAGACGACCCTGCTCAATATCATCTCGGGCCTGATCGTGCCGACGCAGGGACGCATCCTCTTCGACGGGAAAGACGTGACGCAGCTTCCGACCGCGCGCCGCAACATCGCGCAGGTGTTCCAGTTCCCGGTCATCTACGACACGATGACGGTGGCGGATAACCTCGCCTTCCCCTTGCGCAACCGGCATGTGCCGGAGGCGGAGGTGCGGAGCCGGGTGCGCGAGGTGGCCCAGATGCTGGGCCTCACCGGGATGATGGACCGCAAGGCGCGCGGCCTCACCGCCGACGTGAAGCAGAAGGTCTCGCTGGGGCGCGGCCTGGTGCGCCCGAATGTCAGCGCCATCCTTTTCGACGAGCCGCTGACCGTCATCGACCCGCACCTGAAATGGCAGCTTCGCTCGCAACTCAAGGCGCTGCACCGTCAGTTCGATCTGACCATGGTCTATGTGACGCATGACCAGACCGAGGCGCTGACCTTCGCCGACACCGTCGTGGTGATGTACGAGGGCGAGGTCGTGCAGGTCGGCACGCCCGAGGATCTGTTCGAGCGGCCGGCCCATACCTTCGTCGGCTATTTCATCGGCTCGCCCGGGATGAACCTCCTCCCCGTCGAGGTGCGGGGCGCGAGCGCCGTCATCGCCGGCGCTTATCAGTTCGATCTGCCGCGGACCTATCCGGATTTGCCGGCGGGCGCCAGGACCGAGCTCGGCGTGCGGCCGGAATACGTGCATATCAGCCGCGACGGGCAGGGCCTCCCGGTGAGGGTACGGCGGGTGGACGACATCGGCCGCATCAAGGTGGCGCGGGTCAGCCTTGACGGCCTTACCCTAAACGTGGTCGCGCCCGAAGGCGCCCGCATCGAAGGCGACGCCGCGCATGTCGTCTTCGAGCAGAAGCATGTGCATCTTTACGCCGATGGCCATCTGGTCGGCGGGGCGGCGGAGTAGCCGATGGACAAGACCTGGAACAACAAGGCCTGGTTCATGGTGCTGCCGGTGCTGGCGCTGGTGGCCTTCAACGCCATCATCCCGCTGATGACGGTGGTCAACTACTCTGTGCAGGAGACCTTCGGCGACAACGTCTTCTTCTTCGAGGGCGTGAAGTGGTTCCAGCAGGTGCTCGCCTCCGACCGGTTCCACGCGGCGCTGGGGCGGCAGCTCGCCTTCACCTTCACAATCCTCGCGATCGAGATCCCGCTCGGCGTCGCCATCGCGCTGGCGATGCCGCGCCGGGGCTTCTGGGTGTCGGTGTGCCTGGTGCTGATGGCGCTGCCGCTGCTCATCCCCTGGAACGTCGTCGGCGCGATCTGGAACATCTTCGCGCTGCCCGATATCGGCTTGCTCGGCCGCGTGCTCAACAATTTCACGCATTACAACTACACGCGCGAGCCGGGCGACGCCTGGTTCACGCTGATCTTGATGGATGTGTGGCACTGGACGTCGCTGGTGGTGCTGCTCGCCTATGCGGGGCTCCAGTCGATCCCCGACGCCTTCTACCAGGCGGCCAAGATCGACGGCGCCTCGCCCTGGGCGGTGTTCCGCCACATCCAGCTCCCGAAGATGAAGCGCGTCCTCAACGTCGCCGTCCTGCTGCGATTCATGGATTCCTTCATGATCTACACCGAGCCGTCGGTGCTCACGGGCGGCGGGCCGGGCAACGCCACGACGCTGCTCTCGATCGATCTCGTCAAGATCGCGCTCGGGCAGTTCGATCTCGGCCCGGCGGCTGCGATGTCGATCATCTACTTCCTGATCGTGCTGCTGCTGAGCTGGATCTTCTACACCGTCATGATGCGCGGGGAGGGACAGTCATGAGGCGCCTCGGCTGGCTGATTCCGGCGTTCTACATCCTGTTCCTCATGGTGCCGATCTATTGGCTGCTCAACATGTCGTTCAAGACCACCAACGAGATCCTTGGCGGCTTCACCCTGTGGCCGCACAGCTTCACCCTTGACAACTACAAGATCATCTTCACCAATCCCTCCTGGTACAATGGCTATATCGCCTCGCTCGAATATGTGATCATCAACACCATCCTGTCGGTCACGGTCGCGCTCCCGGCGGCCTACGCCTTCTCGCGCTACCGCTTTCTCGGCGACAAGCACCTGTTCTTCTGGCTTCTCACCAACCGCATGGCGCCGCCGGCGGTGTTCGCGCTCCCCTTCTATCAGCTCTATTCGGCGGTCGGCCTGTTCGACACGCCATGGGCGGTGGCGCTTGCTCATACGCTGTTCAACATCCCGCTGGCGGTGTGGATCCTCGAGGGCTTCATGTCCGGGGTGCCCAAGGAGCTCGATGAAACGGCCTATGTCGACGGCTATTCCTTCTGGCACTTCTTCATCCGCATCTTCATGCCGACCATTGCCGCCGGCATCGGCGTCGCCTGCTTCTTCTGCTTCATGTTCTCCTGGGTCGAGCTTCTGCTGGCGAAGACGCTGACCTCGGTGGCGGCAAAGCCGATCGCGGCGCTGATGACCAAGACGGCCAGCACCTCAGGCTATGAGCTCGGGCTCCTTGCCGCTGCGGGATCGCTCACCCTGATCCCGGGCGCGGTGGTCATCTATTTCGTGCGCAACTACATCGCCAAGGGCTTCGCCCTCGGGCGGGTTTGACAGGAGGTCGCCAGCGATGATGAACGCGTTCTCCGGCCTGTCGTGGATGGCCTGGACATGGCCGACCGCGGCGTTCTTCCTGTTCATTCTCTTGTGCTTCATCGTCATGTCGGTTTGGGAATATTACGCGCCGGGCGGCGGCCCGCGTCATGGCATTCTCGGGCTCGACACCACGCGCGGCGACCGGCTGTTCATCTCGCTGCTCGGCACCGCCTATATCATGCTGGCCTGGCTCGGCTTCTTCGGGCCGCCGCTCTATGCTCCGCTGGTAATCGCGATCCTCTATGCGATCGCGGTGTTTCTCTGGGTGTAAGCCGCCATGCGCTCGCATGTTCTCGCCATCGACCAGGGAACGACGTCGTCGCGGGCCATCGTCTTCGACGACAGGCTGCATGTCGTGGCGGTGGCACAGGAGGAATTCACCCAGCACTTTCCGCGTCCCGGTTTCGTCGAGCATGAGCCAGAGGAGATCTGGGCGACGGTTTTGTCGACCAGCCGCGACGCCATCGCCAAGGCCGGCATCAGCGCCGCTGAGATCGCCGCCATCGGCATCACCAATCAGCGCGAGACCACGCTGATCTGGGAACGTGACAGCGGCCAGCCGATCCACCGCGCCATCGTCTGGCAGGACCGCCGCACCGCCGATCGCTGCCAGGCGCTCAAGAACGCCGGCTACGAGCCCGGGATCACCGCCAAGACCGGGCTCATCCTCGACCCCTATTTCTCCGGCACCAAGGCAGCCTGGATGCTCGACGCGGTCCCGGGCGCCCGGGAACGGGCGGCACGCGGCGAATTGTGCTTCGGCACGGTCGACAGCTTCCTGATCTCGAGGCTCACCGGCGGCAAGGTCCACGCCACCGATGCCACCAATGCCTCGCGCACGCTGCTGCTCGACATAAGCGCCGGACGTTTCGACGACGAGCTGCTCGCGATCTTCGATGTGCCCCGACCCATGCTGCCGGAGGTCAAGGACTGCGCCGCTCTCTACGGCACGACCCTTCCCGAGCTGTTCGGTGGCCCGGTCGCGATTCGGGGCGTCGCCGGCGACCAGCAGGCGGCGACCATCGGCCAGGCCTGCTTCGAGCCCGGCATGTTGAAATCGACCTACGGCACGGGCTGTTTCGCGTTGCTCAATACCGGGCGGCAGCGGGTCATCTCGCGCAACCGGCTTCTCACCACCATCGCCTACCAGCTGGCCGGCGAGCGCGCTTATGCGCTCGAGGGCTCGATCTTCGTCGCCGGTGCCGCGGTGCAGTGGCTGCGCGACGGTCTCAAGATCATTCCCGATGCCGCCGCCACGGCGCCGCTGGCCGCCGCCGCCGATCCCGAGCAGGCGGTCTATCTGGTGCCGGCCTTTGTCGGTCTTGGGGCGCCGTGGTGGGATCCCGCGGCGCGCGGCATCATCACCGGGCTGACCCGCGGCACCGGCACGGCCGAGCTGGCCCGGGCGGCGCTCGAGGCGGTGTGCTATCAGACGCGCGATCTCCTGGAGGCGATGCGCGGCGACTGGCAGGGCGGCTCAACCGCCGGAACGGTGCTTCGGGTCGATGGCGGCATGGTCGCCTCCGACTGGACGATGCAGTTCCTCGCCGACATCATCGATGCGCCGGTCGATCGGCCGAGGATCCTCGAGACCACAGCACTGGGCGCCGCCTATCTCGCCGGGCTCGATGCCGGGCTCTATCCGCCGCCTCAGGAGTTCGCCAAGGGCTGGCAGCTCGAGCGGCGCTTCACACCCGAGATGGACGAGGCGACGCGGTCCCGCAAATTTGCCGGCTGGCGGGATGCGGTGTCGCGGACACTGTCGCGCGGGATGTGAGAGGATCTACCCCAATTTACTTGTTGCAGTTACCAGCTCTTTCCTTGCCAAGGCATTCGGTGTCGAGCTCTCCCGGTTGATGGGCGCTTTTCACACTCACCTCTTCATAGTTGCTGGTTGGCCAATCTCGGCAAATGCCGAGACCAATGGCAAACATCACTGCCTTGCTTCGTCATCTTGCCGTTGAGCGCCCTTCCTGCCGGTATGTCGCTCCGGCGCTTCAGCGATCACGTGGTGCTAACGTCACCCGTGTCTCGAGTCGGTCAAAGGCCGAATTGATGGTTGCGTACTCAAGATATGCCAAATAGGCGGCGCCGGACGGTATGCTCTCGCATCGATGCAGCATGCATGGCCTTCCACCAAATGCAGAGCTGTTCTGGCCGGCGGTCGGACTTCCGCTCCTACCATTCCATTTGACGTTTTAAGGCGGGCTTGTCACAGATCTCCAATGAGCGATGCGATTGTCTGATGAGATTACGCCGTTTCCATTCGCCAAACGCCCGACTGACGTTTTCACGGGCAACCCCGGCCATTGCCGCCAATTCGCGTTGACTGATCATCCCCTTGATCACAGTTCCACCGCGCCCATTACCTTCGCCCATGATTTCGGCCACTTCCAGCAGAGCGCGGGCGACGCGCCCCCGCCATGTTAGGAAAGCCAAGGCGGCGATTGTGGCGTCGGTCTCCCGCAGACGCCTGGCCAGAAGTCCGGTGAGATTTCTGTAAATTTCAGGCCGGCGCTCGGCGCTTTCTCTGAATGCTGCGCGGCTGACAAAGGACAGATGGCAATCACTGACGGCGATCACCGTTGCGGATCGCGGCAACCCATCGATCATTGCGAGATCACCGACGACTGTTCCTGGCGAGAGCAATGCGAGAATCCGTTCTTCGCCATGGGGTGAGGTCAGGATGACCTTCAGGGTGCCCTTTTCAAGCCGATAGCAACCATCGCCGTCATCGCCGGCCGCAAATAGCACCTCTCCAGCCGTCAGCGTCTGACTGGTTGCGCGCGAAGGAGTCGTTGGACTGTCAAGGGGCTAAGTTCGTGGCTCACTCCGGGTGGGGGTGATCGCGATGGCCAAGCCGTTCATAATCTGCGTGAGCGCGTTGCTGCGTTTGTCGAGGCGGGTCATTCGCGCAGGGCGGCTGCAGCCCACCTCCGGGTATCATCGTCTTTCGTCATCAAGTTGATGATTGTTGCGCCAGACAGGTCGGGTCGATCACTGTATACGCGGGTTCGACCGCATGACCGGGGATTCGTCTCGGGCTGCCTCGCTATAGGAGCGAGCATCGGCTCAGCCGGCTCATAACAGGTCGCG
>JBIOYR010000140.1:0-20396 GCA_044870245.1 Aestuariivirgaceae bacterium | reverse complement strand
GCCCTCGCTCGCCGGTGCCTTCATGCAGCGGCTAGGGACGCCGGGTTTCATGACCTATATGGCGGTGATCTACACCGCGCTCGGGGCGTTCGCCCTCTATCGGATGCGGCAGCGGCCGGCACCGCGGCGGGCAGACGGACCGGTCCAGCCGGTCAGCCCGGTGACGACGCCGATCGCTGCCAAGGCGATGGTCGAGAGCCGGCTGTGACGTTTGAGGCTTTCTGGAACCCAAGATTGTCATTTCCGTCGATCTACAATCGCTGGGGACTTCGCAACCCAAAGAAAGGCGGATTCTCCACCGTTTCGGAAACCGCTTACGCCTGACAAGCGTTGCTCTGGATCTGAACAAGGAGACATAGCGATGTCGATCAAAGCACTCATGCTTGCGGGGGTGGCGGCGGCCGCCGTTCTGGCTTCGGGGCCAGTCAGCCCGCAAACCGCCTTTGCCCAAACCAACACTTATGTGGCGCCTCAAGGAGATCAGCCGAGCGGCGAGCAATCATCACAGGAAATGAGGAAGCGCAAGCAAGGTCAGACGAGTGAGGACCAGTCGACCCAGGACATGAAGAAGCAACGCATGGAGGGTCAATCGGACGATCAACAATCGTCGCGTGAAAAGAGGCGGGAAGGCAAGGTTGCGTATGACCGCGACAGGCATGGAGACCGGATGCGGCATCGGGAAGGCAGGTTCCGCTATTTCCATGACGGCTATTACTATGCCACGCCGTGGTGGACCACCGGCATCGTGGTGGGTGGGGATGGCGGCATCAGCTGCCGAGAAGGTGCTCGCATTGCTTCGCGGCGCGGCTTCAACAGGGTCGTCCCCGTTGATTGCGGCGGCGACGTCTACACCTATCGCGGCTGGCGTGGCGGCGATCCTTGGCGCGTGAGGATCGATTCCGACTCCGGTCGGATCGTCGCGGTTCGTCCCGCCGGTTAATTCTCTGCGCGTGAGTGGACCCTCGTTCTTCGGTCCACTCACGCTCTGAACAACACGCGAAAATCTGAACCCGTTGTTAACGCTTGCCGCCTAGCGTCGCTGCTGCGGAGGGATGGGGACGCCTTCCGTGTCGCATGGGGGCGGGCAAGTGGATGGCAATTCGGGGTCGCTCGACACGGCTGTCTTCGAAGCGGTGATCGAGCATGGCACGCCAGAGGAGCGCCGGGCGCTGGCGTTGCAGCTAGCAGCATTGCTGGGGGCGGCTGAGGTGTCGGATGCCGATCGGGCGGCAGTCGTTCCGGCGCTGATCGCGCTCGCGGCCGATCCGGTCCGCGCGACCAGGGAGGAGCTCGCCGCGGCGCTCATGGATCTCGAGACCCTCGATGCCGAGATCGTTTTCTCGATCATTGCGTCCGATGAGGGCATCGCGGTGGCGTTCATCGCCAGCGCCAAGGCGCTCGACCGCGCGCGCATGCTGGCGATCCTAAAAGTCGGCGACGAAGCGCGGCAATGTGCCCTGGCGGGGCGACCCGACCTTCCTCGTGATGTCGTCGTCGCATTGATCGAATGGGCGTGCGAGGCGGCGGTCAGGACGCTTCTCGACAATGGGGCGGCGTCGCTGCGGTCGAGCGACTTCAAGCAGATCTATCTGCGTTTCGGCACCAACCCGGCCATGATGAACCGGCTGCTCGACATCGCTGCGCTGCCGGCGGAGATCCGGCTTCACGAAGTGCACCGAACGGCACAGCGTCTGCACCAACTCGTTCGCGAGCGGCGTTGGATGACGGAAAGCGCAGCGTCGGAAAGGATCAACGAAACCGAGGAGCGGACATTTCTGCGAATCCTACTCGCGGTCGAGGATCGGGCACTCGAGCGGTTGATCTCGTTCATGTCGTCGCGCGACATGCTCACTCCATCGATCGTGCTGCGGGCTGCCTGCAGCGGTCATATGACGATCGTCGAGCAGGCGCTTGCCTGGCTCGCCGCCATGCCGGGCAAACGCGTCAATGGCCAGTCGCTCAAGGCGATTCATGCCGCCGCCAGGATCCCTCAGGATTGCTATCCGGTTATGCGGGCCGCCTTTGCGGTGGCGGCCGAGGCGCAAGGGGAAGGCGAATGGCCGAGCGAGGAGCAATTCGGCCGGCGGGTGGTCGAGGCGATCGTCACCCGGCAAGAAGGGCTGGCGCCGGCGGAGAGCTCCAGGATCCTCGATCTTGTCGGACAGTTCGCCGATGATCGAACGCGGGCACTGGCCAGCCGCCTGAAGGCCAGCCTGACGGCGTTCGCCTGATCACATCATTGGCAAATGGAAGTGCCGGAGGCCATGATCAACCTCCGGCACCCTCAACACCAGCCGGCGACGCCGGATTACGCAACTCACGACAACCTTGTACATCGGCCGTCGTAAATTCTTCCCTAAGGTTCGGTCACCAGCGGAACTGCTCGGCCAGCACCCGTTCGGCAAGGGTGTGGCCGGGGTCGAACATCAGCCGCACGGTGAGCGATTGGTCCTCCATCACCTCGACGATCTGCACCTCGCGGACCTCCTCATGGTCGGCGACGGCGGCGACGGGGCGCTTGTCGGGCTCGAGCACCTCGATGCCGATCTTCGCGTCATGCGGCAGGATGGCGCCGCGCCAGCGCCGCGGCCGGAAGGCACTGATCGGGGTGATGGCTAGGAGCGGCGAGTTGATCGGCAGAATCGGGCCGTTGGCTGACAGATTGTAGGCGGTGCTGCCGGCCGGGGTGGCGATGATGATGCCGTCGCAGATGAGCTCATCCATGCGCACCTTGCCGTCGACCGAGATCCTGAGCTTGGCCGCCTGATGACGCTGGCGCAGCATCGAAACCTCGTTGAAGGCGAGGGCCTCCCGGCGCTCCTCGCCGGTCGTGATCGTCGTCATCCGAAGCGGATGGATGGCGGTGACCGCGGCCTGATCGAGCCGCTCCAGCAGGCCGTCGGCGGAATAATCGTTCATCAGGAAGCCAACCGAGCCTCGGTGCATGCCATAGATGGTATTGCCGCCGGGGAGAACCCGGTGAAGGGTCTGCAGCATGAGCCCGTCGCCACCAAGCGCCACAACGGTATCGGCATCGGCGAGCTGGTGATAGCCATAACGGGCAACGAGCTCGCGCTCGGCCTCCCGTGCTTCCGGCGAGTCGCTGGCAACGAAGGCAATACGGCGGGTAGCAGCCATCCAACACTCTTGCGCATTGACAGCTCTGGCGAAAGTGGTTGAAGCACGGGACCAGTGCCTTGCGCAACCGGAGAACGAACAGCGAATGCGCTCCCTGGTGTTCTGCACCACCTGCCGCCAATCGGTGGCCGAGCCGACCGGGCCGGACGGGCTGACCGGGGGCGAGCGGCTGGCCCGGATCATGGAAGCGCTCGTCAGGGAGCGGGGTCGCTGCGACGTGACCGTCAGGCGCCAGGCCTGCCTGTGGGCCTGCACGCGGCATTGCAATGTGTGGATCGCCGACAGCAGCCGCTTCAGCTATCTGGCAGGCGGCTTCTCTCCCGACCGGGACGCGGCCGAAGCGATCCTCGCCTGGTTCGATCTCCATGGCCAAAGCGAGCGGGGCGAGGTGCCGTTCCGGCTTTGGCCAAGCGGCATGCGCGGCCATTTCATCACGCGGCTGCCGCCGACCGGCGAGGATCCGCCATGAGCGGAGTCCGCCCCCGCAGCACGCTCGTCCTCGGCGGTGCGCGGTCGGGCAAGAGTCGCTATGCCGAATTGCTTGGACGGTCCCATGGCGGCGCGCTGATCTACATCGCGACCGGTGAGGCAGGCGATGGCGAAATGGCGGAGCGCATCAAGCAGCATCGCGCAGCACGGGGTCCGGAATGGACCACGATCGAGGAGCCGGTCGAGCTCGCCGCCACGCTGGCGCGCGAGACGGCGCCTGAGCGCTTCGTGCTGGTCGACTGCATCACGCTGTGGATCAGCAATCTGATGGGGCGGCAGCGATCGGTGCCCGCCGAGGTCGATGCCCTGGCCCAAGCGATCGAAGCGGCTCGCGGCGCGGTCTGCCTGGTGTCGAACGAGGTCGGGCTCGGCATCGTCCCCGACAATGCCGTGGCGAGGGCGTTTCGCGACGAGGCAGGCCTGGCCCATCAGCGGCTGGCGGCGGTGTGCGAGGAGGTGGTGCTGATGGTCGCGGGCCTGCCGATGACCCTCAAAAGGCCTTGAATGCAAAGGCGGCGGCCAGTGCGACGAGCGCGGCAAAGAGGGTGATCATCTGCGAGAACAGCCGCAGGGCGCGGCGGATGTCGCGGCGGTCGAGCTCGATGCGGCCATTGCCGAGCCAGGGAAGGTCGACCAAGGCCCCATCATAGCTGCGGGGTCCCCCTAAGCGGATGTTCAGGGCGCCTGCCATCGCCGCCTCGGGCCAGCCGGCATTGGGCGAGACATGGCGGCGCGCGTCATACCACATGCGGGCAAGGGCGTCGGCGCCGCCAACGGGGCTCGTCAGGCTTGCCGCACCGGCAAAGAGCAAACCGGTCAGGCGGGCCGGAACGAGGTTCACGAGATCGTCGAGCCGGGCCGACGCCCACCCGAAATCGATGAAGCGGGGCGATCGGTGGCCGATCATGCTGTCGGCGGTGTTGATCACCTTGTAGATGGCAATCCCGGGAAGGCCGAACAGCGCCAGGAAAATGGCGGGTGCCACCACCGCATCGGAGCTGTTCTCGGCGAGGCTCTCGATCGCGGCGCGGGTGACGCCGCTCTCGTCGAGCTGATCGGGATCGCGGCCGACTATCCGGCTCACCGCCCGGCGGCCGTTTTCGATGCTGGTTTCGAGGCCAACGTAAACGGCGCGGACATGGCGATGAAGGTCGAACTGCGCGAGGAGCGTGGTGGCGAGGACCGCCTCGAGCAGCCATCCCCATTCTTGCTGGCGGAGCCACAGGCTGAAGGGAATGGTGAGAATGGCGACAAGCAAGAGAGTGAGGAGCAGGGCGAACGCGCCCTTGAGCTTCTGCCACAGCCGGTTGCCACCCGGGCGGTTGAGCGCCTCCTCGAAACCACCGATCACGGCGCCGATCCATTCAACAGGATGACCGATCGCTTCGTGGATGATCTTCGGATAGCCGATCAGCCGCTCGATCACCAAAGCCGCAAAGGCAATCGTCAGCGTGGTCGACAGCATCAAGCCGGTGCCGCGAGAGCGAGCAACCGGTCAACATCCATATTGGCGGCGAGATGCCCGGCCAAAGCGTCCAGCGTATGCTCGATCCGGTCGGCATAGCCGAGCGATCCCGCCTTGCCGCCCAGCGAGGCAATATAAGCCTGGCGGAAGGCATCGCTTTCGAAGCAGCCATGGATGTAGGTGCCGGCGACGCGTCCATCGCGCGAGATCGCACCATCGGGAACGGCATCGATCAAGGCGAATGGACGAGCACAGTCGTCGCCGCTGGTGCGCCCGAGATGGATCTCATAGCCGGCAATCGCCGTGTTGGTCGAGACATGGACGGCGTTGATCCGCTTCAGCGCCTTGCTGGGCTCGAGAGTCGTCTCGACATCGAGCAGTCCGAGGCCGTCGACTGATTCCGGCTTGCCCTCGAGACCCTGCCAGTCATGTATGCGCCGGCCGAGCATCTGATAACCACCGCACAGGCCAAGCACCCGGCCGCCGCGCCTGAGATGGGCGCGGATATCGGTGTCCCAGCCCTGCTCGCGGAGGAAGCGCAGATCGGCGATGGTCGATTTGGTGCCGGGAATGATCACGACATCGGCATGGGCCGGCACGGCGGCGCCAGGCTGAACGAACTCGACGGTGATCGAGGTCTCGAGCTGCAGCGGGTCGAGATCGTCGAAATTGGCGATGCGCGCCAGTCGCAGGACGGCGATGCGGAAAGGTCCGTCATGGAATGAACGCTGGTTGTCGAGCGCCAGGCTGTCCTCGGCCGGGAGCTTGCGGGCGTCGTTCCAATGCGGGATGACCCCGAGGCAGGGCACGCCGGTGCGGGCTTCGATGAATTTCCTGCCGTCGTCGAACAAGGACGGATCGCCGTGGAAATTGTTGACGAGAAAGGCGCGGATGAGCGCTGCATCGGCGGACTCGAGCACCACGAATGTCCCGACCAGCGATGCGATGACGCCGCCGCGATGGATGTCGCCGATGAGAATGACCGGAACATTGGCGGCCCGGGCGAATCCCATATTGGCAAGATCGCCGTCTCGCAGATTGACCTCGGCGGGGGAGCCTGCGCCCTCGACCACCACGAGGTCGGCAGTGGCGGCGAGCCGCCGAAAGCTTTCGAGCACGGCCGGGCGGAACCGGTCGCGGTTGGCGAAGTAGTCGCGGGCCGAGAGCGTCGTCGCGCGACGACCCTGCACGATGACCTGGGCGCCGCCATTCGCCTCCGGCTTGAGCAGGATCGGATTCATGTCGCAGACCGGCTCGATCCGGGCGGCGCGGGCCTGCATGGCCTGGGCACGGCCGATCTCGCCGCCATCGCGGGTGACCGCCGCGTTGTTCGACATGTTCTGCGGCTTGAACGGAGCGACCTTCAGCCCCTGATTGGCGAAAGCCCGGCAGAGGCCGGCAACGATGAGCGACTTTCCGACATGGGAGCCCGTTCCCTGCAGCATCAATGCGCGCGCCATGGCATCACCATTCGCCATCGACAATATGGGCAAAGGAGCCCATGACCCGGCCGCTGCGCGTGCCCATGGGCGGCAGCTCATGTCCTTCGCTGTCGGCTGCCATGAAAAGCGGCGCGCCGTCGTGCTCGGTGGAAAGGCGGGCATAATGGAATTCATGCCCGCGCAGCATGCCTGGCCAGGGCAGGGGGCTGTCGTGGGCGAGGCGCCGGTAGCCAAGATGGAGCCGCGGCGCGGCAAAGGAAGTCTCATGCGGCAGGAGGCCGGCCATGCGATGGCGATTGCCGTCCTTGTCCGTCAATGCATTTCCCAGAACCATGTAGCCGCCGCATTCACCATAGATCAAAGCGCCTCGCCTGGCGGCCCGCGCCAGGCCATGCAGGAAGCTGCTGTTGCCGGCAATCCGCGCCGCATGGAGCTCGGGATAGCCGCCCGGCAGGAACACCGCATCAGCATCGAGCGCGGGTGCCTCGTCGTTGAGGGGTGAGAATGGCACGAGCGAAGCGCCGCGTCTGCTCCACCCGTCAAGCAGGTGTCGATAGGTGAAGCCGAAGGCGACGTCGCTGGCAATTGCAATGCGCTGGCCGAGCGGCGGCAGGGCATCAATCTCGGCGGTGGCGGCGATCGGCCGGGCGAGGGCGAGCAGCGCGTCAAGATCGACCTGCTCGATCATGGCAGTTGCCGCGTGCTCCACCATGGCATCGATCCCGGCGAGCTCGTCGGCCTGGACCAGTCCGAGATGGCGGGACGGCAGCACCAGATGCGCGTCGTTCATCACCGCGCCGAGGAGAGGGATGCCGATCTGGCGAAGTGCCGCAGTGACCAGGGTACGGTGACGATCGCTGGCAAGGCGGTTGACGATGACGCCGCCGACCGTGATATCGCCGCGGTGGCCGGCGAAACCTTCGACGAGAGCGGCGATCGACTGCCCTTGCCTCCCGGCATCGACCACCAGCACCACCGGCAAACGAAGCCGTGCGGCAAGATCGGCGGTCGAGCCGTTGCCAGCGATCGGGCCATCGAACAGTCCCATGACCCCTTCGATCAGGACGAGATCGGCGTCGCGCCGCGCCGCCAGGCGGCTCACCAGCGCCTGGCGCATCGCCCAGGGATCGAGATTGAGGCAGGTCTTGCCGGTCGCGCGTTCGTGGAATCGTGGATCGAGATAGTCAGGACCGGTCTTGGCACCGGCGATCGCGATGCCGCGCCGGCGAAGGGCGGCGAGAAGCCCGAGAGTGACGACGGTCTTGCCGGAGCCGGATGACGGGGCCGCAATTACCAGACCCTCAACCAACCGTGTTCTCCCGCATCTCGTCCTTGTACCAGTCGAGGATGTCGCGCCAGGCAACCACGTGGCCGGCCACGACGATGGCCGGGGTCGGTGGCGGGGTCGAGGCGAGAAAATCGCCAACCGCGCCGAGGGTGGTTACGGCGACGCTCTGGCTCGGCAAGGTGGCGTTGGAGATGAAGGTCAGCGGCTCGGCCGGATCGCGGCCACCGGCGATCAAGGCCCGGGCGATCTCGGGAGCATTCTTGACGGCCATGTACATGACGATAACCGGCGAGGCCGTTGCCAGCGCCTGCCAGTCGACATTGGCGGGCATGCGGCCGCTCGCGTCATGGCCGGTGAGGAAGATGACAGAGTGGTTGCTGTCGCGATGGGTGGTGGGGATGCCGGCATAAGCGAGGCCGCCAATGCCGGCGGTGATGCCGGGGACGATGCGAAAGGCCACGCCCGCCTTGGCGAGCGCCTGGCATTCCTCGCCGCCGCGACCGAACATGAAGGGATCGCCGCCCTTCAGCCGCAGCACCCGCCGATCGGAGCGGGCAAGCTCGATCAACCGCAACGAGATGTCGCACTGGTCGGGCGAGGGCTTGCCGCCGCGCTTGCCGGCATATTCGAGCTCGGCGCCGGGGCGGACCCAGCGCAGGATATCGGCATTGACCAGGGCATCGTAAATGACGACATCGGCCTCTTGCATGGCATGATAGGCAAGCAGTGACAGGAGGCCGGGCGCGCCGGGGCCGGCGCCGACCAGCCACACCGTTCCCGGCTCGAAAGCCGGAAAGTTCTCGGCATCGAGCCGGGCAAAGCCGGCCGGCTCCTCGCCGGGGTGAATCCAGCCTTTCAGGGGTCTGCCGGGACCCGATGCCATTCGCCCTCCTCGCCTGTCGGTTGCCTTTCGAGTATACCGGGCCATGGGTCGGACAACCATGGCCAAACATGAGCTTAGACGCGGTTGGACGACCGGCGCCTGCGCCACTGCGGCAGTCAAGGCCGCTTATACGGCGTTGCTCACCGGCGAGTTTCCGGACCCCGTCACCATCACGCTGCCGGGCGGCGAGACACCGGCATTCCCGCTGGCGCTCGAGGGCAGGGGCGAGAACTGGGCGGAGGCCGGGGTCATCAAGGATGCCGGCGATGATCCCGACGTCACGCATGGAGCGATGATCGTCGCTCGTGTCAGGCTGTCCAGTGCGGAAGGCGGCGTCCGCTTCAAGGCGGGGAAAGGGGTGGGCACGGTCACCCGGGCGGGGCTGCCGGTGAAGCCGGGCGAGCCGGCGATCAACCCGGTGCCGCGGCAGATGATGCGCGCGGTCGTCGAGAGCCTTGCTGCAGCGCATGGGGCGCCGGGCGATGTCGAGATCGAGATTGCCATTCCAGGCGGCGAGGCGCTGGCCGAGAAGACCTGGAACCCGCGGCTCGGCATCAAGGGCGGTCTGTCGATCCTCGGCACCACCGGCATCGTCAAGCCGTTCTCCTGCGCCGCCTGGATCGCCTCGATCCATCGCGGCATCGATGTGGCGCGCGCCGCCGGTTTCACCCATATCGCCGGCGCAACCGGCTCGACCTCCGAATCGGCGGTGCGAAGCCGCTATCAGCTGCCGCTCGAGGCGCTGATCGACATGGGCGACTTTGTCGGCGGGATGCTGAAATATATTCGCGAGCATCCGGTGCCGCGGGTCACCGTGGCCGGCGGCTTCGGCAAGATCACCAAGATGGCGCAGGGTGCCATGGATCTCCATTCCGGACGCAGCCAGGTCGATTTCGACTGGCTGGCGTCGCGGGTGCTGGCGCTCGGCGGCGACGAGGCGCTTGCGGCGCAGGTGCGAGGGGCCAACACGGCGATGGAGGTCGAGGCGATGGCGCGTGGCAATTCTCTGCCGCTCGCCAATGACATGGCAGGGGCTGCGCGCGAGGCGGGCATGGCGATGCTGCGCGGCGCCGATGTGGCGCTTGACATCATGGTGGTCGACAGAGGCGGCCAGGTGATCGGGCATGCCGGGTGAGCGGGTGCTGATCATCGGGGGAACCCGTGACGCCCGGCTCCTTGCCACCGCGCTCATTGCCGCAGGATTTGAACCGGTGACATCGATGGCGGGCGTGACGCGAGAGCCGGCTCTGCCGCAAGGGGCCGTGCGCATCGGCGGCTTTGGCGGACACGAGGGGATCGCCGCCTATGTCGCCGAAGCAAGGATCGGAGCCATCGTCGATGCGGCGCATCCGTTTGCCGTCCGGATCTCCGACAATGCAAGCCGCGCGGCGGCGTTGGCCGGTGTGCCCTTCCTTCATCTCGAGCGCCCGCCATGGACTGCCGGTGCTCGGGACCGTTGGATTGCGGTCGAGAATGCGGCGCAGGCGGCGGCTGCGTTGGCGCCGGGATCGCGGGTGCTGCTCACCATCGGCAGGCGCGGGCTTGCGGAATTCTTCAGCCGCGACGACGTGACAGGCGTCGTCCGGTTGATCGAGCCCGCCGGCTCGCCGCTGCCGCACGGCTGGACGTTGCTCGAGGCGCGGCCGCCCTTTGCGGTCGACGACGAGGTGGCGCTGATCCGGCGCGAGGCGATCAGCGTGCTCGTGACCAAGAATTCGGGCGGAACGACGGATGCCAAGCTCGCCGCCGCCCGGCTGCTCGACCTTCCGGTGATCATGATTGCCCGCCCGCCGAAGCCGGCGGGGTCGAGGGTATCGTCGGTCGAGGAGGCGGTCGCCTGGGTGCGGGGGGTGCTGGGGGAGTGAGCAGGCAGTAGGCAGTAGTAGGGAGGAGAACTGCTCACCGCCCATCGCCTAATGCCTCATTGCTCAGAAGCGGCGAAGGGAGCCCGGACGGCTAATGCACCGTCGCGGTCGGCTCGAGGCGGTCGACCATACCGCCATGGACGCGATAGACGCGGCTGGCGATGCGGATCCAGGCGGGGCGGTGGGTGATTGCCACGACCGTGTACATCTGGCTGAGATCGGTGATGTTGCGGCAGATGGCGGCCTCGGTCTCCTCGTCGAGCGCGCTCGTCACCTCATCGAGGATCAGGAGGCGCGGCTTCCATACCAGAGCGCGAGCCAGCGAGATACGCTGGCGCTGACCGCCGGACAGCTTCATGCCCATCTGTCCGACATCGGTGTCGAGCTGCTGCGGCAGCGACATCACGAAGTCGAGGGCGCCCGCCTCCCGCAGCGCCCTGACGGCATCGTCGCGCGACAGCTGCTTGTCGCCCATGCAGAGATTGTCGTAGATCGATCCCTGGAGGAGGGTCAGCTCCTGCGGCACATAGCCGATGCCCTTGCGCCAGCTCTTGAGTGACAGCTCGGAGAGCGGCAAGCCATCGACCAGAATGCGCCCCTGCTGCGGCTGGTGCAGCCCGACCAGCAGATCGACGATGGTGGTCTTGCCGGCACCCGAAGGTCCGGTCAGGACGGTGACGGCGCGGGCCGGGATCTCCATCGAGACCGACTTCAGAACATTGGCGCGCTCGAAGTTGAAGCTGACCGACTCGAAGCTGATGACCCGGTCGAGCGTGGCGACCTCGATGCCGGAGTCCTGCTCCTCGAGCTCCCGGGCGCGGGCAATCATCTTCATGCAGGACCGATAGGCCTGATAGTTCTCCTCGAATGTCTGAAGCGAGTGCTGGAGGCGTTTCACCCCGCGGATGATCTGGATGAAGATCAGGCCGAGGACCAGCAGCTCGGGCAGCGGGACGCGATAGACGATCGCCCCGAGATAAAGGCCGGCGCAGATGACGAAGGAGACGAGGATGTCCTGGCCATAGGCCATGGCATAGCCCATCACCTTGGTGCGCACGAGCGAGCGCCGCATCTCCTTGATCTTCTTGGTGAAGAGCTGCTCGAAGGAGGCCTGCCGCTGCATCGAGCGCAGCGCCTTCATGTTGCTGATCGTGTCCTGGGCCTGGCTGACCAGCTTGCTCGTGTGCTTCCAGTGGCTCTTGCTGGAGCGCCGCGAGCGCGACAGGATCACCATGGCGGGGGCCGCAATGAAGGCGACGCCAAGAAGTGCGACCGCAAAAAAAGCTCCCGATACGAGCAGCGCGATGCCGAAGGCGATGGCGATCTTGGTCAGCTCGGTGACGGTGATGGCGGAGGAATTGTAGGTCTCGGCGGCGGCATGCGCCTCGCCCGAGAGGGTATGCGACAGCGTGCCGGGATTGCTGTCGGTGAAATAGCTCCAGCGCACCCGGAGCATGGTGGTTAGCAGCAGCTGGCGGATCCGCGCGGCGACGTCGGCGACGGCGATCGCCACATAGCTCATGGCGGCGAAGGCCAGGATCGAGCGGATGGTCAGCGAGGCGAGCAACAGGATCAGTAACGTATCGATCGCAGGGCTGATGCCGATGACTGCGAAGATCTTGTTGGTGAGGACACCGAGCTTCGAGGGCTTGCCGGCCGCCATGCCGCCGGCAATGGTCACCACCGGAATGATCATGCCCACGCTGAACAGCTCGAACAGGCCGGCAAACAACAGGCAGACGAGCACCGACACCGGCCGGGCGCCGGGCGCTTTCAGAAAGATCGCGAAGACCTGCTTCATTGCTATCCCCGACCGGCACCGTACAATCCGATGCGCGGATTGACCAGTTGCGCCCGGTGGCTATTCCGCAACAAAACCAAGGAAACCCCCTCCGCTTATACCCCTGGTTGAAATTCAGAACTCGACGCCAGCCTGCGCCTTCACGCCGGAGCGGAAGGGATGCTTGATCTCGGTCATCTCGGTTACGAGGTCGGCCAGCGCGATCAGCTCCTCCCGGGCGTTGCGGCCGGTGATCACCACATGCTTGTCGGCCGGCTTGCTCTTGAGGACCTCCAGCACTTCCTCGAGCGGCAGGTAATCGTAGCGCAGGACGATGTTGAGCTCGTCCAGCAGCACCATGCGATAGGAGGGATCGGCGATCATCGCCTTGCCTTCCTCCCAGGCGGCGCGGGCATGGGCGATGTCGCGGGCGCGATCCTGGGTCTCCCAGGTGAAGCCCTCGCCCATCGCCTTGATGGTGACGAGCTCGGGAAACTTCTCGAGCACGGTGCGCTCGCCGGTCTCCCAGGAGCCCTTGACGAACTGGATCACGCCGGCCCGAAAGCCGTGGCCGATAGAGCGGAAGACCATGCCGAAGGCAGCGGTCGATTTGCCCTTGCCCTTGCCGGTGTGGACGATCAGCAGCCCCTTCTCGATGGTCTTGCCGGCGATGATCTTGTCGCGTGCCGCCTTCTTTTTGCGCATCTTGTCGGCGTGGCGGGTATTGAGGGCGGACTCGTCTGTCATGCCACGGTCTCCTTCTTGAGATGCTGCAGCTCGCGCCAGGCGGAATTCGATCGCGGCGACCACAGGCCACGCTCCACCGCCTCGGCAAGGCGGGAGGCAATCTCGGCAAGCGCTGCAGGATTGTTGTCGGCGAGAAAGGCGCGGACCTCGCGATCGCCGAGATAGGCGTCATAGGCGAGATCGAAATGATGGGTCTGGACCGCGCCGGTGGTGGCAGCGAAAGCGAACATGTAGTCGACGGTGGCGGCGATCTCGAAGGCGCCCTTGTAGCCATGGCGCATCACACCGGCGATCCATTTCGGGTTGACGACGCGGGCCCGCATCACCCGGCCGATCTCCTCCTCGAGGGTGCGGGGGAGCGGGCGCTCGGGACGGGAGTGGTCATTGTGCCAGACCACGGGCCGGACATTCGACAGATGCTCGACCGCGGCCGTCATCCCGCCTTCGAACTGGTAATAGTCGTCGGAGTCGAGCAGGTCGTGCTCGCGATTGTCCTGATTGTGGACGACCGCCTCGATGGCTGAAAGCCGTCGGCGGAACATGGTCTCGCTGGACTCGCCATGGCTCGACCCGCCATAGGCATGGGCACCCCAGGCGAGATAGGCATGCGCCAGATCGGCCTTGGTCTGCCACAAGCGCTCGTCGATAAGCGCCTGGAGGCCGGCGCCATAGGTGCCGGGCTTCGAGCCGAAGATGCGGTGACCGGCGAGGCGGCGGGCTTCGTCGGAGGCGAGGCCGGATCGAGCAAGCAGCGCCGCATCGTTGTCCATGCGCTGCCGGATCGGATTGTCCGCGGCATCTTCCTCGCGCTCGCCGATCGCCCGGGCGACCTTGTCGAACAGCTCGATCTGCAGCGGAAAGGCATCGCGGAAGAAACCGGAGATCCGCAAGGTGACATCGACCCGCGGGCGTCCGAGCTCGGCCAGAGTCAAGATCTCGAACCCGACGACGCGGCCGGTTCCCGGCTCCCATTGCGGCCTCGCGCCAAGCAATGCCAGCGCCTGGGCAATGTCGTCGCCGCCGGTGCGCATGTTGGAGGTGCCCCAGACGCTCAAGCCGATCGCCGCGGGATAGCGTCCATGTTCCTGAAAGTGGCGGGCGAGCATCGCCCCGGCCGAGCGTCGGCCCAGATCGAAGGCAGTGGGTGTCGGCACCGCGCGGTTGTCGACCGAGTAGAAATTGCGCCCGGTCGGCAGGACATCGAGACGGCCGCGGCTCGGTGCGCCCGAGGGCCCGGGATCAACGAAGCGGCCTGCCAGTCCGGCGAGCACCGCTTCGATCTCGCGGGCGCCGCAAGCCCGCAAGGCTGGCCGGATCGCGGATTCGATTCGCTCCTTTACGGCAGCGCTTGCTGGTCCAGCAGGTGCAGCGCTTCCTGCGACGATGCGGCAGGCCAGCGCCTCGAGGCGCTCGACGGTATCGCCGGCCGAGCGCCAGGGTGCGGCATCGATGGCGGCGAGGAGGGGAGGGCGGGCCCCTTGCCAGGGGTCGCTCATCGTGGCGGCGAGAGGATCGAATGCAAGATCGAGATCATCAGCGAGCGCGCGCAGGAGCGAGGCATCACCGGCCGTTCCCGCGCCGCGCGGGAGACGCGACAGCGCCACCAGGAGATCGGTCTCGGGGCGGCCTTCGGGGCTCGTGCCCAGAATATGGAGGCCGTCGCGGATCTGGCTCTCCTTGACGTCGCACAGCCAGGCGTCGAGGCGGGCGAGCGCGCTGTCATCGGCCATGACGTCGGCGAGGTGAGCATCGCGATCGATGCCGCTCGACTCGACGAGCTCGGCGATGCGGTGGCGAATGAGCTTTTGTCGCCGTGCATCCAGGCCGCCGGCAAGCGCATATTCGTCGATCAGGGTCTCGAGCTCACGCAATGGTCCATAGGATTCCGCCCTGGTCAGCGGCGGGGTGAGGTGGTCGATGATGACCGCTGCAGTGCGGCGCTTGGCCTGGGTCCCCTCGCCCGGATCATTGACGATGAAGGGATAAAGCTGCGGCAGCGGTCCGAACACGATGTCGGGCCAGCATTCGGAGGACAGCGCGGTGGCCTTGCCGGGGAGCCATTCGAGATTGCCGTGCTTGCCATTGTGGATCACGGCATGGGCGCCGAACACCTCTCTGAGCCAGAGATAAAAAGCCAGATAGCCATGCGGCGGCACGAGGCTTGCATCGTGCCAGGTGCCTTTGGGATCGACGTTGTAGCCGCGCGCCGGCTGGATGCCGATGGCGACATGGCCATAGAGGCGGACCGGCAGGCGGAACTCGCCGTCGCGGCAGAAGGGATCGCGCTCGGCATCGCCCCAGCGGGCGAGCAGGGCATCGCGTGAGCGTTGAGGGAGCCGATCGAAGAAGCGGCGATAGGTCGCCAATGGCAGCAGCGCGTCGGTCGGGGCATCGGCATGGGCACCGCTGTTGGTCGGCCCGCGCAGCAATTGCGCCAACAACGCGTTGCCGTCAGGTGGTCGATCGTCGACCCGGTAGCCCCCGTCCGCCATGGCATCGAGAATGGCGATGGTGCTCGCCGGCGTGTCGTAGCCGACGCCATTGGCGATCCTGCCGTCGCGATTGGGGTAGTTGGCGAGAACGATGGCGACGCGGCGTTCGGCTGCGTCAAGCTGTCCGAGCCGGACCCAGGCCGCAGCGAGATCGGCAATGCGGTCGATCCCCTGCTCCATCGGGCGATACGCCATCACCGAGCATTCGGTCGCGGCATGCCAGTCGCCGGCTTCCTTGAAGGATGCGGCCGAGGTGATGATCCGCCCGTCGAGCTCCGGCAGGACCACGTTCATCGCCAGATCGCGGGGCGACAGGCCCTGGCTGCCGGCCGACCACGCCGCCTCGCTCGAACCTGAGAGAATGATCTGAAGCACCGGGCAATCGAACTGGGCAAAGGGATTGCCCTGACCCTCGCCGTCGAAGCGACCAGCCGCGAAGGCGGTGGCATTCAGGACGACCGCCGGCGGCGTGCGCGACAGGGTGGCTTCGACAAATCTGGCGCTCTCCTCGTCCTTGAGGCTCGCGACGAAGATCGGGCAGGGGACGAGCCCGCGGCCTTCGAGCGCATGGGCGAGGCGATCGATCGGGGCGGTGAGGCCGCCTTCGATCAGCGCCCGGTAGAACACGATGGCGGCGGTGGGGCCTCTGGTTGGCTCCCCGCTCCGCCAGTGATGGATGCCGGCATGCGGCAGGGGCACGGGAGGCGCCGCTGCAGCACCGTTGCCCAGGAGCTCGAAGCAGAAGCGCAGGAAATTGCCGGCATTGTCCGGCCCGCCTTCAGCGAGATAGCGATGGAGCCGGTGGCAGGCGGCCGGCGGAACGGTGGAGAGAGCCGCGAGCGTCGGGTCCGGGTCGCTGCCGCCCGGGAGCAGCGCGAGCTGGAGCGACCGGCGCGCCGCCAGCGCGACAAGCTCGTCGATGCCATAGGTCCAATAGCCGCGCCCGCCGAGAAGGCGCACGACAATGAGGCGTGACTCCGCGGCGGTTCGCTCGATCCAGCTGTCGACCGAGAGATGGTGGCCGAGCGCCATGAGATTGGCGAGCCGCAGCGACGGCTTGGGTTCCGGCAACCGATCAAAGGCTCGGACGAGGAGGGCAATCTCGGAGTCGGCGGCAGACAGCACGATGCAGTCGCCCGGACTCTGTCCGAGATCGATGGCCTCGCCCGATCCGTCGAGGGTCGCTGCCTGTCGTGCGAGAAGATGCACCTCGTTCTACCTGTTGAGCTCCTGCTCGATCTGCGTGCGATCGAGCCCTTTCAGACCGATGACCACCAATGACGAGCGGCGGTTCTCGCCGTCGCGCCAGGGCCGATCGAACCAGTGATTGACCCGCGGGCCAACCGCCTGAACGACGAGACGCGATGGGTTTCCGTCAACAGCGATGAAGCCTTTGAGGCGTAGAATGTCGTGGCGGCGGACCGTCGCCTCGATCGCGTCGACCAACGCGGCGCGATCTCCTATGGTCGCAAGCTCGACGACGAAGCTTTCGAAATCGTCGTGATCATGCTGCTCGACGCCCTCGAGCTCATGATGTGACCGTCGGGTCGCGAGATCCGTCTCGGCGGCAGCGTCGAGGCCGATCAGGGCGGCGGGGCTGACCTGGCCGTGTCGGGCGGTGACAAGTCGCGCGCCCGGGCGAAGCTGGCCGGCAAGATCGCGTGAGAGCCGCTCGATCTCGGCGTCGCTGATGAGGTCGGTCTTGTTGAGGAGCACCATGTCGGCGCAGTTCAGCTGATCCTCGAACAGCTCCTCGATCGGGCTCTCGTGCTCGACCCCCGGATCGGCGGCCCGCTGGGCCGCGACGGCGGCCTCGTCATGGGCGAAGCGTCCCTCTGCCAGGGCGGGGCCATCGACCACGGTGACAACGCCGTCGACTGTGACCCTCGCGCGGATCTCGGGCCAGCCGAAGGCCTTGAGAAGCGGCTGGGGCAAGGCCAGGCCGGAGGTCTCGATGAGGATGTGGTCGGGCGGGTCGCTGCGTCCGACCAGCTTCTCCATCGTCGGAATGAAATCCTCGGCCACCGTGCAGCAGATGCAGCCATTGGCCAATTCGATCAGATCCTCGTCGCGGCACAGCGCATCGCCGCAGCCCTTCAAGACCTCGCCGTCGACGCCGATGTCGCCGAACTCATTGACGATGAGAGCTATGCGACGGCCATCGGCATGGGCCAGCAGATGGCGAAGGAGGGTGGTCTTTCCGGCCCCGAGAAAACCGGTGATGACGGTGACCGGAATCCTGTCGCTCATGCGCTTTGCACACTCCCTGCTCATGGCTCGTCCGTACCCTGTTCCACAGTCGGGGTTTGTCGGTCAACTGCGCTGCGGCTTGCCGTTCTTTGTTCCCTCTGGTATATTGAATGAACATTCAGTCAATAAATGGAAGACGTTTCATGCAGCACGTCCGCGATATCGATATGAAGCTGTCCGACAGCGAGCGAGGCGGGCTGCCGCCCTGGACCTATTTCAGCGAGGAGCTTCTCGATCTGGAACGCCAGGAACTGTTTCGCAAATGCTGGCAGCTCGCCTGCCATGTCAACGATGTCCCGGAGGCCGGTGATTATCAGTGCTTCGACATCGTCGGTGAGCGGGCGCTGATCGTGCGCGGGCATGACGGCGAGGTTCGGTCGTTCCACAATGTCTGCAGGCATCGCGGCTCGCGGGTGGTGGCGCATCTATCGGGGCACTGCAAGTCGGCGCTGGTCTGCCCCTTCCACGGCTGGTCCTACAACCTCGACGGGACGTTGCGCGCTGTGCCCCAAAAGCGGACCCTGCCGGTGCTCGATCCCAAGCGTCACGGGCTCGTGCCGCTCGAGCACGAGGTGTGGAACGGCTTCGTTTTCGTACGCTTCATCACGAGTGAACAGCCGTCGGTCAACGAGCTGATGGCACCCTATGCCGAGGAGGTGGCACACTATCGCGCCGCCGAGGCGCGGCCGCTCGGCCCCATCAGCAAGCATGAGCTCAAAGCCAATTGGAAGGCGGTGCGCGATGTCGACAACGAGGGCTATCACGTGCCGATCGCCCATCCCTCGCTGCAGGATCTCTATGGCGGGCAATATCGCGACCTGCGCGGCGGGCTCGGGATGGGACGGTCCTTCGCGCCGTTCAACGAGGCGCCGGACAAATATTGGAGTGTGCGGCTCTACAAGCAGCTTCTTCCCGTGGTTGAAGAGCTGCCCGAGTCGCATCGCCGCGCCTGGCTCTATATCGGCCTGTTCCCCAATCTCGTGCTGATGCTTTATCCCGATCGCATCGGCTTCTATCAGGAATATCCGCTGGCGGTCGGCCGGACCGTGCAGCGCTCCGCCTATTACGGCCGGCCCGACGAGCGGCGCGAGATGAAGCTGGCGCGCTATCTGAGCTACCGGATCGACCGAATCACCAGCGCAGAAGACGACCAGTTGATCGAATGGTCGTGGGAGGCCATGCAGTCCTCGAGCTTTGCCGGTTTCATCCTGTCCGACCTCGAATCCGGGGTGCGGTATTATCACGACCAGCTGCGGCGGGTGCTGCCGGTCATGGCGCTCGAGCATCCTCCGGCGCCTGGCCAGGTCGAGGCCGTCAACAGCTCGCTCAAATCGGTACGAAATGCCGATGTGTGGGATGACGCTCGGGAGGGTCAGGCGGCGCTCTGAAGGTCTCTGGACGGCGACTGGCGGCTATTGCATCATGCCGCCCGTCGTGAAAAGCCGGTTGGACGGCTTCACCGGAGACACTCCCCCATGCCCATGCCGGTCGCGTTGCGCAACGCGCTGCTGCTATTCTTCTCCGTTCTCATCGTCTCCACCGCACCGGCGCCCTCATGGTCCCAGACGGCAAGCGATATCGGGCCGCCGCCCGCGATCCGGTTCGTGCCTTCAGCGGTGGCGGAGGACGCCCGCCGCGACGCCGAGAGATGGCGGGCACGGGCCGCCGCAGAGTCTCAGACTGCCGAAGAGCTCGGCCAGCTCGGTGCGAGCGCGCTCAACGCCGGCGACAGCCGGACGGCGGCGGACTATTTCCGGAGGGCCGTCGGTCTCACCGGGGACGATCCGGCACCATGGCTGGGACTCGCCCGCGCTGCCCTGGCGATCACGCCGGCCGACGGCAACGAGACCTATTCCTTGCCGCGTGAGGCGAGCTCGGCGGCGCTGACCGCCTATGGGCTGACCCGAACAGCCGCGCTTAGAGCCGAGGCGCTCGCCGTGCTGGCGCACGCATTGGAGCGGCGCGAGCTGTTCCGGCCGGCGCTCGAGGCCTACAAGGCGAGCCTCGCGCTCGCCGAATCCGCGCCGATCCGACAGGCCTTTCTCGATCTCAAATCCCGCAAAGGCTTCCGGGTGGTCGACCACACCGTCGATGCCGATACGTTGGTGCCGCGGATCTGCGTCCAGTTCTCGGACGATCTCATCAAGGCCGGCATCGACTATTCCTCCTATGTGACGCTCGATGGCAGGCCGGCAGCTGGCGTCGAGAAGGAGGATCGCCAGCTTTGCATAGGTGGCCTGAGCCACGGCCAGCGCTATCGGCTGGCGCTGCGGCAAGGTCTCCCGGCGGCGATCGGCGAGTCGCTCGAAGCGCCGGTCTCGCTCGAGGTCTATGTGCGCGACCGCAGTTCCGACGTACGGTTCACCGGAAGCAATTTCGTGCTTCCGATGATCGGGGCGAAGGGAGTCCCGATCGTCACTGTCAATGCGCGGGAGGTCGAGCTCACGCTCTACCGGATTGGCGACCGCGGTCTTGCCCGGGTGATCGGCGATGGCAAATTCCTGCAGCAGCTCGACGGCTATGACGCCGACACGATCCGCGATTCGAGCGGCGAGCT
>JBIOYR010000139.1:0-17236 GCA_044870245.1 Aestuariivirgaceae bacterium | reverse complement strand
ACATGTCGGAACCATCGTCCGTCAGGACGGGACGGATTAGCGCCCGCCCCGAGGGCGACAGTAAGGTTCGAGCTAAGTTGTTGGCGCACCGGAAGAGATTCGAACTCCTGACCCCCAGATTCGTAGTCTGGTGCTCTATCCAGCTGAGCTACCGGTGCGTGTGAAAGGGATCATGCAGGGAGAGTTCTCCTAATATGTTCGCTGCGGGAACGCAAGTCTTGCCCGGTCGGATCCGGCCGGATCAGCGGGAAAGCCGATAGGCCGGCCAGCCGGGGATGGCGGTGGCTTCCCACAGCGCCCGGCCGACGGCGCGGGCGAGGGCATCAGCGGCCAGGGTACCAAGCACCGCGAGGGCTCGATTGCGGTCTGCCGGCAAGATTTGCCGAGCGGTGGCCAGGGCAAAGACACAGTCGCCGTCATAGGGCGTGTGGATGGGACGGATGGCACGGGGCAGCCCGTCCGCCGCCATGATGGCAAAGCGGGAGACCTCGGTCTTCGACAGAACGGCATCGGTCGCCACCACGGCAATGGTGGTGCTCTGGCCAGGCGCCGGCTCGGCGCGCTCCGCCTTGCTGCCGGCAAACACCGCATGCCAGGTCTCATCCGCCGGTCGACGCCCGGGCTCATTGCCAAATTCGCCGTCAAGAGCAAAGGAGGCCGCCCACAGCGCGCCGGTCGCCGGGTTGATGGCGGAGCCGTAGCTGTTGACCGCAACCAGGGCACCCACCGTGAAGCCTTCAAGCACGGCAGAAGCGCTGCCCAGGCCGCCCTTCAGGCGGCCGCAGATCGCCCCATGGCCGGCACCGGCATTGCCGAGTGCAAAGCGCGCCGCGGCGTTGGCGAGTGCCTCCCGGCCAAGCCGGGCATAGGGCGGGGCGGCAGCAAAATCCTTGTTCCCGCCATTCAACAGGTCGAACAGGATGGCGGCCGGCACCACCGGGCAGGCAAGCGGCTGAGTGCCGAAGCGAAAGCCGATGCCGCGGGCCGCCAGCGTGTCGGTGACGCCGCTCGCCGCGTCGAGGCCGAAGACCGAGCCGCCCGACAGCACGACGGCATGGGCCTGGCCGCCGAGCGCGGTCGGATCGAGGGCATCGGTCTCGCGCGTGCCGGGGGCGCCGCCGCGGAGCTCGACGGCAGCCTCGGCCGGCTCATCCGGCACCACCACGGTGACGCCGGTGACGATGCTGCGGTCCTCGGCATTGCCGACGGTGAGCCCGACAACGTCGGTGATGAGATTCAGCGGCCCGGGACGGGCAAGGGCCAACGGCTCGCTCCTTCTTCTGGCGACTCAGTCTAGCAGGCAGTCGGCAGTAGGGCTCACCTCATTGCCTATTGCCTAATGCCTATTGCCCTTTGCTAAGCTTCGGGGTCAACACCCATCCAGGGAAGCCAGATGCCCGCCAGCCGATCCATCGCCGCCGTCCTCACGCTCCTGGTCCTTTTGCTTTCCGGCTGCTCGAAGAGCAAGCAGACGCCGCGCGACATGGTGGCGACCGCCAATCCACTGGCGTCGGCGGCAGCCGTCGAGATGCTGAAGGACGGCGGCAATGCGGTCGATGCGGCGGTCGCTGCTCAATTGGTGCTCGGGCTGGTCGAGCCGCAATCATCGGGGCTCGGCGGCGGCGCCTTCCTGATGTTCTTCGATGCGCGGCGCAACAAGGTTCATGCCATAGACGGGCGCGAGAAGGCGCCGCTCCAAGCAGGGGAGAGCCTGTTCCTCGGCGCCGACGGGCAGCCGTTCAAACGGGGGTGGGTCGAGATCGGTGGCCGCTCGGTCGGGGTCCCCGGCACCGTGGCGCTGCTCTTCGAGGCGCACCGCCGTCATGGCCGGCTGCCTTGGCGCGCTCTGTTCACCCCGGCGATCCGGCTGGCGGAGGAAGGGTTCGTCGTGTCGCCGCGGCTCGCGGCGGCGATCGCCGATGCGCCGCGCCTCGCCGAGGACCCGATGGCGCGCCAGCTCTTCTTTCGGCAGGCCGAGCCCGGCGGACCGATGGTGCCGCTGCCGGCCGGAGCGACGCTCAAGAATCCGGCCTACGGCTTTACGCTCCGACGCATCGCGCTCGACGGGCCGGCGGCCTTCTATACCGGCGAGATCGCGGCTGAGATCGTGTCGCGGGTGCGGGGACATCCGAGCAATCCCGGGCTGATGATCGCATGGGACCTCGCCGCTTATACCGCGCCACAGCGCGAGGCGGTCTGTCGGTCCTATCGCAACTACCGGATATGCGGCATGCCGCCCCCCAGCTCGGGCGGCCTGACCGCCCTGATGATCCTGAGGATGCTCGAGTCCTACCGGATGAAGGACCTGACCCCGAACGGGCCGATGGCAGCGCATCTCATCGCCGAGACGAGCCGGCTCGCCTTTGCCGACCGCGACCGCTACATGGCGGATGGCGATTTCGTGGAGGTGCCGGGCGCGGCGCTCTTGTCGCGCGGCTATCTCGACGGGCGGGCTCGCGCCATCGATCCTGGCCGCGACATGGGCGAAGCGGCGCCGGGCGCGCCGACGGCGCGGCAGGTGGCGGAGGCGGCCGACCGCGACCGTGCCGAGGCCGGCACGAGCCATCTGGCGATCGTCGATCGGCGGGGCAATGCGGTGTCGATGACCATGACGATCGAGCAGTCATTCGGAGCCCATATCATGGCTGCCGGGTTCATGCTCAACAATGAGCTCACCGATTTCGCGCTGTCGCCGGAGCGGGAAGGCATGAAGGTGGTGAACCGGGTCGAGCCGGGCAAACGGCCGCGCTCGTCGATGGCGCCGATGCTGGTGTTCGGGCCGGACGGGGCGTTGTTCGCGGCGGTCGGGTCGCCGGGCGGCAGCCGGATCATCGGCTATGTCGCGCAGACGCTGGTGGCGCTGATCGACTGGGGCATGAGCATGCAGCAGGCAGTCGCCCTGCCGCATATTCTCAATCGCAATGGCGAGACCGAGCTGGAGAAGGGGACGCAGGCGGAGCGGCTGTCACCGGCGCTCGCGGCACTGGGCCATCAAATCGATATCACGGAGCTCGAGAGCGGACTCCAGGGGATACGGATCATCGACAAGACGATGGATGGCGGGGTCGATCCTCGCCGCGAAGGCACGGTGATGACCAGCGCGCGCTAGGAGGCTTCGCGCTGGCCGCGCCGGCCGGGGCGGAGCTCGGCGACGCGGTCGGGGATCGAGATGTGGAAGACGGCGCCGCGGACCGCCTCGGCAACCAGCCGGATGTCGCCGCCATGGGCCCGAACCAGCTCGCTGGCAATGGCGAGGCCGAGGCCGGTGCCACCGGTGCGGGCCGACGAGCGGAAGGCCTCGAACAGGTGCTCGCGGGCGCGCTGCGAGACGCCCGGGCCATTGTCGCGCACCTCGATCATGACGACGCTGCCCTCGCGCCAGCCGGTGACTCGGACCATGCCGTCGGCGGTTTGGGACGGCGTTGCCTCCTCCTCCTGCGAGTCCAGGGCCTCCGTCGAGTTTCTGGCAAGGTTCATCAGAACCCGGAACAGCTGATCGCGGTCGGCATCGACCACCACCTCGGCGGGGACGTCATTGTAGAGCACGGTGCGGCTCGAGGCCTGGACCACCACCATGTCGATGACCTCCTCGACCAGCAGCCGCAGCGGGAAGCGATCGCGGCGCGGCGGGGCCTCCTCGGCGCGGCCATAGACCAGGGTCTGGGCCAGGAAGCCGATCGCCCGATCGAGCGAGGAGACAAGCTTCGGGGCGACCCGCTGGACCGTCGGGTCCTGGACGCTGGACAGCCGGTCGGAGATCAGCTGTGTGGTGGAGAGCATGTTCCTGAGGTCGTGGCTGACCTTGCTGACGGCGAGCCCAAGCGCGGCAAGGCGGCTCTTCTGCTGTAGGGTTCCGGCAAGGTCGCGCTGCATCGCCTGCAGCTCCTGCTCGGCACGGCCGATCTCGTCATTGCGATCGGATGGCTCGATGATTCGGCTCTGATCCTCGGGCTGCTCGCGAAAGCGGACCATGCTCTGAGTCAGCCGGCGGATGGGCACCACCAGCATGCGGTCAAGGGCAATGAAGGCGAATCCGGCGACGATGATCGACAGCACCACCGATAGGGCCAGGATGTTGACGGCATAGCCGACCATGGCGGCGAAGAGGGGCGTCTCGCTCATGGCGAGCTCGATCTCGTCGCCCGACATGTTGGGCGGCTTGTCGACGATGGTGATGACGCGCTGGCCGCCGGCCAGCATGGTGGTCACGGCATCGAGCAGGAGTTGGAAGGTGCGATTCTCCCGCAGGTCGTAACGGGCGACCACGGTCGAGGGTTCGTCGGTCATCAGCACCAGATGACGCGATTGGTCGCGCTTCAGCGCCACCACCTCGACGCCGGCGGCGGTCAGCAGCTCCTTGCGCAGATCGGCCGAGATCTGGTTGTCGGGCGCCGCCTCGACGGCGAGGGCGGCGACCTCGGCCAATTCGATGCGGCCCTTGAGCCAGGTCACCCGGTAATTGGCGAGCGAGGGAAGGAAGATCAGGATCTCGCCGATCATGACGAAGACGATGGCCAGCGTCAGGACCTTGCCGGAAAGCCCGCGCAAGCGAGCTACCGGAGGGGGCTTTTTGGTAGTTTTGGGTCCCTCGATTGCGCCAGTCATGGCCTTTTCCCTCAATTTCAATTAGGCCATTGCTTGACCGTCGGGATCAAGTGCGATGTTGGAGGCTTCGCGTTGACGTGGCGGTTTGCGGCCAGTATAAGCCCTCCCGATCCCGCCAGAGTGAATTGGAGAATTTCGCGGTGAAGCGCACTTTTCAGCCCTCGAAGATCGTTCGCAAGCGGCGGCACGGCTTCCGCGCCCGCATGGCGACCAAGGGAGGGCGCCGGGTCCTGGCGCGTCGCCGCGCCAAGGGGCGGGCGCGTCTGTCGGCCTAACGAAGCGGCAGGGCCGGGTTGCTCCGGTCCGTCCGGAGGGTCACCAGAATGGAAAGAATCAAACGCCGCCAGGACTTCCTGGAGGCGGCGCGTGCACGTTCGTGGTCGCGGGAGGGCGTCGTCGTCCAGGCGCGGTGCCGCAATGATGACGGGCCGCCGCGCGTCGGCTTCACGGTGACCCGCAAGCTAGGCTCGGCGGTGATGCGCAATCGCATCCGGCGGCGGCTGAAAGAGGCAGTCCGCCGCAGCGGCGCCTCTGGACTGCAGGCTGGAACCGACTATGTGTTCATTGGTCGCTCGGCAACCGCCGGTCGGCCTTTTCTCCTCTTGATGGAAGACATCGAACGTGCCGTGTCGGCTTTGAACCGGGCAGGGGATCGGCCACCGGCGCCTGAAGGCCGGTCGCGGCACTGAGGCTGGTCGGCAGAGAGCGCTCGGAACAAAAGTGATGAAGGAAGACAATCGCAATTTCATCCTGGCGATCGTGCTGTCGATGCTGATCATTCTCGGCTGGAACTATTTCTACGCCCAGCCGATGCTCGAGAAGCAGCGTCAGCAGGTCGAGCAGACCCACAAGCTGCCGCCGCAGGTTCCAGGTCAGCCGGTGCCGGGGCAGCCCGTTCCCCAGCCAGGGACACAGGGGCAGGCGGCGCCGCCCGCCGCCGAGCCGTCAGTCGCGCCAGCGCCCGGCGTGCCGCAGCCGCGCGAGGCGGTGCTGCAGCAATCGCCGCGCCTGGCGATCCGCACGCCAAGCGTCGAGGGATCGATCAATCTCAAGGGGGGCGTGCTCGACGATCTGAGGCTTACCCGCTATCACGAGACCGTCGATCCGAAGAGCCCGACCATCGTGCTGCTGTCGCCTTCCGGGTCGGTGGGCGGATTCTTCACCGAGCATGGCTTCTCGCAGCCGCCGGGCACGACGGTCAAGCTTCCGGGCAGAGACACGGTGTGGTCGGTTCCGCCGGGCGCGGTGCTCGAGCCGGGCAAGCCGGTGACGCTGACCTACGACAATGGCCAGGGACTGATCTTTCGCCGGATCTTCTCGGTCGATCCGCAATACATGTTCACCTTGCGACAGGAGGTGGAGAACCGGACCGAGGCGCCGGTCTCGCTGTTTCCCTATGCCCGGGTTCAGCGCCAGGGAACACCGCATGTCCAAGGCGTCTATGTGCTGCATGAGGGACTGCTCGGGGTGCTGGGCGGCAGCCTCAAGGAAATCACCTATGCCCATATGAAGGATCAGCCGGATCCGGATGCGACGCCGTCGCAGGGGGGCTGGCTCGGCATCACCGACAAATATTGGGCGGTGGCGCTGGTGCCCGATCAGGCCGCGGAGATCGTCGGCACCTTCCGCCATACGCTCAACGGGGCGCTCGATGTCTATCAGGCGGACTATCTGAGCAAGGCCCCGATGAGCGTGGCGCCCGGCGCCACGGGGGCGACCGAGAGCCGGGTCTTTGCCGGCGCCAAGGTGGTCGAGACCGTCACCGACTATGGCAAGGCGCTCAATATCGACCGGTTCGACCTGCTGATCGACTGGGGATGGTTCTATTTCATAACCAAGCCGATGTTCTGGGCGCTGCATGCGATCAAGGGCTGGGTCGGGAATTTCGGCCTGGCAATCCTGATCGTGACGGTGCTGCTCAAGCTCATCTTCTTCCCTCTCGCCAACAAATCCTACGAGGCGATGAGCAAGATGAAGAAGCTCCAGCCGGAGATGGAGAACATCAAGCAGCGCTTCGCCGACGACCGGATGAAGCAGCAGGAAGCGATGATGGAGCTTTACAAGCGGGAGAAGGTCAACCCGCTTGCCGGCTGCCTTCCGGTGGTGGTGCAGATCCCGGTGTTCTTCGCGCTCTACAAGGTGCTCTATGTCACCATCGAGATGCGGCACGCGCCGTTCTATGGCTGGATCAGGGATCTGTCGGCGCCCGATCCGACGAGCCTGTTCAATCTGTTCGGGCTGATCCCATGGACGCCGCCGCATCTCCTGATGATCGGCGTGCTGCCGATCATCATGGGCATCACCATGTGGGTTCAGATGAAGCTGAACCCGCCGCCGCCCGATCCCATCCAGGCGCAGATCTTCAACTACATGCCGCTGATCTTCACCGTGATGCTGGCGTCGTTCCCGGCGGGCCTGGTGCTCTATTGGGCATGGAACAACCTGCTGTCGATCCTGCAGCAGGCGCTGATCATGCGGAAGAACGGCGTGCCGATCGATCTCCTCGGCAACATCCGCGACAGCCTGCCGTTTCTCAAACGCAAGGGCGAGAGCCGCTCGGGCGCCTGACATGAATGAGCGGCCCGAGGAGCGGCTCGAGGAGGGCAGGATGCTCTTCGCCGGTCCGGTGGCGTTCCTGCTCGGGGTCGCCGACATCGCCGGCCTGCCGCCGTCGTTCCCGGCCGAGGTTGCCTTTGCCGGGCGGTCCAATGTCGGAAAATCATCGCTGATCAACGCGCTGACCGGCCGGCGCGACGTTGCCCGGGTGTCGAACACGCCGGGACGAACGCGCGAGCTCAATTTCTTCACCCTTGGCGACGGCAGTCTCGCGGTGGTCGACATGCCGGGCTATGGCTATGCCCGCGCGGAAAAGCGCCTGGTGCGGCAATGGCAGGGGCTTGCCAGGGACTATCTCCGGGGACGGCCGTCGCTCCGGCGGGTGTTCGTGCTGATCGATGCCCGCCATGGGATCAAGCCGGCGGACGAGGCGATCTTCGATCTGCTGGACGAGGCCGCCGTCAATTATCAGCCGGTGCTCACCAAGATCGACAAGCTGAAGCCGGGGGAGCTCGAGCGGATGATTGCCGAAACGGCGAAGCGGCTCAGCAGGCGGCCGGCCGCCCATCCGCAAGTGCTTGCCACTTCCAGCGTGAAATCGACGGGGCTCCCGGAATTGCGGGCAGCCATCGCCGGGCTCATCCCGGCCGACCGTCGCCGCTAACGCTCACAAGTCTGTTCGCTTCCGGCCATTCGCTATATAAGCCACGCCATGGACAATCCAGCAACGGCAGCCGCCATCGGCCGCGCCGACATCGCCCGGATCCTCTCCGAGGCGCTGCCCTTCATGCAGCTCTATGACGATCAGACGGTGGTCATCAAATATGGCGGCCATGCCATGGTCGATCCGGAGCTGTCGCGGCATTTCGCCAATGACATCGTCCAGCTCAAACTCTGCGGCATCAACCCCATCGTGGTGCATGGCGGCGGGCCGCAGATCGGGCGGATGCTCGACCGGATGGGGGTCAAGTCGGATTTCATCGATGGTCTCAGGGTGACCGACCGAGAGACCATGAACGTGGTCGAGATGGTGCTGTCGGGATCGATCAACAAGGCGATCGTGGCGTCGATTCATCGCGCCGGCGGCAAGGCGATGGGGATCTCGGGCAAGGACGGCAATCTGCTGATCGCCAAAAAGCTCGAGCTCATCAAGGAAGACCCGAGAACGGGTCAGAACATCGCCTGTGACCTCGGCTTTGTCGGCGATCCGGACCGGGTCAATCCGTCGATCCTCAGCACCATCATCCACTCCGATGCCATTCCGGTGATTGCGCCGATCGGAGTGGGCGAGGACGGCGAGACCTATAATGTCAATGCCGACATGGCGGCCGGCGCCATTGCCTCGGCGGTGCAGGCCAAGCGGCTGCTGCTCCTCACCGATGTCGCCGGTGTGCTCGATTCGAGCAACCAGCTGATCGAGGAGCTGAGCATCGGCGAGGTGCCGCGGCTGATCGAGCGCGGCGTCATCACCGGCGGAATGATTCCGAAGGTCAAGAGCTGCGTCGATGTGGTCGAGGCCGGGGTAGAAGGCGTCGTCATCGTCGATGGCCGGGTGCCGCATTGCGTGCTCATGGAGCTCCTGACGCCGCATGGCATCGGTACCCGAATTGCCCGCTCGGCGCCGAATGCGGATAGCGGCAAGCGCTGATGGCAGGGCGCGGTTTTGCCGATGTCGAAACCTGGATCTTCGATCTCGACAACACGCTCTATCCGGCGAGCTGCCGGCTGTTCGACCAGATCGACCTGCGCATGGGCAGCTTCATCGCGCAGCTCCTTGGCGTCGATCGGGTCGCGGCAAAGGCCGTCCAGAAGGAGTATTTCTATCGCTATGGCACGACGCTCAGGGGTCTCATGCTCGAGCATGACGTGTCGCCGGATGCCTTTCTCGACTATGTCCACGACATCGACCATTCGCCGATTCCGGCCGATGAGCCGCTGGCGCGGGCGCTCGAGTCACTGCCCGGGCGCAAGCTGATCTTCACCAACGGAACGGTGGCCCATGCCGAGAAGGTCCTGGCGCGGCTCGGGGTCGGATCGCATTTCACGGGGATCTTCGACATCGTCCATTCGGACTTCATCCCCAAGCCGCAGCTCGAGCCTTACGAGAAGTTCCTCACTGTCCATGCCATCGAGCCGCGGCGGGCGGCGATGTTCGAGGACATTGCGCGCAATCTCGAAATTCCGCACCGGCTCGGCATGACGACCGTCCTCGTCACCTGCCCCGACAATACCGACGGCAATCTTCTCAATGCCGAGTCGGGCGGCGTCACGGTCGATCACGTGGATCATGTCACCGATGATCTTGCCGGATTCCTGCTCGAGAAGGCTGTCGGCAGCAGGCAAGAGAACCGCCCACTGCCTAATGTCTAACGCCTACTGCCTATTCGCACTTGGCTATTCGCTTCTCGATCGCGCCGCGCTAGCTTCAGCGCCGTCATTTGGAGAGCGACCGAGGATTGTCATGGACGATGTTCAGGCGGTGATCGAGCGGGCATGGGAGGAACGCGACACCATCAGCAGCGCGACCCGCGGCGAGGTCCGCGATGCGGTCGAGCAGGCGCTTGACGGGCTCGACGCCGGATCGCTCAGGGTTGCCGAGAAGCGTGAGGGGAAGTGGCATACAAACCAATGGTTGAAGAAGGCAGTCCTTCTCCATTTCCGCCTCACCGGCATGGCGACGATTGCGGGAGGGCCCGGCGGGGCGCATTGGTGGGACAAGGTGCCCTCGAAATTCGCCGGCTGGGGCGGAAATCAGTTTCAGGCTGCAGGATTTCGCGCCGTTCCGGGATCGCTGGTCCGGCATTCGGCCTATATCGCGCCGGGGGTGATCCTGATGCCGTCCTTCGTCAATCTCGGGGCCTATGTCGACAGCGGGACGATGGTCGATACCTGGACCACGGTCGGCTCCTGCGCCCAGATCGGCAAGAACTGCCACCTGTCCGGCGGGGTCGGCATCGGCGGAGTGCTCGAGCCGCTGCAGTCCGAGCCGGTGGTGATCGAGGACAATTGCTTCATCGGCGCGCGGGCCGAGGTGGCCGAGGGCGTGCTGGTGGGCGAGGGCTCGGTGCTGGCCATGGGCGTCTATCTCAGCGCCTCGACGCGGATCATCGATCGGGCAACCGGTGAAATCCTCTACGGCCGGGTGCCCCCGTTTTCCGTCGTGGTCTCGGGAACGCTTCCCGGCAAGCCGTTGCCCGATGGCAGCCCGGGGCCGGGCCTTTACTGCGCGGTGATCGTCAAGCGGGTCGATGCCAAGACCCGCGCCAAGACCTCGATCAACGATCTGCTGCGCGATTGAGCGATGGACCCCGTTGCGATCCTCCAGGCCCTGATCCGCTGTCCCTCGGTGACACCGGCCGAAGCGGGAGCCCTCGGCTATCTGGAACGGCTGCTCAAAGCATCAGGGTTTCGCACGGTTAGGCTGCCCTTTTCGGAACCCGGCACGGCCGATGTCGACAATCTCTACGCCCGCTATGGCAGCGAGCGACCGCATTTCTGCTTTGCCGGACATACCGATGTCGTTCCGCCCGGCAGCGATGCGGATTGGACGCATCCACCATTCGCCGGCGCGCTGGCGGATGGCCAGGTCTGGGGGCGCGGGGCGGTCGACATGAAGGGCAGCATCGCTGCGTTTGCCGCCGCGGCGCTGGCGATGGCCGAGGAGGGCCGTCTCGACGGCTCGGTGAGCTTCCTGATCACCGGCGACGAGGAGGCGGTGGCGATCAACGGCACCGCCAAGGTGCTCGGGTGGATTCGCGACAATGGCGAGATTCCCGATCACTGCCTGGTGGGCGAGCCGACGTCGCGCGAGCGGCTGGGCGATGGCGTCAAGATCGGCCGGCGCGGCAGCGTCCATTTCCGCCTCACCACCGTCGGGCGGCAGGGTCATGTCGCCTATCCACAGAGCGTCATCAATCCGGTTCATCTGCTGGCGCGGATGATCGACCGGCTGCATTCCGAGCCGCTCGATCAGGGCAATGACTGGTTCGGCCCCTCGACACTGCAATTCGTCACCGCCGACACCGGCAATCCGGCCGGCAATCTGGTGCCGGCACGCGCCACGGCGCGGTTCAACATCCGCTTCAACACGCTCCAGACTCCCGAAAAGCTGGCAGGCTGGATCGGTGAGCGTTGCGACCAGGTCGTGGCCGAGCTGGGCGGGAGCTACAGTCTCGAGATTTTGGCGCGAAGCGACGCCTTCCTCACGGAAGCGGGACCGCTGGTCGATCTGGTGACGGCGGCCATCGCGGAGAAGACCGGGATCGTGCCATCAGTGAACACCGGCGGCGGTACCTCCGATGCCCGGTTCATCAAGGATCTCTGCCCGGTGGTGGAATTCGGTCCGGTAAGCCGCACGATTCATCAGGTCGACGAGCGAATTTCAGTCGAAGAGCTGCAGGCGCTATCCCATATATATCGCAATATTTTGGAGCGCTATTTCACGGTCTTCCGCGGATGAACACATTGGTTGCCGAAGCGCGTCATTCGCTGGCTGCCGCCTGGCTGTTGGCCCGCGGCGATCGCAGCGCCTATGGATTGATGAATTTGAGCGAGGATGGATTCTGGCGGTCCTTTGCCGCCATCCTGCCGGTGCTGCCGCTCTATCTCTACAGCGTCGATGTCGGTCAGCGGCTCGAGACGGCCAGCGGCAGCGGCGAGTCGCAGTCGACACTTCTGACCGTGCTGTCGCTGCTCGTCCAATGGGTGGCCTGGCCGATCCTGATCGCAGCGATCGGCAAACCGCTCGGCTGGGGAGCGAATTTCGTCCGCTACATGGTCGCGTTCAACTGGTCCTCGGTCTATGTCATCGGGGTGATGCTGCCGCCGCTCATGCTGTTCGACGCCGGGGTGATCGGGCGCGACACGATGAGCTATCTCGCATTGGGATCCATGGCGGCGGCGCTGTGGATCCGCTGGATCGTCGCGGTGACGGGGCTCCAGGTCTCGGGAATCGTGGCGGCGGCGCTGGTGCTTGGCGAGCTGCTGCTCAGCCTCGGGACCGACGCGGTCATCGGCTGACGTTCATTCATAGCAGACCGCCGCCAGGTAAAGCCCGCCAGGAGGCGCGACGGGTCCGCAGGCTGAGCGGTCCTGCGCCGCCAGGGCGGCGAGGAGATCGTTCTCGCTCCATTTTCCCTCGCCCACCAGCTTGAGCGAGCCGACCATCGAGCGCACCTGGTTGTGGAGGAAGGAACGGGCGCGGGCAGCGATCTCGATGACCTCGCCGTGCCGCGTCACCTCCAGGGAATCGAGGGTTTTCACCGCCGATGCGGCCTGACATTCGCTCGATCGGAAGGTCGTGAAATCATGGTTGCCGACAAGGCATTGGGCAGCCCTTGCCATGGCCTCGGCATCGAGCGGGCGCATCACCTGCCAGGCGCGGTGGTGCTCCAAAGCGAGGGGCGGGCGACGGTTGACGATCCGGTAGAGATAGTGACGCCCGGTCGCCGAGAAGCGCGCATGAAAGGACGCTTTTTCCTCCTTAGCGGCGAGTATGGTGACGGGAAATGGTCGCAAATGCGCATTCAGTGCATCGCGGAGCCGGTCGCCGGTCCAGCTCTTGTCCAGATCGGCATGGGCAACCTGTCCGAGGGCGTGGACGCCGCTGTCGGTCCGCCCGGCCCCGATGACCACCGGGTGCTCGCCGGTCAGGCGCTCGAGCGCGTCCTCGATCGCGCCCTGAACCGAGGGGTGGCCATGGCGCTGGCGCTGCCAGCCATGGAACGGGGTCCCGTCATATTCGACGAGGAGACGGTAGCGCGGCATCGCACCAGTTTCAGGTCAATCGGGTGCCCGGCGCAACCGGGTGGCCACGCAGAAAGTCGGCAAGCGCCAGGGCGGCCTTGCCTTCGAGCTGGACGAGGAGCGGCCGGACCGCGCCGTCACGGCAGGCGATGGCGAGCCGGTCGTCGAGGCAGGTGCCGGGTGGACCGCTCCCCGGCTCGACCGTCGCCTTGAGCAGCCGCAGCCGCTTGCCGGCGAGCAGGCACCAGGCGCCTGGATAGGGGGAAAGCCCATGGATCAGGTTCGCCACCTCGGTGCCCGGCCGGTCGAATTTGATGCGGGCTTCCGCCTTGTCGATCTTGGCGGCATAGGTGATGCCGTCGGCGGCTTGGGGCCGGCAGGTCAGGGCGGCGTGCTCGAGGGCGCTCAGCGCCTGTCCCATCAACCTGGCACCCCGGTCCGCCAGGAGATCGTGAAGCTCGCCGCTGGTCATCCCCGGGGCGATGGCGACCCGCTCCTCGAGGCACACCGGTCCGGTGTCGAGACCCTGCTCCAGCCGCATCACCGCGACGCCGGTCGCGGCATCGCCGGCCATGATGGCGCGCTGGATGGGCGCGGCGCCGCGCCAGCGCGGCAGGAGCGAGGCGTGGAGATTATAGGCGCCGAGCCGTGTCGCCTGGAGCACCGGCGGCGGCAGAACGAGACCGTAGGCGACGACGACGGCCGCATCAGCGGCGAGCGCCCGCAATGCGTCACGCTCGATCGCCGATTTCAGCGAGGCCGGGGTGCGAACCGCTATCTCCAGGTGCTCGGCGGCCTGCTGGACCGGCGACGGGCGGGCGGCAAGGCCGCGCCCGGCCGGCTGCGGCGGCTGGCTGTAGACGCAGAGGAGCCGGTGGCCCTGGCCGACCAGATGCTCAAGCGTCGGAACCGCAAAATCCGGGGTGCCCATGAAGATGAGCTTGAGGCTCACACGGGCTCCCGCGACAGCTTGGCCGCCTTGGCAAACTTTTTGACAACACGCTCGCGCTTCAGCCGCGAGATGTGATCGATGAACAGGATGCCGTTCAGATGGTCGATCTCATGCTGGATGCAGGTGGCCATCAGGCCTTCGCAATCGCGTTCCTGGACGATGCCGTTGCGGTCGAGATAGCGGATGCGCACCGCCTTCGGCCGGGTCACGTTCTCGAAGACCTCGGGGATCGACAGGCAGCCCTCCTCATATTCGGCGGTCTCCTCGGATGCCGAAACGATCTCGGGATTGACGAAAAACTGCGGGTCCCTGGGCTTGTCCTCGTCCTTGACGAGGTCCATCACCACCACCCGCCTGGGCACGCCGATCTGGATGGCGGCGAGACCGATGCCCGGTGCGGCATACATGGTCTCGAGCATGTCATCCATGAGGTCGCGAATCTCGTCGGTCACCACGCCCACCGGGGCAGAGACGCGTTTCAGCATTGGATCGGGCAGGATGATGAGCGGTCGAACAGCCATTTCGGGATCTCTTTCTGCAAGCTCAAATAGGCAATCCGTGTTGGTTGGTCAACGCGCGGCTGTTCACCCTCCCTGACAGCATCATGCCCTAGACTTCTCTCTGACGGGCCCTGAGGAGATCGCGTATCTCGGTGAGCAGCGTTTCGCTGGTCGTCGGCTTGGCCGGCCGGGCGGCTTCCTGTTGGCGCTTGAAACGGTTGATCGCCTTGACGACGAGGAACAGCACCCAGGCGATGATCATGAAATTGACGAGCTTGGTCAGGAAAGCGCCATAGGCGAAGACTGCTCCCTGGCGTTTCGCCTCGACCAGCGCCGGGGCATTCACGTTCTTCGACAGCGGCACGAAGTAATTCGAGAAATCGAGCCCGCCGGTGATCGCCCCGATGATCGGCATGATGATATCGTCGACGAGAGAGGCGACGATTGCGCCGAAGGCTGCGCCGATGATCACGCCGATGGCGAGATCGAGCACATTGCCCTTCATGGCAAATTCCTTGAATTCCTTCAGCATCCCGATTCGCTCCTTGGACCCTGCCCAAGGGTAACTGAGGACCGGAAAAATGAAAAAGGTTGGGCGCGGTCAGTCCGGCGTGGAGAAGTAGCGCAAGGCGGCCGAAGCCGTCGCCCCGCCGACCACGCAGGGAATGCCCAGGGCGACCGTGCCGACGACGGCGGCGACGACGCAGCCCAGCGAGATCGCGCCCTCGCCCATCGTGCCCCACCAGGTGATCTGTCGCTTATAGGCCGGGCCCTTGGCCTTGAGCTCGGCGATCGCCGCCTGGGCATCGGTCCTGAGCTTGCCGACCTCGACCGTCTCGGCCGCAAAGATCACCTCATCGAGGATCGGGCGCGCTTCCTCGCTGGCGCCGGAGCGGGCCTCCTTCAAGGCATCGAGCATCTCGGGATCCTGCGAGGCATTGCTGGCGAGAGAGAATTTGGCGGTCGAGCCGATGGTCAGCTTTTCGGCGTCATTGTAGTTCTTCGACCAGGGAAGCATGGCGATGATGTTCTGCAACGGCGCCAGCGCCCCGGTGGCGTAGTAGTAGCCCCAGAGATTGTCCATCACCACCGGGCTCGGTTTCAGCACCGGCCCCTTCTTCGGCTCGCTGCTGAAGGTCATGGCCTTGGCCATCCACTGCCAGGTCGATTGCTCCTTGTCGATGCGGAGATCCTGGAGGATCGGCAGCTTGCGGTTGAGATAGGCGTCGACCATCACTTGACGGCGCGGCATCTTGGTCTGGGCGAGACGCAGGAGATCCTGCCAGTTCGGCAGGCCGGAATAGGCGATGGCCCGCACCATCACCCAGGTGTCCTGCTCCTTCATGGGAAAGATGGTGGTGATGAGCTTCTCGGCCCTTTCGGGATTGGTGCCGATCACGCCGGCGACAAACCCGACATAGAGCCCGGCCGAATCCGGCTCCTGGAAAGCGCCGAGCTGGCTCAGCACCTTCACCACGGTTGGCAGCTTGTCCGGCTCCGGCTTCAGCCGATAGCCCTTGATCCAGCGGATCACCTGCTCGGCCGAGGGCAGCTGCCCGGCCTCCTTGGCCGGACGGGCGGCCGGCAAAATGGCAAGCAGAACACAAGCCACGACAATCTGGGCGATCCGACGCATGAACTCTCCCGCTAACCGATCCATTCCCCCGAAAAAACGGGAAGACTTCATGACTTCGATGGGACGGTTCTGTGGCTGGGAATCGTGGTCTGCTCGGCAGATCTTGACCTCCAAGAAGCATCATGGGATGGCGGCCGGCAAATCGACCGGAGTATCAGGATGAGCGAGCGCCGGGTGGCCTATCCCGAGATTGAGCCCTTTCGCAGCGGAAAGCTGGATGTCGGCGACGGGCATGTGCTGCATTTCGAGGAATGCGGCAACCCCAACGGGAAGCCCGTGGTCATGATCCATGGCGGACCTGGCGGCGGGTCGAACACATTCATGCGGCGACTGCATGATCCGAGCCACTACCGGATCGTGTTGTTCGACCAGAGGGGGGCAGGGAAGTCGACCCCGGCAGCCTCGCTCGCGGCCAACACCACCGGGCACCTCATCGCCGATATGGAGAAGCTGCGCCGGCATCTCGAGATCGAGCGCTGGCAGCTGTGCGGCGGGTCGTGGGGCTCGACACTGGCGCTGGCCTATGCCCAGAGCCATCCGCTGAAGGTCAGCGAGCTCATCCTCAGGGGCATCTTCACAATGCGGCGATGGGAGCTCGAATGGTTCTACCAGGAGGGGGCGAGCCGGATCTTTCCCGATGCCTGGCAAAATTACATTGCCCCGATCCCGCGGGAGGAGCGGGGCGACATGATCGCTGCCTATTACCGCCGGTTGACCGGCGATGATCCGGCGGAGCGGCTGCGCTGCGCCCGCGCCTGGAGCCAATGGGAGGGGGCGACGATCTCGCTATTGCCCGATCCGGCGCGGGTGGCGCGCTTCGGCGCCGATCAGTTCGCGCTCACCTTCGCCTCGATCGAATGCCACTATTTCGTCCATGGCGGCTTTCTTGAACGCGACGGTCAGCTGCTCGAGGAGGCGGGGCGGCTCTCGGCCATTCTGGGCGTCATCGTCCATGGCCGCTATGATGTGTGCACGCCGGTGGCCAATGCGTGGGACCTGAAAAGAGCCTGGCCGGAGGTCGAGCTGCGCATCGTCGATGATGCCGGACACACCATGACAGAGCCCGGGACGATCCACGAGCTGGTGACCGCGACCGACGGCTTTCGCGACTGATGCGTCTGTCCCTTCTCCCACCGCTTCGCGGGGGAGAAGGGAGTGAGGGAACGGCGCGCATGCATGCGAACGAACTCGAGGGTCCGGACCCTAATGATCCCCAGCTCACTGTCCATTGGCCAAATTTGG
>JBIOYR010000138.1:0-29282 GCA_044870245.1 Aestuariivirgaceae bacterium | reverse complement strand
AGGTGGAGAGGTCGGTTGCGACGGCGAGCGTGTGGCAGGTCCGGCAGCCGATCGCGGGCGGCTCGATCGGCAAATGGCGGCGATTCGCCGAGCAGCTGCGGCCGTTCACCGAGGCCTTGCGGGCCGGTGATGAGCCTGGGTAGGGCTGCCTACTGCCCCGCCGCCAGCTTCTGACGGGTGATCGCCTCCATGGTGAGGGCATTGGTGCGCAGCCGGCCTTCGGGGTAGAGGCGGCCGGCGATGGCATATTGCTCGAGCGCGTCGTTGAACCGCCCCTGCGCGTAATAGGCGTTGGCACAGTTCAATCGCGAATTCGCATGTTTGGGGTCAATGGCGATCGCCGTCTTGAACTCCTTGATCGCCCGGTCGAGATCGTCGCGCATCATCCAGATCTTGCCCATGATGTTGTGCGGCTCGGGCCGCTTTGGCAGCAAGGCCTGCGCCCGCATGATGTGCTTCTCGGCCTCGTCGTAACGGGCATTGTCGTAATGGAACTTGGCGAAGGCGATGGCGACCTCGCCATTCTGCGGATCGATCTCCTCGGCCGCCTCCAGCGCCTTCTGCGCCAAGGCATCGTCGCCCGTTTGGCGGACGAGCAAGGAATGCCGGAGCAGCGCCTCGGTGCGAATGGCGGCCGCCAGAGCCGAGTCGGCGCCGACGGCGGCACAGGCGGCGATCTGCGCCTCGCCCTCGCCCTCCCGGCACTGATCGAGATCGCCCGCCGCCGCGCCGGAGGCGGCCAGGAGCGCCGCGCCGAGGAGGGCCAGCGGCACACAGCCCACCGCAAAAGCCTTGTTCGCTGCCATTGTCATGTCCCGATTGCTGCCGACTCGCGCATTTCCCACCCTATCGCAGCACTCCCTGCCTGTGTCGGCAAGGCAACATTCGTTGAAGAAGTGGATTTGCACGCTGAAGTTGGGCTTTACGTGCAGAGCGGCGACCTTGACATGCGACAACCAAAGCGAGCATGAGGTCAATAGTCCTCCTTTACCGGTTGCAGGGGAATGGGGGGCTTCACAGTCTGGAAAGTCTTCGTGGGAGAAAACAATGAACAATATCAAAGGGCTCCGGAGAGCCCTGCTGGGTGGCGCCGCGCTGATGGCGATGACGTCAGGGGTCCAGGCCGACGAGCTTGCCGCGCTCAAAAGTCAGCTCGAGTCGTTGCAATCGAGGGTTGACAGTTTGGCGCAGCCGGCGCCGCGGTCGCAGGCTCCTGCCGGGGCGAGCCTCGTCACCTTCGAGCGCGGCTCGCGGATGGACTTCGTCGCACCGCATGCAGCGCGGGACCGGGGAAATGCGAATGACGATGCCGGTTTCACCATCGCCATCACCCCAAGCGCCGACCTGCCGGCGCCGGTGGCCGAGATCGCGCTCTACGGCTATGTCAAGGGGGACGTGATCTACGATCTCGACGGCAACCACAACAAGTTCTCCTTTTCGATGCCCGGACAGGACCTGACGGGCGCGGACGATGACGGCTTCGTGTTCCTGCATGCGAACCAGTCCCGCTTCGGCATCAAGTCCAAGGTCGACCCCAGCATCGGCCAAATCCGCAGCCGCATCGAGATGGACTTCTACTGCGCCTCGGAGTCCGCGGACTTGGGCCCTGGCTTCCAGGGTTTCGGGCAGACCTTCTGCACGCGCCTGCGCCACGCCTTCGGCGAATGGGACCTGACGCCGAACTGGACATTGCTGGTCGGCCAGACCGATCAGACGGCGATGCTGTCGATCGTCGGCGTCACCACCGTCGACAATTACGGCGATGCCGGCGTCAATGGCGGCACAAGGCGGGCACAGATGCGGCTCACCTATCATGACGGGCCGCTGAGCTGGGCCGTGTCGATGGAGCGCCCGGAAGAGGTCAGCGACACGCTGATTCCGGATTTCGGATCCTATGTCCAATATGATCTGGCGGGCGGCCACCAGTTCATCATTGCCGGTCAGATCTCGGATCTGGGCGAGGACGGCAACCGGGACAATGACCGGCGCCTCGGCTGGGTGATCGGCGGCGGTGCCAACATCAATCTCGCCGATATCGCGACGCTGACCGCCGGTGCGCAATACACCCAGGGGCTGACCGACCGCTGGCTGAACCAGCTCGACACGGAGCGGCGCGTCTGCGACATCAATGACGAGGATTGCGCGCTGATGCGGGGTTACGGCGTCACGGCCGGCCTCATCTTCAATGTCAACGAGACCGCCTCGATCAATGTCGAGGGCGGCTATGCCGAAAATCTCAATGCCGACGAGGGCGTGAGCCCGCTGGCGGACAATGTCTGGACGGTGCACGGCAATCTGCTGTGGCAGCCGGTGAAGCAGATGCGGCTGGGCTGGGAGGTCATGTGGGGTCGAGAAGACTTCCGAAAGGTGAACAACCGCTGCGTGATGGTGGGCGCCGGCGATGACTGCGCCGAGGACTCGCTGCGCTTCCAGATGGGCAGCTGGTTCTATTTCTGACGGCCGAACGCCCACGCCCTTGACAGGCGCATCGGCTCGCGGGAAACCGCGGGCCGATCTGCTTTCGCGAGAGGGCGCGTTGATGCAAAAGCCGCCGCAAGGCTCAGACAGGCAGATGCTGGCCGCGCGCCTCGCCCGCGCCGCCTCGCTCGTGACGCAAGGCCTGCTGCTCGATGCGCTCGATGCCATCACCGAATGCGTCAGGCTGGCGCCACAAGAGGAGGCGGTGCGGCGGGGGGCGGCCGACATTCTGATGCGGCTCCGCCGTCCGCGGGAAGCGCTTCCGCATGTCCAGGCGATCGCCGCCATGAAGAGCGGCGTGGTGGAGCAGGTCGAGCTGGCGAAGACGCTCGATGCGGCGGGCCGGCATGAGGAGGCGCTGGCCATCTATCGGCGGGCGGTCAGCATCTCGCCGGTCAAGGCACCGATCTTCGTGCTGATGTCGACGAGTGCGCTGTCGCGCGGCGAGCGCGATCGGTCGCAGGCCCTGCTCGGCGAAGCGCTCAAGGCCGACCCGCATGATGGCTATTCCCATCTGTCGCTTGCCACCCATTTCCCCGAGCGATGCCGCATCGAGGATGTCGAGCGGGCGGTTGCGGCGAAGGCCTCGCACCCGAAGCAGCTCCATGCCGCGCCCCTCATGTTCGCGCTCGGCCGACTCAAGGATCGGGCCGGCGATGTCGATGGCGCATTCGCAGCGTTCCGCAGCGGCAATGACATGATGGCGCAGCTGGCGGCAGGAAAGGTGGCGAAGGCTGCCCCCGCGCCATGGATCGCGCCCCTTTCATCGGCGCCACCGACCGGCCCGCAGGCCAGCGCTCAGCCGGTCTTCGTGTTCGGCATGCCGCGCTCCGGCACCACGCTGGTCGAGCAGGTGATCGCCAGCCATCCGATGGCGACAGGCATTGGCGAGCTCGAGCTGATGCCGCGGCTGGCTGGCAGCCTGGGTGGGGATGGCGCAGGACGCTGCGCCGCGGCCTATCTCGCTGCCTATCCACCGACGGCGCAACGGGCCGAGCGGGTGGTCGACAAATCGCTGTCGTCCTGGCTCCATCTCGGGACGATCCGGCAGCTGTTTCCCAATGCCCGCCTCATTCATTGCCGCCGTCACCCCATGGACATCTGCTGGTCGGCCTATACCGAGCTGTTCGCCGAGCATGCGCTGACCTACACCTACAGTTTCGACGCGCTGGCCGAGCGTTACCGGCTTTATGATGCTGCCATGATCGAGGCTCACCGGCAGCTTCCAGGCGCAATCCTGGACATTCGCTATGAGGAGCTGGTGGCGAACCCGAAGCCGATGGTGGAGAGCGTCCTCGCCTTTTGCGACCTGCCCTTCGATCCGGCCTGTCTTCGGCCGGAGATGACGCAGCGGCCGGTTCGCACGGCGAGCCGCGGCCAGGTGCGTCAGCCGATGTACCGCACGTCGGTGGGCCGGTGGCGGCCCTATGCGCGGCATCTGGACAGGCTCGGCCGGCTGCTGGCGGAGGAGATTGCGGCCTATGAGGGACAGCCTGCCTGACCCATCGAGCATCATTCAGTGCAGCAGTGCCACACCTCCTTTCCGATCCAACACACAGGTGCATCTGCGCCCTTGCGAAACGGACGCGAAGCAACGACTAAATGAAGCAGCACGCTTCGGGGTCAACAACGCCTTCGGAACCATGGCAGCCTTCCGGTACGACACTGCCGATCTTTGGCCACAATTGGCATGGAACGCTGGCTCCGACAGCTGCATTTCGGAACCCGGACACGTCATGAGTCGCAGTCTTCAAGGGACCAACCGGTTGAATCCGGACGGTAAAGGCCGTGTCATGGGCGGCGGGTCATGGGTTGTCGGCATGATCGACGTGCCAGGCGACCCATTGTCAACTTACGGGCAGAATTTCCGGCGAAACATTGTCGCGGCGGATGCTCGGGTGCTGGGGGATCGCGCATGAAACAAATCCTGCCCGCGTTGGCGGCTCTGGCGCTGGCAGGCTGTGCCGCGACAACCCAGCTCGCCGACCCGCGCGAGATCATGGTCGAGGCCGATGTCGCGCCAGCAGGCGCGGTGCTGTCGCCCAACATGAAGGGCCTCGTGTCGCAAACCGGGCCCTCCTACGTCACCGTGATCGTTCATGAAGCCAAACCGCCGGGCGGCAAGGCGATGGACACCCTGCCCGACGCGCTGACCTCGGGCAGCGGGTTCGTCGTCGACAGCGCCGGTCACGTGATCACGGCGGCGCATGTGGCGCTTCGGCAAGGCGCCGATGTGGAAGCCCGCGGCGCCGACGGTCGGATCTATAATGGTCGCGTGATCATCGTGCGCCCGGAAAACGACATGGCGCTGATCAAGCTCAGCGGGTTCAAGGGCACGCCGGTCACGCCCGCCAGCAACACCTGCATGCGCAAGGGCGAGCCGATCTTCTCGCTCGGCAAGCCGCATGCCCAGGGCGACATCGCGCGGATCGGCGAGGTCGAGTCGATGACCTTCGGGCGCGCCGTCAATTACAATGGCTATGGCTATCCCGATGCGATGGTCCTGAAGATGAGCACCAAGAAGGGCGAGTCGGGCGGGCCGGTGTTCAACAGCTCGGGCGAGCTGACCGGCATGGTGGTGAGCACGCTGTCGGACGGCAATGGCCGGCCGCTCAATCTCGCCCATGCCATCCCGACGGCGGCGCTTGCCGGTTTTGTCTGTGCCAACACCAGCTGTTCGCCGCGCTGGCAGGCGTTGCGCGCGCAAGCGCCATCGCGCTGCAGCGGGGCGTAGAAGAGGCAGTAGGCATTAGGCAAATAGGCAGTGAGCGGAGTTCTTCCCTACTGCCTAAGGAAGCAGAATCGTCGAACCGGTGGTCTTGCGCGATTCGAGCTCGCGATGGGCCGTGGCGGCATCGGCCAGAGGATGGCGCTGGTTGACCTCGATCTTGACCTTGCCGCTGGCCACGATGGCGATCAGGTCCTCGGCGGTCTCTCTGAATTCGGCATCGGTCGCGACATAGGCGAACAGGGTCGGCCGGGTGACATAGAGCGAGCCTTTCGCCGAGAGAAGGCCAAGGTCGAAATTGCGGACCGGCCCCGAGGCATTGCCGAAGCTGACCAGCAGGCCGCGAGTGCGCAGGCTGTCGAGCGATGCGGTGACCGTCGCGGCGCCGACGCCGTCATAGACAACCGGCACGCCGACGCCGCCGGTGATTTCCCTGACCCGCTTGGCGACATCCTCCGTGCGGTAATCGATGACGTGGTCGCAACCATGGGCGCGAGCAAGCTCGGCCTTCTCGGGCGATCCGACGGTGCCGATCACGGTGGCCCCGAGCGCCTTGGCCCATTGCACGGCGATGAGCCCGACACCGCCGGCAGCGGCATGGAACAGAATGACATCGCCGGGCTCCACCCTGTAGGTGGCGCGCAGAAGGTAGCGGGCCGTCATGCCCTTGAGCATCATGGCGGCGGCCGCCTCATCGTCGATGCTGTCGGGGATCTTGACCAGGCGGTTGGCCGGGAAGTTGCGTTTCTGCGAATAGGCGCCGACCGTGCCGGTGCCATAGGCGACGCGATCGCCGGGCTTGAAACCGGTCACGCCCTCGCCCACCGCCTCGATGATGCCCGAGGCCTCGAGACCGATGCCGGAGGGGAGAGAGACCGGATAGAGGCCGGAACGGTGATAGGTGTCGATATAATTCAGGCCGATCGCTGCGTGAGAGATGGTGACCTCGCCTTTGCCCGGCGGCGGCAGATCGACCTCCGCGAGATGCAGCACCTCGGGGCCACCGGTTTGCGAAAAGCGGATTGCCTTGACCTTTGCCATTTCGGATGCCTTTGCGATTGCTCGTCCAGATTTCTAAAGTGACAGCAAGCTCCCTGCCGTTAGTCAAGGATGTCCGGGCAATGCCATTCCGTATCAACCGCGCCGTCGCTGCCGTCCGAGCTGCGCCAATCGCCGAGGCGCAGGCCTGGATCCCGACCGGCTCGTCGCAGCGGCGCTTCATCGATCTCTGCCAGGCGGTGCCGAGCTATCCGCCGGCCGACAGCATGATGGAGGCCATCGCGGCGGCCGCGAGGGAGCCCGATACCGGCTTCTATACGCCGGTGCGCGGGCTGCCGAAGCTGCGCCAGGCGCTGGCCGAGGACATGGCGGCGGATTATCGCGGCGGGATCGCGCCGGACGATGTTGCGATCACTGCCGGCTGCAACCAGGCATTCTGCGCCGTGCTGTCGGCGGTGGCGGGCCCCGGCGACAATGTCCTCCTGCCGGTGCCGTGGTATTTCAACCATCAGATGTGGCTCGACAGCCAGCGGATCGCGATCCGCCCGCTGCCGCTGTCGCCGGACACCGGCTGGCCGGACCTGGCGGCCGCCGAGACATTGGTTGACAAGCAAACACGCGCGATCGTGCTGGTCACGCCGAACAATCCGACCGGCTCGGTCTACAGCGCCTCGCATATCGGCCGGTTCTACGATCTCGCGAAGGCCCATGGGATCGCGCTCGTCCTCGACGAGACCTACAAGGATTTTCGCCCGGCCCCCGCCGAGCCGGCCCATGGCCTGTTCGGCGATCCCGACTGGCGGGACACGCTCGTCCAGCTCTACAGCTTCTCCAAGGCTTTCGCGATCACCGGCTACCGGGTCGGCTCGGTGATCGGTGGTCCGGAATTGCTGGACGCCGTCGAGAAGATCGTCGACTGCATGGCGATCTGCGCACCGCGGATCGCCCAGGCGGCGGCGCTCTACGGCTTGCGCCATCTCACCCAATGGAAGCGCGACAAGGCGGGCGAGATGGAAGCGCGGCTCGAGGCCCTGATCGATGCCTTCGCCACGCCGGGGCTCGACTACCGGCTGGTCAGCGCCGGCGCCTATTTCGCGTATGTCCGGCACCCTTTTGCGGGAGAACGCGCCGAAAGCGTCGCCCGGCGGCTGGCCAGCGAGCACCATATGCTGGTGCTGCCGGGGAGCATGTTCGGGCCGGATCAGGAGCGCTATCTGAGGCTTGCCTTCGCCAATGTCGATGCCGCGCTGATGCCGGAAATGGCCGAGCGGTTCCTGGAAAGCCAGGCAGCCATGTAGTTGCCGGTGGCATTTTGCCGCCTATATCTAGGGCATGAACACGCTCGCCCGGACCGCCGCCTCCCGAACCCTGCTCAAGCTGACATCGCAATGGCTGATGGACCAGGCGCTGGCCGAAACCAGCCTGCAGGATGTGGTCAACGGCCTGTGCGAAAGGCTGCTGGCCGCCGGCGTGCCGATCGCCCGCGCCCATGTCTCCTTTGCGGTGCTCCACCCGCTCTATCAGAGCATCGGCTACACCTGGTGGCGCGGCAAGGGACTGACGGTCGAAGGCTATCGGCACGATGCCACGAGCGATGGCTCCAACCGGTTCCTCAAAAGCCCCTATTACCACCTGCTGCACCATGGGCTCGAGCATTTGCGCCGGCGTCTCGACACCGGCGGCGAGGCGGAATTCCCCATCATCGACGATCTCAGGGCCGTGGGCATGACCGACTACATCGCCTATGCCAGTGCCTTCGATCCCGAGCGCCTGCGCGGCATGGTCGGATCCTGGGCCACCGACCAATCGGGCGGCTTCGCCGAATCCGAGATCAACGCGCTGATCGACGTCCAGCGTACCTTCGCGGTGACCTGCAAGGCGGCACTTCGGGGCGACATCGCCAAGAGCGTGCTGTCGACCTATATCGGCAAGAGCGCCGGCTCGCGGGTGCTGCTCGGCCAGGTCAAGCGCGGCGATGGCGAGGCCATCCGGGCGGCGCTGGTGTTCGGCGACCTGCGCGATTCGACGCGGCTCGCCGAGGAGCTCGGGCGGCAGGACTATATCGAGGCGCTCAACGCCTATTTCGACTCGGTGGCGGGGGCGTTCGCCGATGCCGGCGGGGAGATCCTGAGCTTCGTCGGTGACGGGTTCCTGGCGATCTTCCCGTGCGAGCGTCACAAGCGCGAGACCCAGGAGGCCTGTCTGAAAGTGCTGCGGGCATCGCAGGAGGCGATCCGACGCATGGCCGCCACCAATGCCGAACGGGTCGAGGGCGGCCGCCCGGCGCTGCAATTCGGGCTCGGGCTGCATATCGGCAATGTCATGTTCGGCAATGTCGGGCTGGCCGACCGGCTGACCTTCTCGGCCTTCGGCAGCGCCGTCAATACGGCATCGCGGCTCCAGGACCTCACCAAGATCTACGCCTCGCCGGTGGTCGCGAGCCAGGATTTCCGGGACTATGCCGGCGGCCGCTGGGAATTGCTCGGCGAGGAGACCTTGCGCGGCCTCGATCACCCGGTGCCGGCCTGGGCGCCGGTGCTCGAAGGGGTGGACCAGGCGGCAGCCGCGCGGAGCCAGCCGAAGGAGACCCTTTTCACGGATGCCGAGAACGTCGTAATGCTGGCGCGAAGAAGGCCCGGAGCGGTCAATTAAAATTCTAACAAAGTACGTGATGAGGAGGCCCGGAAGACGTTCAAAATCTTGTCTTGCGCCTGTCAAGGGGTTCAGGCAGGTTTCACCTCACCGTGAGGGGGCTCTTGCGGCATGAGTCGGCGGACCATGCGGTCTGCCGCGGGCGGGGACGGCTGAGTAAGATCCTGCAGCAACCGGCTGGCACAAGGGCTGAAGGGCGTGCGAAGGCGCATGCTCCTCTCACCCATGCGATACACCAATGCGTCCTGTATTTTCTTCCGAGGGGTCAATGAAGACCCAAACCGACCTGCTGCGCGTCGAGAATCTGCGGATCAGCTTCACGCTGCATGGCGGCGTGATCGAGGCGGTGCGGCGGGCGAGCCTCAGGATCCTGCCGGGCAAGGTGACGGCGCTGGTCGGGGAGTCGGGCTCCGGCAAATCGGTCATGGGCCAGGCCATTCTCGGCATCCTGCCGCGGGTCGGCCAGATCACCGGCGGTCGCATCCTGTTCACCGATCCGCGGAGCAAGCCGCCGAGCACCATCGATATCGCGGCGCTCGATCCCGACGGCAGCCAGATGCGGTCGCTGCGCGGCGGTCGCATCGCGATGATCTTCCAGGAGCCGATGACCTCGCTGTCGCCGGTGCACACCATCGGCAACCAGATCCAGGAGGCGCTGCAGCTGCACCAGCCGGTGGCGCGGCAGGAGGCGCGGCACAAGACGGAGGAGATGCTGGGGCTGGTTGGCTTTCCTCATCCCGGCAAGGCCTACGACATGTACCCCTTCGAGCTGTCGGGGGGCTTGCGGCAGCGGGCGATGATCGCCATGGCGCTGATCTGCCGTCCGGCGCTCTTGATCGCCGACGAGCCGACGACGGCGCTCGACGTCACCATCCAGGCGCAGATCCTCAAGCTGCTGCGCGACCTGCAGCAGCGCTTCGAGATGTCGATGCTGCTGATCACCCACGATCTCGGCGTGGTCGCCAATGCTGCCGACGAGGTGGCGGTGATCTACCATGGCGAGATCATGGAGGCCGGCACCGTCCAGCACATCTTCAACGCACCGCATCACACCTATCTCAAGGCGCTGATGGCGGCCGTGCCGCATTTCAACATGAAACATGGCCAGCGGCTGGTGTCGCTGCGCGACATTGCGGTGTCGGCCAACACCCTGTTCGGGCCGCGCAAGCGCGATGCCCGGGAGAGCGGGTCCAAGGTGCTCTTGTCGGTCAAGGATCTGTCGAAGTCCTTCTCGACCCGCAAGGAGGGCTGGTTCGGCGCCGGCGAGACCGCCACCGTCAGGGCGGTCGACAATGTCAGCTTCGAGATCCGCCGCGGCGAATGCCTGGGGCTGGTCGGCGAAAGCGGCTGCGGCAAGACCACGGTGTCGAAGCTCCTGATGCGGGCGGTGACGGCCGACACCGGCACCGCGATGTTCAACAGCGATGAGGGGCCGGTCGATCTCCTGACCCTGCGCGGGGCGCAGCTCAAGAGGATGCGGCAGCGGATCCAGATGGTGTTCCAGGACCCGTTCTCGTCGCTGAGCCCGCGAATGACCGTGTCCAACATCCTGCGCGAGCCGCTCGAGGTCCATGGCGTCGGCAACGAGAAATCGCGCGCCACGCTGGTCGGCGAGCTGATGCGGGCGGTCGGCCTCGATCCGCGCTTCCAGGCGCGCTACCCGCACAGCTTCTCCGGCGGCCAGCGACAGCGCATCGGCATCGCCCGGGCACTGGCGCTCGACCCCGACCTTCTGATCTGCGACGAGCCGGTGTCGGCGCTCGATGTCTCGGTGCAGGCGCAGGTGCTGAACCTGCTCAAGGACCTGCAGAGCGGGCTCGGCCTCACCTATCTGTTCATCTCCCATAATCTGGCGGTGGTGGACTACATGTCCGACCGCATCGCCGTGATGTGCCGCGGCCGCATCGTCGAGCTGGCGCCGCGGGAGGTGCTGTTCAAGGCTCCGGCCCATCCCTATACGCGGGCGCTGCTGGCGGCGGTGCCCTACCCCGATCTCGCCCGGCCGCTCGACTTCAAGCTGCTCGATCTCGGCGGCGCCTCCGACGACCGCAGCTGGGGGCCGCAGTTCCGCAATGGCGGCGAGCCGGGAGAGCTCCAGCATATGGATATCGGGCCGGGCCATTTCGTTCTCGCCCGCAAGACCGCAGACATCAGGGAGCTACGCCCATGATCCGGACGCTCTTTCGTGCGGTTCTGCTCGTCGCGCCGCTCCTCATAACGGCACCGGCCTCGGCGTTCGTCGAGGCGCCCTTGCTCGCCGACAAGGTGAAGGGCGGCGAGCTGCCGCCGGTGGCCGACCGGCTACCCGCCAATCCGCGGGTGATCGACCTCCCCGCGATGGGCCGGCAGATCGGCAAGCATGGCGGCAAGATCCATTCGGTGATCGGCGGCCAGAAGGACATCCGCTTCATGTCGCTGAACGGCTATTCCCGGCTGGTCGGCTATGACGACAAGCTGCACCTCCTCCCGGACATCCTGGAGAAATACACCGTCGAGAACGGCCGCATCTTCACGCTCACCCTGCGCAAGGGCCACAAATGGTCGGATGGCCAGCCGGTGACCACGGAGGATTTCCGCTACGCCTATGAGAATGTGATGTTGAACGAGGATCTCAATCCCGGCGGGCTGCCCAACGAGCTGATGCCCGAAGGCAAGCCGCCGAAATTCACCGTGATCGACGATCTCACGGTGCAATTCGCCTTCGAGGATCCGAACCCGAATTTCCTGCCGTCACTGGCGGCGCCGCTGCCGCCGTCGATCCTGCTGCCGTCGCATTACCTCAAGCAGTTCCACAAGAAGTTCCAGGACAAGCAGAAGCTCGAGGAGCTGGTGAAGGCGGGCAAGTACAAGAACTGGAAGCAGATGCATATCCGGCTCGGCCGCCAGAACCGGCCGGAGAACCCCGAGCTGCCGACGCTCGATCCGTGGGTCAACACCACCGCGCCGCCAGCCGAGCAGTTCGTCTTCGTCCGCAATCCCTATTTCCACCGGGTCGACACCACCGGCCAGCAGCTGCCCTATGTCGATCAGTTCGTTCTCAACACCAGCTCGACCCAGCTCATCGCCGCCAAGACCGGCGCCGGCGAAAGCGATCTCCAGTCGCGCTATATCGAGTTCGAGGACTACACCTTCCTCAAGGAGGCCGAGAAGCGGCAGAACATCGATGTGCTGCTGTGGGAGCGGACCCAGGGCTCACGGGTGGCGCTGTTCCCCAACCTCAACTACCAGGACCCGGCCTGGCGCAAGCTCTTCCACGATGCCCGGTTCCGCCGCGCCCTGTCGCTCGGCATCAACCGGCACGAGATCAACATGGCGGTCTATTTCGGCCTCGGTCGGGAGAGCGCCGACACGATCCTGCCGCAGAGCCCGCTGTTCCAGGAATCCTACGCGAAGGCGTGGTCGGGCTACGATCCGGCGCTGGCCAACCGACTGCTCGACGAGCTGGGGCTCGACAAGCGCGACAGCGACGGCATCCGGCTGCTCCCCGACGGCCGGGTGGCCGAGCTCGTGGTCGAGACCTCGGGCGAGACCAGGAGCGAGCTCGATGTGCTCGAGCTGGTGCGCGATCACTGGAAGGATATCGGGATCAAGCTGTTTCCGCGCTCGACGCAGCGCGACGTCTTCCGCTCGCGGGCGATTGCCGGCCAGGTGATGGTCGGGGTGTGGTCAGGCATCGACAATGGCGTGCCGACGGCGGACATGGAGCCATCGGAGCTCGCGCCGACGTCGGAGGCGCAGCTGCAGTGGCCGCTCTGGGGCATCAACTTCATGACCCAGGGGGCCAAGGGCGAGGCGCCCGACATCCCCGAGGTCAAGGAGCTGTTGCGGCTGCTCGAGGAGTGGCGCCGCACCGTCGATTCGGCGCCGCGGGCCGAGATCTGGAAGAGGATGCTGGCGATCTACACCGATCAGGTGTTCTCGATCGGCACCGTGACCAGCACGCTGCAGCCGGTGGTCCGGCGCAAGACCTTGCGCAACGTGCCCGACAAGGCGCTGTTCGCCTATACGCCGACCGCCTATCTCGGCGTCTACCTCCCCGACACCTTCTTCTATGCCGAGGGAGCCCCCTAGATGCTGCGCTACATCCTCTGGCGCATCGCCGTGATGATTCCGACGCTGCTGATCATCAGCGCGCTGGTCTTCACCATCATCGAGCTGCCCCCGGGCGACTATTTCGAGAGCTACATCGCCGAGCTGCAGGCCAGCGGCGAAGGCGTCGACATGAAGCAGATCGAGACGCTCAGGGCCGAGTACGGTTTCGACAAGCCGCCGATCCAGCGCTATTTCGTCTGGCTTGCCGGCATGCTGCATGGCGATTTCGGCTATTCCTTCGAGTATCAGCTGCCGGTGTCGGACGTGGTGGGGGACCGGCTGTGGCTGACGGTGCTCGTGTCCTTCGTCACCATCATGTTCACCTGGCTCATCGCCTTTCCCATCGGCATCTATTCGGCGACCCACCAATATAGCTGGAGCGACTACGGGCTGACGTTTCTCGGCCTGCTCGGACTGGCGACGCCCAATTTCCTGCTGGCGCTCGTCTTCATGTATCTCGCCAACATCTTCTTCGGCACGTCGCTCGGCCATCTGATGGACAGCCAGTATCTCAACGAGCCGATGAGCTGGGCCAAGGCGAAATCGATCCTCGAGCATATCTGGATACCGGTCATCATCATCGGCACGGCGGGCACAGCCGGCATGATCCGGCGGGTCCGCGCCAATCTTCTCGACGAGCTGCAGAAGCAATATGTCATCACCGCCAAGGCGAAGGGGCTGCACCCCTTCAAGGCGCTGGTGAAGTATCCGCTGAGGATGTCGCTCAACTTCTTCATCTCGGACATCGGCTCGATCCTTCCCTCGATCGTCTCGGGCGCCGAGATCACCGCCATCGTGCTGTCGCTCGAGACCACGGGGCCGCTGCTCATCAAGGCGCTGCAGAGCCAGGACATGTATCTCGCCGGCTCGTTCCTGATGTTCCTCGCCTTCCTCACCGTGGTCGGCGTGCTGATCTCCGACCTGGCGCTGGCCATCCTCGATCCGAGGATCAGGCTCGAGGGAGGCAGCACGAAATGAACGACGTGGTGGCACGCTCGCCACTTCCGGCGCCCGGAGCGCCGATGCCGCATTACGTGTCCGAGGCACCGTTCGATCCGCGGTCGATCGAGAAGCTGACGGCGGACCAGGAGCGCATCTATCTCGCCTCGCAATGGCGGTTGATGTGGTGGAAGTTCCGCAAGCACCGGCTGGCGGTGTGGAGCGGAGCGTTTCTCGGGCTGCTCTATTTCTCGATCCTGATCACCGAGTTCCTGGCCCCCTACCCGCTCGGCGAACGCCATGTCGACTTCATCCACATGCCGCCGCAGCGGGTGCATTTCTTCCATGACGGCAATTTCATCGGGCCATTCGTCCATGGCGCCGAATACAAGCTCGACATGGACGATCTGAAGCGGGTCTACACGATCAACACCGACAAGGTCTTCCCGATCCGCTTCTTCTGCCGCAGCTATTCCTACAAGTTCCTCGGCCTCGTGCCGACCGACATCCATCTGTTCTGCCCCTCGCCAGGGGCGCCGATGTTCCTGCTCGGGACCGACCGGCTCGGCCGCGACATGCTCTCGCGGATCATCTATGGGGCGCGGGTGTCGCTCACCATCGGGCTTCTCGGCATCACCGTTTCCTTCGTGCTCGGCATCGTGATCGGCGGGCTTGCCGGCTATTATGGCGGCATCGTCGATCTGGTCGTGCAGCGCATCATCGAGGTGCTGCAATCGATTCCGAGCATTCCGCTGTGGCTGGCGCTTGCGGCGATCATGCCGCCGACCTGGAGCCCGCTGCTCGTCTATTTCGGGATCACCATCATTCTCGGCCTGCTCGACTGGACGGGATTGGCGCGGGCGGTCAGATCCAAGCTCCTGGCGCTGCGCGAGGAGGATTATGTGCTGGCGGCGCAGCTCATGGGCGCCAATCCGCCGCGCATCATCTCACGCCACCTCATTCCGGGCTTCATGTCGCATCTCATCGCCACCGCCACGATCGCCATACCCGGGATGATCCTCGGCGAAACGGCGCTGAGCTTCCTCGGCTTCGGGCTCAGGCCGCCGATCACCAGCTGGGGCGTCCTTTTGACCGAGGCGCAGAACATCAGCGTGGTTGCGCTCTACCCGTGGTTGATGTACCCCGTCATTCCTGTCATCCTGGTGATCCTGGCTTTCAACTTCCTGGGTGACGGCCTTCGTGACGCGGCGGATCCCTATCGCTAGTCCTCCATGCCTGTGCCATACTTGTTAACCTGGATGGGGCGCCGCGGGACGGCCGCTTTCGTCGCGAAAGGTTGAGGAGCCTGAACGATGCGGCGGCTAGGTCATGCGCGCATCCTCATGTACAGCCATGATACTTTCGGCCTCGGCCATCTCCGCCGCTGCCGCACCATTGCGCATGCGCTGGTCGAGCACTTCAAGGGATTGCACGTCCTCATCATTTCGGGATCGCCGATCGCCGGCGCCTTCGATTTCCGAGCGCGGGTGGACTTCGTCAAGATCCCGAGCGTGATCAAGCTCTACAATGGCGAGTACACCTCGATCGCCCGCCATATCGATCTCCACGAGACCCTGGAGATGCGCCAGTCGATCATCCGCCACACCGCCGAATCCTATCAGCCCGACATCATGATCGTGGACAAGGAGCCGCTCGGCATGCGCGGCGAGCTGCAGGACACGCTGTCCTTCCTCAAGACCCACGGCACCACGCTGGTGCTCGGCCTGCGCGACGTCATGGATTCGCCCTCGCTGCTCCAGGCCGAATGGTCGCGCCACAATGTGCTGAAGCGGGTGGAGGCGCTCTACGACTCGATCTGGGTCTATGGTCCTGCCGATTTCTGGGACCCGCTGACCGGCTTCGACGTGCCGGCAAGCATCGAGTCGCGCAAGGTGTTCACCGGCTTTCTCGAGCGGACGCTGCCGTACAAATCAAGCTCGGCGAACCGGCCGGAGGGCGACTACCTGCTGGTCACCGCGGGCGGCGGCGGCGACGGCGCCGAGCTGATGAACCAGGTCCTCGACACCTATGGCGCCTATCCCGACCTGCAGCGGCCGCTGCTCCTGGTTCTCGGTCCGCTGATGCCGGCGGAGGAGCGCGACCGCATCCGGGCCCGCGCCAAGGGGTTTCCCAATGCCTCGGTGATCGAGTTCGACAATCGCATGGAGGCGCTGATCGATGGCGCCAAGGCGATCGTCAGCATGGGCGGCTACAACACGTTCTGCGAGATCCTGTCCTTCGACAAGCGGGCGTTGCTGGTGCCGCGGGTGCGTCCGCGCGAGGAGCAGCTGATCCGGGCGCGGCGGGCTGCCGAGCTCGGGATCATCGACATGCTGGAGCCTTCCGAAGCGGCCGACCCGGCGCGGCTCGCGGCGGCGCTCGCTGCGGTCTATGCGCGGCCGCGGCCGTCGGAGATCAAGACGCCGACGGAGCTGGGCGGCCTCGCCACCATCTGCGACCTGGTGGATGGCTGGCTCGCCCGCGACTCGCAGCGCCGGCTCATCGCCGTCGAAGGCGGGCATTAGAGCATCCCCCATGGCGGGCAAGATTGCCGTCCTGCTCAGCTGCTATCCGCGCATGTCGGAGACCTTCGTGGCGCAGGAGCTGCTCGGCCTCGAGCGGGCCGGCCTCGACATCGAGATCATCTCGCTGATGCGACCTGACACGGCGCAACGGCAGCCGATCAATGACGAGATCCGCGCCAGCGTCCACTACCTGCCCTATTCGCTGATCTTCGATCTGCCGGCCTTTGTCGCCGCCTGGCGCCGGCAGCGGCGCAAGCCGGGCTATGGCGCTGCCGTCGCCGCCTTCCGCCGGGATTTGCGGCGCGACTTCACCACCGGGCGCATCAGACGATTCGGCCAGGCGCTGGTGGTGGCCGACCGGCTGGCGGAGCGCTACAGCCGGCTCCACGCCAATTTCATCCACAAGCCGGCAACGGTCGCGCGTTATGTCGGGCTCCTGACCGGCATCGGCTGGACCTGCTCGGCGCATGCCAAGGACATCTGGACCGAGCCCGAATGGGAGCTGAGGGACAAGCTTCAGCACCTCGACTGGGTGGTGGTGTGCACCCGGCACGGGGTCGAGCGCCTGCGGGCGCTTGCCGCCGATCCCTCTTCGGTCCATCTCTGCTATCACGGTCTCGATCTCGGTCGGTTCGGCGCCTTCGACGGGCTGCGCCCGGGCCGGACCGGCAATGGCGCTGCCGATTGCCTGCGGCTCCTCACCGTCGGGCGAGCGGTTCCGAAAAAGGGCTTCGACACGCTGCTCGAGGCGCTGGCGCTGCTGCCGCGCGAGCTTTGCTGGCGGCTCAGCCATATCGGGTCGGGGACCGAGGCCGCAGCGCTGAAGGCGCTCGCGGTGAGGCTCGGCATCGGCGACAGGATCGACTGGCGCGGCACGCTCGATCAGCCGGAGGTGCTGCGAGCCTATCGCGGCGCCGATCTCTTCGTCCTGCCCTGCCGCATCGCCGAGAATGGCGACCGCGACGGCCTGCCCAACGTGCTGGTCGAGGCGGCGAGCCAGCGCATGGCCATCGTGTCGACGACGGTGTCGGGCATCCCGGAATTCATCACCGACGGTGTCGAGGGTCTGCTGGTCGCGCCCGATGATGCGCCGGCCCTCGCCCAAGCGATACTCAAGCTCATGCGCGATCCGACATTGCGCGACGCGCTCGGGCGCAATGCCGAGCGTCGGGTGCGCTCGGAGCTCGATCACCGTCGCAGCATCGCCTTTCTCCTGGCGCTGTTCGACGGACGGCGCGCGGCGGCCTGATGAGCGAGCCTGTTCTGCTCTATGTCCAGCATCTTCTCGGCATCGGCCATCTCGCCCGCATGAGCCACATCGCCACCGCTGTCGAGCGCCGTGGGCTCGCCCCGGTCCTGGTGACCGGCGGCGTCCCTGCCCCGGGATTGCCGCCACCCGGCATCGGCCATGTCGCGCTGCCGCCGCTCAAATCGTCGGAGGGATTTCGTTCGCTGCTCACCGAGGATGGCGAGGAGGCGTCGCCGGGCTTTCTGAGCGCCCGCCGCGATCGGCTCATCTCGCTCCTTCATTCGACGAAGCCGCGGCTGGTCCTGATCGAGGCCTTTCCGTTCGGCCGACGGCAGATGCGCTTCGAGCTCCTGGCGCTGCTCGAAGCAGCGCGGGCCATGCGGCCGAAGCCGATCATCGCCGCGTCGGTGCGCGACATCGTCCAGCCGCTGACCAAGACCGGACGGGAGGCCGAGGTGCTGCGGACGCTCGCGCTCTATTTCGATCAGGTGCTGGTGCATGGCGACCCGCGGCTGGTGCGGCTCGCCGACAGCTTCCCGGCCGAAGCGCGGATCAAGCCGCCGGTCAGCTATACCGGGTTGGTGACGGGTGGCACCATCGCGCCGGCGGCCGAGCGCTTCGAGGTGATCGTATCGGCCGGCGGCGGGGCGGCGCAGGGCCGGCTCTGCGAGACGGCGCTCGAGGCCAGGGCGCTGACGCCGCTCGCCGACCGCCGCTGGCTGGTGATCAGCGGACCCAACGCCCCCGGCGGGCTCGTGGCCAGGCTCATGAGCAAGCTCCGCGACGGCGATGCGGTGGTGCCGTTCCGCAGCGACTTTCCGGGGCTTCTGGCACAGGCGCAGCTGTCGATCTCGCAAGCCGGGTACAACACCTGCGGCGATCTGCTGCGGGCGGGCTGCCCGGCGGTGCTCGTTCCCTTTGCGGCGGGCGGTGAGCGCGAGCAGACGCTCAGGGCGGAACGGCTGGCCGAGCGCGGGCTTGCGGTTGCGGTCGATGAGGCAGGCCTCGATGCGCCGGGCCTCGCCGAGGCGATCGCTCGGGCGCTCGCCGGCGGTCGCCGCGACAGTGCCGGCATCGATCTCGACGGCGCCGAACGAACGGCGGCCATGATCGCCGTGATGATCAGCGATGGCCGATCAGCATGAAGCGGGTGTAGTTCCTGAGCTTGAGCTCGCCGGAGAAGACGAGACGAGACAGTGCCGCGGTGACGGCGAAGTGCTCGAGCGAGCTTACGATGTTCACATGGCTCGGCTCGGTTGCGTAATTGTTGGACTGGAGCAGCACCGGCATGCCCGGCGGCAGCAAAGAGAGCCAGCCCTCGAGATCGGGAATGTGCTCGCAGCTGGTGTTGATCACCAGGTCGGGCCGGACCGGGTCGAGGTAATCGAGGCTGTACATGTCGGCGGCGCTGGTGGAGAACCGGCCGGCGGCCGAGGCTCGAGCGTTGAGGGTGTGGGCGACCGGCGCCACCGCCGGGTCGAAATCGATGCTGCGTATGTGGCCGATGGCGAAGCGCCGGTCATCGAACAGGATGGCGGCCATCACGCCATACCAGCCGCCGAGCACCCAGATCGTCGGGAAAGAGTCCCCGAGATGGTCCAACAGGGCCTGGCGGGCCCATAATTTGCAGGCGATCTGCTTATGATTGAAGGCGATGTCGAGCGCCGCATCGGGAAATGCCGCGATCGTTTTCGCCAATGACGCGATCAGCGGGCTCGCCGTATATTCCGCCACCCCGCGGAGCAGGTCGAAGGCATGGTCGAGGCCAATCCGCTCGCCGTCGGAAGCGGCGGATTTCTGTGGCGATTCAGTGGCATTGGCCATCTCGACCTTGTATGCTCCCGCCGCAAATCGTGCAACCCAGGCTTCCTTTTCCGCGAGACTCATGGATTTCGAGCAGTTGGAAAGATCACCGGCAGATCAAGCGCCTATGGCCGGCATATCGCATCTCGCCGGCCCGGCAGCCCCGGTGCGCCAGCTGCTCGCGGCCTATTTCGTCCGGGAATGCCCTCACATCGTCGAAATCGGCGGCCATCTGACCCCGGTGACCCCGTTCCTCATCCATCATCCGGAATCGGTCCTGGTGGTCGATCCCAAGGTCGTCCCGCGCGACGAGAGCGAGCTCCGCGGGCGACCCTGCCGGGTGCGTCATGTGGCCCGCAAGTTCCAGGAGTTGACCTTCGATCTCGCCCCCTACACCTATGGGCTCGTCATGCTTGGCTATTCCCTCAAGCGATCGGGAGGCCGCGAAGCCCTCGGCGGCAAGCTCCTCGATCTTGTCGATCATGCGCGGATCGTGGTCGTCGAGTGGGCGCTCGAGCTCGAACGGGCAGCGCTCCAGGTTCCCCATCTCATGAACCGCCCAGGGCTCAGGCAGCTCTGCCGCATCGATTTCACCCTCGAGGACGGGACCATCGAGCACTCCCCCTATGGGCAGCGACGGCTTGTCGTGCTCGAAGCCGGCCATCGCGGTGAACAGCGATGAAGGGGTCGATCGACACCAGCCTGCTGCGCTACATCTGGACGCACACGCGGCCCCAGCAGCTGTGGATCCTGGCTGTCGTGCTGGCCTCGATGCCGACCTATTTCTGGTCGCTCGACCTGCCGAAATACATCGTCAACGGGCCGATCCAGGGGCGCGGCTTCGAGAACCCGGAGGACACCCAGACCTTCATGAAGCTGACGCTGTCGGCGCCGTCATGGCTGCCGATCTCGGGCTCGGTCGAGCTGTTCTCCGGCTTCGAGCTGACGCGGCTCGAGATGCTGTTCGCGCTCAGCTGCGTGTTCCTGTTCCTCGTCATCGTCAACGGCTTGTTCAAATATTACATCAACACCTACAAGGGCCGGCTCGGGGAGAGGATGCTGCGGCGCATCCGCTTCGACCTGCTCGACCGGGTGCTCCGCTTCCCGATCAACCAGTTCAAGCGGGTGAAGTCGGCCGAGGTCGCCAGCATGGTGAAGGACGAGGTCGAGCCAATGGGCGGCTTCATCGGCGATGCCTTCGTCCAGCCGGTGTTCCTCGGCGGCCAGGCGATCACCGCGATGCTGTTCATCCTGGTGCAGAATTTCTGGCTGGGGTTGATCGCGGGATCGATCATCGCCGTCCAGTTCGTGCTGATCCCGCGGCTCAGGCGGCGGCTCATCGTGCTGCAGAAGGAGCGCCAGATCACCGCCCGCGAGCTTGCCGGACGGGTCGGCGAGGTGGTGGAAGGGATCACCGCCGTCCACACCAACGACACCTCGAACTACGAGCGGGCCGATGCCAGCGACCGGCTGTCGAAGATCTATGACATCCGCTTCGAGCTCTATCAGCGGAAGTTCTTCGTCAAGTTCCTCAACAATTTCCTGGCCCAGCTGACGCCGTTCCTGTTCTACGCGGTCGGCGGCTATTTCGCGCTCCGCGGCACGCTCGATGTCGGGCAGCTGGTGGCGGTGATCTCGGCCTACAAGGATCTGCCCTCGCCGATCAAGGAGCTGATCGACTGGGACCAGCAACGCCTCGAGGTGGGGGTCAAGTTCGGCCAGGTCGTCGAGCAGTTCACCGTCGAGGAGATGATGGACAGGCGGGTCCAGTCGCTGCATCCCGACCCGGTCACGCCGCTCACCGAGCCGCTGTCGGTGAACAATCTGGCGGTCGCCGACGACACCGGTGCGCGACTTCTCGAGAGCACCACCATCACCATCAATCCCGGCGAGCGGCTCGCGCTGGTCGGCAGCGTCAATTCGGGTGCCGAGACGATGGCCGAGGTGCTGGCCCGGCTGCAGCTGCCGAGCATCGGCAAGGCAACGGTCGGCAAGGACGATATATTCGAGCTGCCCGAGGCGGTCACCGGGCGGCGCTTCGCCTTCGGCTCTTCCGACACCTTCCTGCCGCAGGGGACGGTGCGCGACAGCCTGCTCTATGTCCTCAAGCACGCGCCGCTGCGCCCGGCACCGCCCGATGCCCAGCCCGGCCGCGACTTGGAGCGGTTCGCCCATGAGGCGAAGCGCGCCGGCAACAGCCCGCTCGACGTCCAAGCCGACTGGATCGACTACGAAGCCGCCGGGGCCGACGGTCCGGACAGCATTCTCACCGTCATCAAGCGCGTGCTGAAAGTGTGCGGCCTGGCGGACGACATTTTCGACCTCGGCCTGCGCGGCACCATAAGGCCGGAGGACAGTCCGGAGCTTGCCGAACGTGTCGTCGAGGCGCGCCACGAGCTCAGGCACCGGCTGAGCGCACCCGAGCTCGCCCATCTGGTCGAGCCGTTCTCCGCCGATGCCTATAGCCGCCAGGCGACGGTTGCCGAGAACCTGCTGTTCGGCACGCCGGTCGGCCCGACATTCAGCGAAGCCAATCTGGCGAGCAATGCTCACATGAAGGGGGTGCTCAGGGAGAACGGGCTCGACCAGCAGCTGTTCGAAATCGGCCGCCAGATCGCCTCGACGACGCTCGAGCTGTTCGAGGACCTGCCGCCCGGCCATCCGTTCTTCGAGCAGCTGAGCTTCATGACCGCCGATCAGATTCCGGACTATCAGCAGGCGCTGCAGCGGCTGCAGGGCGTGTCGTTCGCGAACGCCTCGGAGGCCGACCGCAACATGATCATCCGGCTGACCTTCGCCTATATCGAGCCGCGCCACCGCCTCGGCCTGCTGAATGACGAGGTGATGGGCAAGATCGTCGAAGCGCGCCATCGCTTCCGCGATACGCTGCCGCCGGCGCTCGAGGGGGCGATCGAGTTCTATGACGACGACCGCTATAACGGTTGGGCCAGCATCCAGGACAATCTGCTGCTCGGCCGCATCGCCTATGGCGTCGCCGGCGCCACCGAGAGGGTGCTGAAGATCGTGCGCGAGCTGATTGCGGAAATGAATCTGGTCGACAGCATTTTCGACATCGGCCTCGAATACAATATCGGTAGCGGCGGCAAGCGGTTGACCGCGGTGCAGCGGCAGAAGCTGGCGGTGGCCCGGGTCCTGGTCAAGCGGCCGGACTATGCCATTTTCAACCGGCCGCTGGCGGCGCTCGATCTCCGGGCCCAGGAGGAGATCATCGAGCGGGTGCTGAAGGAACTGGCGAGCAATCCCCATCCGACAGCGGTGATCTGGGTGGTCGGGAACCCGACACTTGCCCGGTTCTTCGAGCGGGTGACGGTGTTCGATCAAGGACGCCTGGTGGAGGACGGTCATCCAGGCGAGCTGGCGGAGCGGAACGGCACCTATGCCCGACTGGTTGCCTGATCGCCTGGGCGGTTGGAGAATGAAGAGATGATCCTCAAGGACGAAGTGGAACTCCTGCGGCGGGTCCCGCTGTTTGCCGGCGTCGAGCCCTCGAAGCTGAAATTGCTGGCCTTCACCTCCGACCGGATGAGCTTCGAAGCGGGTCAGACCCTGTTCGAGCAGGGCGATCCCGGCGATGCCGCCTATGTGGTGCTCAATGGCAGCGCCGAGGTGCTGGTCAACCGCGCCGGCTCGCAGATCAAGGTGGCCGATCTCGAGAAGAACGCCATTGTCGGCGAGATCGCCATTCTGTGCGACGTGCCGCGCACCGCCACGGTCCGGGCGCACGACCGGCTCGAGACGCTGAGGATCAGCAAGGACCAGTTCCTGCGGCTGCTTGCCGAATTCCCCGACATGGCGATCCAGATCATGCGGGTGCTGGCGGACCGGCTGGGCCGGACCACGGCGGAGCTGAGCGAAGCCAGGGCGCAGCTGTCCCGAAGGTAGGCAGTAGGCAGTAGGCATTAGGCCGTGGCTGGCACCATTCCCTATTGCCTATTGCCTACTGCCTACCGCCTGCTGCTCGGGAACGAGCCCGTGGCGCCGGCCGCCGCATCGTGGCACAGTGGGCGCCGCCAGGAGTGCGGAAGGGTGGCGTCCACTTTTCCACAGTCACGCTCAAGGGAGGGGGACCCATGCCGGAACTGACTTTCCGTCAACGCTGGTTGAGCGCACCGCTCCTGTCATGGGTCCGGCGGATCCTGCCGGCGATTTCAGAGACCGAGCGCGAGGCGCTGGCCGCCGGCACCGTGTGGTGGGACGCCGAGCTGATGCGCGGCGATCCGCAGTTCGATCGGCTTCTCGGCATGCCGGAGCACCGCCTGTCGCCCGAGGAGCGGGCGTTCCTCGAGGGCCCGGTCGAGGAGCTGTGCCGGCAGATCGACGACTGGCGCATCACCTTCGAGGAGCGCGACATCCCGCAGCCGATCTGGGACCAGCTGAAGCGCGACGGCTTCCTCGGCCTGATCATCCCCAAGGAGTATGGCGGCAAGGGCTTCTCGGCCACCGCCAATTCGGAGATCGTGCAGAAGATCGCCTCGCGCGGACCGTCGGCGGCCGTGGCGGTGATCGTGCCCAACTCGCTCGGGCCGGGCGAGCTCCTGATGCTGTTCGGCACCGAGGAGCAGAAAAGCTACTGGCTGCCGCGGCTGGCCGACGGCCGGGAGATCCCCGCCTTCGCGCTGACCAGCCTCGATGCCGGCTCGGACGCCGCCTCGATGACCGACCGCGGCGTCGTCACCTGGGGGGAGATCGACGGCAAGCGCACCCTCGGCATGCGCGTCAACTGGGCGAAGCGCTACATCTCGCTCGGGCCGATCTGCACCGTGCTCGGCCTCGCCTTCCGGCTCTATGATCCCGACCATATTCTCGGCGATCAGGAGGATCTCGGAATCACGGTGGCGCTGGTGCCGGCCAGGACGCCGGGAGTCGAGATCGGGCGGCGGCATTATCCGGGCCTGCAGGCCTTCCCCAACGGTCCCAATGTCGGACGCGACGTGTTCGTGCCGATGGAGTGGATCATCGGCGGCCGGGAGCGGGTCGGCCAGGGGTGGAAGATGCTGGTCACCGCGCTCGCCGCCGGGCGCGGCATCATGCTGCCGGCGATGTCGGTCGCGGCCATGAAGGTCGCGGCCTTCTCGAGCGGCGCCTATGCGCGCATCCGCGAGCAGTTCAACCTGCCGGTGTCGCGCTTCGAAGGCATTCAGGAGGTGGTGGGGCGGATCGCCTCCGACACCTACCGGCTCGATGCGGCGCGGCGGCTGACGCTCGAGGCGATCGACCAGGGCGAGAAGCCGGCGATCATCTCGGCGATCATGAAATATCACGCCACCGAGGCGATGCGCCGCGCGGTCAATGGCGCCATGGACGTGCATTCCGGCAAGGCGGTGATCGACGGGCCGAAGAACTATCTCGGCTCGGCCTATCGGGCGGCACCGATCGCCATCACGGTCGAGGGCGCCAACATCATGACGCGCTCGCTGATGATCTACGGCCAGGGCTCGCTGCGCTGCCACCCCTTCCTGCAGCAGGAGATCGAGATCGCGCAGGATGCCGATCGCGAGCGGGCAATCGTCGAGTTCGACGAGACCGTATGGCGGCATGCCGGCTTCACCATGATGACCCTTGCGAGGGCGATCGGGCGATCGTGGACCTTCGGGCGGCTGTCAGGCTCGCCGGTCGACGGCCCGACGGCGCGCCATTTCCGCCAGATCAAGCGGCTGTCGGCGGCGCTGACGCTGGCGAGCGAAGCGGCGATAGTGACGCTTGGCGGGGCGCTCAAGCGGCGCGAGATGCTGTCGGCGCGGCTCGGCGATGCGCTGTCGGAGCTCTATATCGCCTCGGCGACGGTGAAGCGCTTCGAGGACACCGGGCGGCCGAGCGCCGACCTGCCGCTCGTGCATCATGCGGCGGAGACGAGCCTCCATGCCGCCGAAAGCGCGCTTCACGATCTCATCGCCAACTTTCCGAACCTCGTCATGCGGGTCCTGCTCAGGGTCGTGCTGATGCCGTTCGGGATCGTTTGCGCCAAGCCGTCGGACGAGCTGACGCGGGCGGCGGCGGCGACGATCAGCGAGCCGACGACGACACGCGATCGGCTGACCAGCGGGATCTATGTCCCGCGCGACAGCGAGCTCGGCAAGCTCGACCAGGCGTTCCGCCTGATAACCGAGCTCGAGCCGCTGCGCCAGGAGATGCGGCGCGCCAGAGTGAGAACCGCCGAGGAGGCGGAGGCGAGCGGCATCCTCTCGGGCAATGAAGCGGAGCGCATGAAGGAAGCGCTGGCGCTGGTGCGCGATGTGTCGAGTGTCGATGATTTCGCGCCGGAGCAGCTCGTGGCGCAGCGCGACGCCGTCACGCGTTCGGCGGCCTGAGCGATGAACGGCGCGGAGCACAGCCAGGCGCGGCCGGTCTTCATCGTCGATGGGGCGCGCACGCCGTTCATCAAGGCGCAGAACAAGCCGGGGCCGTTCACCCCGGTCGATCTTGCCGTCGAGTCGGGGCGGCCGCTGCTGGCGCGCCAGCCCTTCGACCGGCGGCATTTCGACGAGGTGATCCTCGGCTGCGTCAATGTCCATCCCGACGAGGTCAATCCGGGACGGGTGGCGGGATTGAGGCTCGATCTCGGCATCGAGGTCCCCGGCTGGACGGTCCAGCGCAACTGCGCGTCGGGGCTGCAGTCGATCGATTGCGGATTCCGGGCGATCGGCCAGGGGCTTGCCGATCTGGTGCTGGCGGGCGGGACGGAGGCCTTGTCGCATTCGCCGCTGTTCTTCTCGAGCGAGGCGGCGGCCTGGTTCGGCCAGCTGACCAGCGCCCGCACCACCGCCAAGAAGCTGCGATTGCTCGCCGAATTCAAGCCCAACTATTTCAAGCCGTCGATCGGGCTCATACGCGGCCTCACCGATCCGGTGGTCAAGCTCAACATGGGCCAGACCGCCGAGGTGCTGGCGCACCGCTTCAGCATCTCGCGCGAGGAGATGGACACCTATGCGCTCGAGAGCCATCGCCGCCTGGCGAGAGCCCAGGCGGAGGGGCATATCGAGGAGCTGGTGCCGATGATCGACCGCAAGGGCACGCTGTTCGACCGCGACGACGGGGTGAGGCCGGAGAGCAGCATGGCCGATCTCGCCAAGCTCAGGCCGGTGTTCGAGCCGCCCTTCGGCAAGGTGACGGCCGGCAACTCCTCGCAGATCACTGACGGCGCGAGCTGGGTGATCCTGGCCTCCGAGGCGGCGGTCGAGCGCTTCAAGCTGACGCCGATGGCGCGGGTCGTCGACACCAATTGGGCAGCGCTCGATCCGAGCGTGATGGGCCTCGGACCGGTGCTGTCGATGGTGCCGATGATCCGTCGCAACGGGCTCAAGCGCGACGACATCGGCGCCTTCGAGCTCAACGAGGCGTTCGCCGCCCAGGTGCTGGCCTGCGAGCGGGCGCTTGGCGATGGGCAGTTCTGCCGCGACATTCTCGGGCTCGACGAGCCGTTCGGCGCGATCCCGATGGACATCCTCAATGTCGATGGCGGCGCCATCAGCCTCGGTCATCCGGTGGGGGCGAGCGGCAACCGCATCACCCTCCATCTCATCCATGTGATGCGCCGACTCAAGGCGCGGCACGGCGTCGCCACCGCATGCATCGGCGGCGGGATGGGCGGGGCCGCCCTGCTCGAGCTGATGTGAGGGGGAAAGCCGATGCGCGAGATCAACCCCACCCGCCACGCCGCGCTTGCCGCCCTCGCCCGCGACCCGCTGACGGTCGGCATTCCGGCCGAGATCCAGCCCGAGAGCGCCGAGAAGTTCGTCAATTGGCGCTGGCTGATCGACCGCGACGGCATTGGCTGGGCGCTGCTCGACAAGCCGGGGTCGAGCGTCAACACGCTGTCCGAGGGTGTGCTGAGCGAGCTCGACCGCCTGCTCGGCCTGATGGAGCGGGTGGCGCCCGCGGGGCTGGCGATCCGCTCGCTCAAGCCCTCGGGCTTCATCGCCGGGGCGGAGATCCGCGAATTCGCCGATATGACCGACGAGGAGATCATCGCCGAGCGGATCGGCAAGGGCCTCGCGGTGCTCGACCGGCTGGAGCAGCTGCCCTTCCCGTCGGTGGCGCTGATCCATGGCTTCTGCCTCGGCGGCGGGCTCGAGCTGGCGCTGGCGGCGAGCTTCCGCATCGCCACCAGGGAAGCGCGGCTCGGCTTTCCGGAAGTGATGCTCGGCCTTCACCCCGGGCTCGGCGGGACCTGGCGCTCCCTGCGCATTGCCGATCCGATCGCCGCGATGACGATGATGGTCGGCGGGAGCGCGCTCGCGGCAGACCGGGCGCGGCGCGCCGGGCTCGTCGATGCGGTAACCGAGGAGCGGCATTTCGCGACGGCGCTGCGCGATGCGGTGGCCGGCAAGGTCAAGAAGAACCGCGTCGTCAATCTGGCAAGCCGGGCGGCCGCCTTCGCACCGGCGCGCTCGGCGATGGCGCATCGCATGAGAAGCGAGGCGGAGAAGAAGGCGCGGCCGGAGCATTATCCCGCACCCTATGCGATGATCGAGCTGTTCCGCGACGATTACGGCAACTGGCCGGCGATGCGGCGCGAGGAGACCAAGAGCTTCGCCCATCTGATGCTCGGCGACACGTCGCACAATCTGGTGCGCTGCTTCTTCCTGCGCGAGAAGCTCAAATCCTATGCCAAGGGGCTCGAGCACGGGATCAGCCGGCTGCATGTGGTCGGTGCCGGGGTGATGGGCGGCGACATCGCGGCGGTGGCGGCGCTGCGCGGCTTCATCGTGACGCTCGAGGACCGCGAGCCGCGGCTGATCGCGCCAGCGATCGGGCGGGCCAATGCGCTTTTCGAGCGCCGCATCCGCACCGAGGGCGACCGGCGCGCCGCGCTCGACCGGCTGATGCCCGACCCGGCCGGCTCCGGCCTTGCCACCGCCGATCTGGTGATCGAGGCGGTGCCGGAGCGGGTCGACATCAAGGCGCAGGTGTTCGCCCGCTGCGAGGCGGCGATGCGGCCCGATGCCATCCTCGCCACCAACACCTCCTCGCTGCTGCTCGAGACGCTGATGCGCGGGCTCAAGCGGCCGGAGCGGTTCTGCGGGGTTCATTTCTTCAACCCGGTGCCGCAGATGCCGCTCGTCGAGATGGTCGACCATGACGGGCTCGATGCCAGCGTGCGCGGCCGGGTGCTGTCCTTCATCAACGCGCTCGACAAGCTGCCGCTGCCGGTCCAGTCGCGGCCGGGCTTCCTGGTCAATCGCGTGCTCACCCCCTATCTGATGGAGGCTTTTCTCGCCTATGCGGAAGGAGTGAAGCCCGAGGTCATCGACCGGGCGGCGGTCGATTTCGGCATGCCGATGGGGCCGCTCGAACTGGCCGACACGGTCGGCCTCGATGTGGCGCTGCATGTGGCGGAGAGCCTGAAGGGCGCCCTTCCCGCTGCATTTCCCGAGATCCCGGAGTGGTTCCGCAAGCTGGTGGCGGACGGCAAGCTCGGCAAGAAGACGAGCCATGGCATCTATCAATGGAAGGACGGCAAGGCGGTGAAGCAGCGGCCGCCGGGAGCGCCGGATGTCGATCTGCAGGACCGGCTGATCCTGCCGCTCGTCAATGCGGCGGTCGAATGCTGGTACGAGAAGATTGTCGAGGATGCCGATGCGGTCGATGCGGGGCTGGTGTTCGGCGCAGGCTTTCCGCCGTTCCGCGGCGGGCCGATCCATTATGCCAAGACCCGCGGCGTCGGCGACGTGCTGCATAAGCTCCGGCAGCTGCAGACGCGCTATGGCGAGCGCTTCGGGGCGAGCCTCGGCTGGGAGGCCCTGATGCCGCAGTGAGCGGCACCAGGGGCGAGGGTGTCAGGCGTCGAGTTTTACCA
>JBIOYR010000137.1:0-5902 GCA_044870245.1 Aestuariivirgaceae bacterium | reverse complement strand
TTGCGACGGGTGCCATCTATTTCGGCATTGCGCTGCTGCTCCGGCCGGTTCCCGGCGGCGAGATCAACCAGGATCTTGCCGATGCGCTGACCGGCAAGCTGTTCGACCGGGTGCCGGCGAGCCTGGTCGTGCTGCTCGCCGTCGTGCTGCTGATCTGGCTTCCGTTTCGACGCTCGCTGACGGGGCGCGCCGCCTATGCCACCGGCTCATCGGAGGCGGCCGCCTACATGTCGGGCGTGCCAATTCGGCAGGCGCGCTTCGTCGCCTACAGCCTCGCCGGTCTGCTGGCGGGGATTGGCGGCCTGTTCCTCACCTTCTTCACCTATTCGGGCGAGGCATCCGCCGCCAATGGCAACACCTACACGCTCTACTCGATTGCCGCGGTCGTGCTTGGCGGCGTGTCGCTGTTCGGCGGCATCGGGAGCGCCATCGGGGCGATCTTCGGCGCCTTCGTGTTCCGCACCATCGGGGATCTGTTGTTCGTGTTCGATCTCGAGCCGCTATGGCAGCCGCTGTTCCAGGGGACGGTGCTGCTGCTGGCAGTCTGTCTCGGCGCTTTCCGGCTTCTGCAAATCCGCAACCGGCTCGACTATTTCGGCTAGACAATGGAGACCAATGACGCCCAGCCGGCAGCCCGGCCCCTGCCAGTTCTCACCCGGTGGCTCGACCCATCGGTGGCGATCGCCTTTGGCTGCATCGTGGTCCTGCTGCTGCTCGGCAGCCTCTACTCGCCGAGCTTCCTGTCGCCGGAATATCTGCTGCAGCAGCTCAAGGTCGCGTCCTTTCTGGGAGTGATCGCGACCGGGATGATGCTGGTCATTCTGCTCGGGCAGATCGATCTCTCGGTACCCTGGGTGGTGGCGCTTGGAGGCATGATGTCGAGCGCGATCGCCGGGTGGGGGACGGTCGGCGAAGCGCTGGCCATTCCGTTCGGGATCGGCTGCGGCATCGGCATCGGGCTGCTCAACGGAATCGGCGTTGCCTATCTACGCATTCCCTCGATGATCATCACGCTGGCGATGAATGCCGTGGTCCAGGGTCTGATGGTGGTTCATACGGGCGGCTTCTCGCCGCAGGATTCGGCTTCGGCGGCGATGCGCTTCCTGGCGACCGGCTTCATCATTCCCAATCTTCCCAATTCGGTGCTGGTGTGGGCGGTGATCGGAGCATTGACCATCTTCGTGCTGACCCGGACGACCTTCGGCCGGGCGATCTATGCGATCGGCAATAGCGAGCGCGCCGCCTATCTGTCGGGCGCGCCGACCCAGCGCGTGGTGATGACGACCTTTGCGATCTCCGGCGGGCTCAGCGCCTTTGCCGGCGTGCTGCTCGCCGGCTATGCCAGCAAGGCGGCCCAGGCAATGGGCGATCCCTATCTCCTGCCGGCGATTGCGGCGGTGGTGCTGGGCGGCACCTCGATCCTTGGCGGGCGCGGCACCTATCTCGGCACCGTCGCCGGGGTGATCCTGATCACGCTTCTACAATCGATCCTGTCGGTGATGCAGATCGCCGAGGCGGGGCGTCAAATCATTTATGGCGTGGTGATCATCGCCATGATGCTGCTCTATGGACGCGAGAAGCTTGGGCGTTAGGACGCGCCGAGTCGGTAGAAAGCTTGGGCTGTGCCGCCGAAGATGCGGTCGCCGGCGCCTGTGGGAGCGACGAGGTCACGGGCGGTTGCGTACCACCTCTCATAGGACGAAACGAGCTCGAGCACCGGCCAATCGGATCCCCACATCAGCCGATCGGGGCCGAAACAGGCAATCAGATGATCGACATAAGGCCTGAGCAGGTCGGCGTTCCAGGTCGGGCCCGCCTCGGTCGCAAGGCCCGAGAGCTTGCAGCAGGCGGAGGTCTCGGCGGCCAGCCGGGCAGTGCCGCGACACCAGTCGTCGCGAGCCTCGGGATGCCGGATCGCCGGCTTCAAGCCATGATCGATCACCACCCTCATGGCGGGATAACGGTTGAATAGGCGGCAGAAATTGTCCATGTGAGCGGGAAATCCGAGTGCGTCAAAGGTGAGATCCAGCGCAACAATCGCCTCAAAGGCCCAATCGAGCGCGTCCGACAGCATCCAGTCGACATCCGGGATGTCTTGGATCATCGGTCGGACGCCGACGAATTTCGGGTGGCGACGGAAGCGCTCGAGATGCCGAATATGGTCCTTGTCCTCGAAATCGACCCAGCCGACCACGGCGGCGACCAGCTCGTGCTGGCCGGCGAGGTCGAGCAGAAAGGCAGTTTCAGCAATGGTGGGTGCCGCTTGAACCAGAACCGTGCGATCGATTGCGAGGCACTCGAGCAGCGGTGCGAGATGCTGCGGAAGGTAGTCCCGCCGCAGCGGCGCGAGGTCGTCGCTCGACTCCATCCAGCCACAGTCGCCCCGGGCGGGCGACCAAAAGTGCTGATGAGCATCAATGGCGATCATGATAGCTTCGCAGCATATCACGCTCTCGGGAGGTCGATCCTGTGACAATTCTCGAGAAGGAGCCCCGCACCATCCGTCTGCACCCCGGCGACAATGTCGTGGTGGCGGTCGATGCCGTGCCGGCCGGAACGCGGGTGCAGGGTGTTGTTACCAGCGCGCGTATCCCCCGCGGACACAAGATTGCGAGTACGCCGATCGACAAGGGCGCGCCGGTGCTCAAATTCGGCCAGGTGATCGGGCGGGCCGTTGTGCGGATCGAACCTGGCGAATGGGTGCATCACCACAATGTCGAGATGGTGGAGATGCGGGTCCATGCCGATCCGGAGAAGGGCGGCCGGGCCCATGGCCTGTTGACGCCCGATCAGCGGGCGGTTTTCCATGGCTTCCGGCGGCCGAGCGGGCGGGTAGGCACGCGCAACTACATTGGCATTCTGACCAGCGTGAATTGCTCGGCGTCGGTGGCTCGCTTCATGGCCGAAGCGGTCAACCGATCGGGCATTCTCGACGAATACCCGCATATCGACGGCGTCATTCCCTTCGTGCATGGCACCGGTTGCGGCATGGCCGAGAAGGGCGAGGGAATCGCCGTGCTGCAGCGGACGCAATGGGGCTATGCCTCGAATCCCAATCTTGCTGCGGTGCTCATGGTCGGGCTCGGCTGCGAGGTGTTCCAAATCGCACGCATGAAGGAGATGTACGGCATCGTCGAGGGCGATGCGTTCCAAACCATGACCATCCAGGAGTCCGGGGGGACGCGCAAGACCGTCGAGGCCGGTGTCGAGCGGATCCGCGAGATGCTGCCGCTTGCCGACCAAGCGCGTCGGGAGCCGTTGCCGGCCTCGGAGCTGGTGCTGGCGTTGCAATGCGGCGGGTCGGACGGCCATTCGGGGATCACCGCCAATCCGGCGCTTGGTGCGGCGGCGGATCTCCTGGTGCAGCATGGCGGCACCGCCGTCCTGTCGGAGACGCCCGAGATCTATGGGGCGGAGCATCTGCTGATCAGCCGGGCGGTCACGCCCGAGATCGGCCGCAAGCTGGCTTCGCGCATTGCGTGGTGGGAGGACTATACGCGCCGCAATGGCGGCGAGATGAACAACAATCCCTCGCCGGGGAACAAGGCCGGCGGCCTCACGACGATCCTGGAAAAATCGCTCGGGGCGGTGGCAAAGGGCGGCACGAGCCCACTCACCGCGGTCTATGAATATGCCGAGCCGATCCGCGCCAAGGGGCTGGTGTTCATGGACACACCGGGCTTCGATCCGGTGTCGGCAACCGGCCAGGTGGCGGGCGGCGCCAACATATTGTGCTTCACCACCGGGCGGGGCTCGGCCTATGGCTGCAAGCCCACGCCGTCGATCAAGCTCGCCACCAACAGCCAGATCTATGAGCGGATGATCGATGACATGGACATCAATTGCGGCGACGTCCTGGATGGCGTGTCGATCGCCGACAAAGGCCGCGAGATCTTCGAGCTGGTGCTGCGGGTGGCCTCCGGCGAGCGAAGCCGGTCCGAGCTTCTCGGTTACGGCGACAACGAATTCGTTCCCTGGCAGATCGGCGCGGTGATGTAGCGGGCTAAGGAAAGCCTGCACCAGTTGTTGCAACATAGACGGAATAGAGCGATTTCGTCGCGGTTATGAACAGCCGGTTGCGCCGCGGTCCGCCAAAGGTGAGGTTGGCAACCGTCTCGGGAATGCGCACCTTTCCGAGCAGCGTTCCATCCGGTGCATAGCAATGAACGCCATCGCCGGCGCTTGCCCAGATGTTGCCCTCGACATCGACCCTGATGCCGTCGGGCACGCCCGGATCGACCTCGGCGAGCACTCGGCCATTCGCCGCCTCGCCTGCCGGCGTGACGTCGAAGACGCGGATATGATGCGGGCCATAAGGGTCGTGGCTGCGGCCTGAATCGGCAACATAAAGGTGCTGCTCGTCAGGGGAGAAGGCAAGCCCGTTGGGTCTTGCAAAGTCACGGATCACGGGGCGGAGATCGCTGCCATCGGCATTGCAACGATAGACGAAGCAGCCCTCCTGTTCCTGCTTCGCCTTGTTGCCCTCATAATCCGACAAAATCCCGTAGACCGGGTCGGTGAACCAGATGGTCCCGTCCGACTTGACCACGACGTCATTGGGCGAGTTGAGCCGGTTTCCGGCATGCGAATCGGCGATCACGGTGATCGAGCCGTCATATTCGGTGCGGGTGACGCGGCGCGTGCCGTGCTCGCAGGAGATCAGGCGGCCCTGGCGGTCACGCGTATTGCCATTGGCAAAATTCGAGTCGGCGCGGAACACCGACACGCCGAGATCCGGCACATAACGCAGAAGCCGGCGGTTGGGGATGTCGCTCCAGACGAGGTGGCCGTGATCGCTGAACCAGACCGGACCCTCCGCCCAGCGGCATTCGCCGAAGAGCCGTTCGACATCGGCAATCGGTATCGTCAGATCGTAGAAGCGACGATCGACATAATCATAAGAGTCGCCAACAAGCGCCATCGCTCAATGATTATCCCTGGGTAGATTCCGGCGGGCCACGTCGCGGTATTTCACAGCGGGTTTCAGCACCATTCCCTTGTCGAACTGATCGACCAGCGAGCGCTGGATCTCCTGCCATGGCGTCTGGTTGGCGGGCACATAACTCAGGCCGCCATTGGCGAGCTTCTCCCGGAGCGCACCGCGGCGCTTCTCGAGCTCGGCGTCGGAGATCATGATGTTGGCCTCGCGGCGGTTCAGGTCGATGCGCACCCGATCACCGGTCTCGAGCAATGCCAGGCCGCCGCCAATAGCGGCCTCGGGGGCGGCGTTGAGGATCGAGGGCGAGCCGGAGGTGCCGGACTGGCGGCCGTCGCCGATGCAGGGCAGGGCCCGGATACCGCGCTTCAGAAGGGCCTTGGGCGGGTCCATGTTCACCACCTCGGCGCCGCCGGGATACCCGATCGGTCCCACGCCGCGGATGAACAGAAGGGTGTTCTCGTCGATCTCGAGGGAGGGATCGTCGATCCGGTCGTGATAATCCTCACGGCCGTCGAACACCACGGCACGGCCTTCCAGAACGTTGGGATGGTCAGGATGCGAGAGGAAGCGCTCGCGGAAATCCTCCGAGATGACGCTGGTCTTCATGATGGCGGAATCGAACAGATTTCCCTTGAGGTTGAGGAAGCCGGCGCGATCGATGATCGGCTCTTCCCACTGCCGGATGACCTCGCGGTTGCCGCTGAAGCGCTCGGCGCAATTCTGTCTCATGGTGCGGCCATTCACCGTCATCTGATCGGGATGAGGGAGGCGGCCGGCGGCGATCAGCTCGGCAATGACGGCGGGCACGCCACCGGCCCGGTGGAAATCCTCGCCGAGGAACCGTCCCGCCGGCTGCATGTCGACGAGCAGCGGAATTTCGTAGCCGAGCTTCTCCCAATCGGCATTGGTGAGCTCGATCCCGAGATGGCGGGCAACCGCATTGAGGTGGATCGGAGCATTGGT
>JBIOYR010000136.1:0-6597 GCA_044870245.1 Aestuariivirgaceae bacterium | reverse complement strand
AGTTTACTCGCGAGACGCACGCGCTTTTCTTCGCGCAGATAAAAATCGAAACCAGTCATGTTGCGTTTGCGAGGGGGAGGAAAAGACGTCCAACGCGTCCTACGATCTCGCGGTGATCGGCGGCGGGGTGAATGGCTGCGGCATCGCGCGTGACGCTGCCGGCCGAGGCTTGCGCGTCATCCTCTTCGAGCAAACCGATCTCGCCGGTGCCACATCCTCGGCTTCGACCAAGCTCATCCATGGCGGGCTGCGTTATCTCGAGCATTTGCGGTTCCGGTTGGTGCGCGAGTCGCTGGTCGAGCGCGAGGTGCTGCTCGAGGCGGCGCCGCACATCGTCTCGCCGATGCGCTTTGTCCTGCCGCATCATCAGGGACTGCGCCCATGGCCGGTGCTACGGCTCGGCCTGTTCATTTACGACCATCTCGGCGGCCGCGCCATTCTGCCCCCCACCCGCTCGCTCGATCTCACCAAGGATCCGGCCGGGCGGGCGCTGCGGCCGGAATTCGTGCGCGGTTTCGAATATTCCGATTGCTGGGTCGACGATTCGCGCCTCGTCGTGTTGAACGCGGTCGATGCCGCCGAGCGCGGTGCAGCGATCCACACCCGCACCAAATGCGTCGCAGCCGAACGGCAAGGCGAGGGCTGGCGGCTCACCGTGCTCGATGTCGACAGCGGCTCGCGTCGCGAGATCACGGCCCGCGCCGTCGTCAATGCCGGCGGGCCGTGGGTGTCGCAGGTGATGTCGGAGGTCGCAAGGCTCAATGCGCCGGCGCGAATCCGCATGGTCAAGGGCAGCCATATCGTCGTCGACCGGCTGTTCGACCACGACCGCGCCTACATCTTCCAGAACGCCGACGGCCGGATCTGCTTCGCCATTCCCTATGAGGAAGACTTCACGCTCATCGGCACCACCGATGAGGATTTCTCCGGTGATCCTGCCTCGGTCGCAATCAGCGACAGCGAGACCGACTATCTGCTCCAAATGGTCAGCGCCTATCTGCGCCAGCCGGTCGGCCGCGACCGCATCCGCTGGACCTATTCCGGTGTCCGGCCGCTTTATGATGACGGCGCCTCGAAGGCCTCCGACGCCACCCGCGATTATATATTGAAGCTCGACGCCGCACCCGGCGTCGCGCCAATCATGACGGTGTTCGGCGGCAAGATCACCACCTATCGAAAGCTCGCCGAGCACGCGCTGGAGCAGCTCGCGCCGTTCTTCCCCGGCATGGCGCGGCCATGGACGGCCGGCGCGACGCTTCCGGGTGGCGGTTTTGCGCATGACGAGGTCGAGGCCCGCATCGGCGCACTCGCCCGGGACTTCCCGTTCCTCTCACCAAGGACGGTGCGCCGACTGTTCCACGCCTATGGCACGCGTGCCGCTGACGTTCTCGGCAATGCCCGCAAACGCGAGGACCTCGGCGAGGATTTCGGCTCGGGACTCACCTCACGTGAGGTCAATTACCTGGTCGAGAAGGAATGGGCGCAAAATTCCGACGACGTACTCTGGCGGCGATCCAAGCTCGGGCTTAGGCTCCTGCCGGAGGAGCGTTCCGCACTTGCCGCTTACATTGCCGGACTTCTTGAGACTGCCCGCAGAATGGATGCGCCTCTGCAGGGCAGGTTCATCTCTCAAGGCGCAACCTGAAGGAGGAAATGCGTTATGTCGATCCGCCATACAGCATCAGTAGCCGCGCTGCTGATTGCGCTCGGGGCGACCCCTGCTCTCGCGGATATGGAAGCCGCGAAGAAATGGGTCGACTCCGAGTTCCATCCCTCGACCATATCGAAGGACCAGCAGCTGAAGGAAATGGAGTGGTTCATCAAGGCCGCCGAACCCTTCAAGGGCATGGAGGTCAACGTCCTGTCGGAAGACGTCCCGACTCATCGCTATGAGGCGGAAACGCTCACCAAGGCTTTCGAGGAGATCACCGGCATCAAGGTGAACCACCAGATCCTCGGCGAGGGCGAGGTCGTTCAGGCGGTTCAGACACAGATGCAGACGAACCGCAATCTCTATGACGCCTATGTCAACGATTCCGACCTGATCGGCACTCATTCGCGGCTGCAGAGCGCCACCAACCTCACCGATTGGATGGCGGGCGACGGCAAGGACGTCACCCTGCCGACGCTCGACATCGACGACTTCATCGGCAAATCCTTCACCACCGGGCCGGACGGCAAGCTGTGGCAGCTCCCGGACCAGCAATTCGCCAATCTGTACTGGTTCCGCAAGGACTGGTTCGATCGCCAGGATCTCAAGGACAAGTTCAAGGCCAAATATGGCTACGAGCTCGGCGTGCCGGTCAACTGGTCGGCCTATGAGGACATCGCCGACTTCTTCACCAATGACGTGAAGGAGATCGACGGTGTGCGCGTCTATGGCCATATGGATTACGGCAAACGCGCCCCCGACCTTGGCTGGCGCATGACCGACGCATGGCTGTCGATGGCCGGCGAAGGATCGAAGGGTCTGCCCAATGGGCGGCCGATCGATGAATGGGGCATCCGCATGGAGGAAGGCTCCTGCAACCCGGCCGGCGCCTCGGTGTCGCGCGGCGGCGGGACCAACAGCCCGGCGGCGGTCTATGCCATCGCCAAATGGGACGAGTGGCTGCGCAAATATGCGCCTCCGGGCGCCGCCGACCTCGACTTCTACCAGTCGCTGCCGGCGCTCGCACAAGGCAACGTGGCCCAGCAGATCTTCTGGTACACCGCCTTCACCCAGACCATGGTGAAGCCGAAGAGCGAAGGCAACAACACTGCCGATGAAAACGGCACGCCGCTCTGGCGCATGGCCCCCTCGCCGCACGGGCCCTATTGGGTCGATGGCATGAAGCTCGGCTATCAGGATGCCGGCTCCTGGACGCTGTTCAACTCCACCCCGGTCGATCGCCGCAAGGCCGCCTGGCTCTATGCCCAGTTCACCGTGTCGAAGTCGGTGTCGCTGAAGAAGAGCCATGTCGGCCTGACGATCATTCGCGACTCGGACATTCGCGACAAGTCGTTCACCGAGCGGGCGCCCAAGCTCGGCGGCTTGGTGGAGTTCTATCGCTCGCCCGACCGCGTGCTGTGGACACCGACCGGCATCAATGTCCCCGACTATCCGAAGCTCGCCCAGCTCTGGTGGCAGCAGATCGGCGATGTCAATTCCGGTGCCTTCACGCCGCAGCAGGCGATGGACCGCTTGGCGGCCGAGATGGACCAGATCATGGCGCGCATGGAGGCTGCCGACAAAGCCAACAAAACCTATGGTGGCTGTGGCCCGCGGCTCAATCCGGAGAAGGATCCCTCGGAATGGCTCGGCAAGCCGAATGGTCCCGCCGCCAAGCTCGCCGATGAGAAGCCGAAAGGCGAGACCATCGCCTATGACGAGCTGGTCAAGCGCTGGACCGCAAAGCAGTAAGCACTCGCAATATCCTCCGGGGCGCGCGCCACAGCGCGCTCCGGAGGCTTGCGGGCGCAGCGCATTGCCATGTCCCTGGAATTGAAGAATGTCGTCAAGCGGGTCGGCGCCGACATTCACATCCATCAGACCAATCTCACCTTCGCCGAGGGCAGCTTCAACGTGCTCCTCGGGACGACGCGCGCTGGCAAGACGACATTGATGCAGCTGATGGCCGGTCTCGAGCGGCCGACGTCCGGCGAGGTGTTCTTCCGCGGCCAGAACGTCAGCACCGTGCCGGTGCAGAAACGCAATGTCGCGATGGTCTACCAGCAGTTCATCAACTACCCGAACTTCACCGTTTATGAGAACATCGCCTCGCCGCTCCGGGTGGCGCGGATGCCGCAGGCCGAGATCGACGTCCGGGTCAAGCGTACGGCCAACCTCCTTCATCTGACGCCGCTGCTCGCTCGCAAGCCGACGGAGTTGTCGGGCGGCCAGCAGCAGCGCACCGCGATCGCCCGCGCCCTTGCCAAGGACGCCGACCTCATCCTGCTCGACGAGCCGCTCGCCAATCTCGACTACAAGCTGCGCGAGGAGCTGCGCGACGAGCTGCCCAAGCTGTTCGCCGGACGAAACTGCATCGTGGTCTATGCCACCACCGAGCCCATCGAGGCCTTGCTGTTCGGCGGCAATACCGCGACCCTGCATGAAGGCCAGGTGACGCAATACGGCCCCACGGCTCACATCTATCGCCACCCGCGCGACATCACCACCGCCCGCGTCTTCTCCGATCCCCCGATCAACACTGCACCGATCGTCAAGCAGGGCGGCGAGATCCTTATCGGCGACAGCATCCGCCTGCCGGCCGGCAAGGTCGGGGCGGCAATCCGCGACGGCTCCTATAACTGGGGCATCCGTCCCCACCACATCACCGCTGCAGCCGGCCGGGCGCGGCTGGCGCCGATCGAGGGACGCGTGCTGGTGACCGAGCTCTCCGGCTCGGAGAGCATCGTCCATTTCGACCTCAACGGCCGCACCTGGGTGTCGCAGTCGCATGGCATCCATCCCTTCGAGGTGGGGAGCACCGCCAGGCTCTATGTCGATGTCGACGAAAGCTTCTTCTTCGACGAGGAAGGCCGGCTCATCGCGGGAGGCGCGCTTGGCTAGGATCACGCTCGAGGATCTCCGCCACACCTACGGCACCATGGCCGATGGCCAGGTGGTGTGGGCGCTCAGGCGCATGACGCTCGATCTCGCCGATGGCGGGGCCTATGCGCTGCTCGGCCCTTCCGGATGCGGCAAGACCACGCTCCTCAATCTGATCTCCGGCCTGCTCAGACCGACCGAAGGCCGCATCCTGTTCGACGGCGTCGATGTGACCGACAAGAGCCCGGAGGAGCGCAACATCGCGCAGGTGTTCCAGTTCCCGGTCATCTACGACACCATGACGGTCTACGGCAATCTCGCCTTTCCATTGCGAAACCGCGGCGTTCCGGAAGCGCAGGTCGATGCACGGGTGCATGAGATCGCCGCGATGCTCGAGCTCGAGGCGACGCTCCAGCAGCGCGCTTCGGGGCTGACCGCGGACGGCAAGCAGAAGATCTCGCTCGGCCGCGGGCTCGTCCGCTCCGATGTCAATGTCATCATGTTCGACGAGCCGTTGACGGTGATCGATCCGCATTTGAAATGGGTGTTGCGTTCGAAGCTGCGCGAGCTTCACCGGCGCATCCGGCGAACCATGATCTATGTCACCCATGACCAGACCGAGGCGCTGACCTTTGCCGACCAGGTGGTGGTGATGAAGGATGGCGAGATCGTGCAGATCGGCACGCCGGTCGAGCTCTACGAAGATCCTAAGCACACCTTTGTCGGACATTTCATCGGCTCGCCGGGCATGAATGTGCTGCCCTGCCAGGTCGAGAACGGCATGGCGGTGTTCGCCGGTCAGCCGGTCGACAGCGCCAATGCCGCCGCCTATCGCGGCAATGGCAAGATGCTGGAGCTCGGCGTGCGTCCGGAATTCGTCCGGCTGGCGCAGGACGGCGTCCCGGTGGACATCGTCAAGGTGCTCGATGCCGGGCGCTACCAGATCGTCGAGTCGCGCTCCGCCGGCAGCACCATCAAGCTCCTGGTGCGCGAGGGCGAGACGGTGCCCGACGGCAGAACCTTCGTGCGCTTCGCCGCCGATCATACGCGGATCTATGAGGACGGATGGGTGGTGAGGTGAGAAAGACCGTCAATCAGTTCGGGTGGCTGTTCGTCCTGCCGGTGGTGGCGCTGGTGGCGTTCAATGCCGTGATCCCGCTGATGACCGTCGTCAACTACTCGTTCCAGGAATCCTTCGGCGACAATGTCTTCTTCTGGTCGGGCGTGCGCTGGTTCCAGGATATCCTGAACTCCAGCCGCTTTCACGAAGCGCTGCTCAGGCAGATCCTGTTCACGGCCATCGTGCTGGCCATCGAGGTCCCGCTCGGGCTTGCCATTGCGCTGGCGATGCCGCGGCGCGGTCCCTGGGTGTCGGTCTGCCTCGTTCTGATGGCACTGCCGCTCCTCATTCCGTGGAACGTGGTCGGCGCGATGTGGAACATCATGGCGCTGCCGGAGATCGGGCTCCTCGGCAAGGCGATCAATGCGCTCGGCATCACCTACAACTACACGCGCCAACCGATCTCCGCATGGTTCACCGTCATCCTGATGGATGTCTGGCACTGGACCTCGCTGGTCGTGCTCCTGTGCTTTGCCGGCCTCGTATCCATCCCCGACGCCTATTACCAGGCGGCGCGGATCGATGCGGCAGGACCCTGGGCGGTGTTCCGCTACATCCAGCTGCCGAAGCTGCGCTATGTGCTGACCATCGCCATCCTGCTGCGCTTCATGGACTCCTTCATGATCTATACCGAGGTGGTGGTGCTGACCGGCGGCGGCCCCGGCAATGCGACGACCTTCCTCTCGATCGACCTGGTCAAGACGGCGCTTGGCCAGTTCGACCTCGGCCCGGCGGCAGCGATGTCGATCATCTACTTCCTGATCATCCTGCTGCTGAGCTGGCTGTTCTATACGCTCATGACACGGAATGAGGCGAAGTGACGATGCGCGCGCGCTTTCTGGTTCCGACGATCTACATCATCTTCCTGCTGCTGCCGATCTATTGGCTGCTCAACATGTCGTTCAAGACCACCAACGAGATCCTTGGCGGCTTCACCCTGTGGCCG
>JBIOYR010000135.1:0-69892 GCA_044870245.1 Aestuariivirgaceae bacterium | reverse complement strand
CAGGGCCCTTAGCCGCCGATCAGAAATGTCTGCTACCATGTCAATTAAAAGATGCAGAGCGGACATTCGATCGGTTATTCGGCGCATCGATGCACTTGAGCCCATGCCAAAACGCAAGCGGAGCCGTCGGGCCGTGCAAGCAACAGATGTGCAACACCGTTCGTGTGGTTGCTAAATGGTTGCTGTGACTGAGCGCCGCTTTAGAAGGTAAAGACCTAAGTCCCTGAATTCGCTGGTAGCGGAGGAGGGACTCGAACCCCCGACACGCGGATTATGATTCCGCTGCTCTAACCAGCTGAGCTACTCCGCCCCGCAACATCGGCGACAGGCCGGCGCGATATAGGCGGCAGGACCACCGCAAGTCAAGCATCCGACCGCCGGAGAAAGCCCGGGGAGAGCACCGGTCCGGCCACCTTGCCATAGACCCAGATGAAGGCAGGCGGGGCATTGCGGGCGACGAAATCGACCCGCCGGCCCTCGACCCGCGCTGCTGCCGCGAGCCGCGGCAACAGCGGCGGCCCGGCAAGATAGGTGAACTGGACCATCCGCCCGCCAATCTCGAGAACATCGCCCATGGCTCTCGCCAGCCGCATCCTGAGGGGCGGCGGCATGCTCCGCAACGGCAGGCCCGACAGGATTCTGGGCACCTGACCGATCCCGTTGGTGGCGAGCAGCTGCGGCAGGTCCCTGGCATCGCCCGCAATCACCTCGGCGTTGCGGAACCGCTGCCGGAGATGGCCGACAAAGACCGGATCCTGTTCCACCAGCACGACCCGAACATCGCCATCGCAAGCCTCCACCAGATGCTCGGTGAACGCGCCCGTTCCCGGCCCGATTTCCAGGCATGTCTGTCCCGGCTCGAGATCGAGGGCCTTGATCATTGCCCGGGCGAGCACCGGGCTGCTCGGTGCAACCGCGCCAACCTTCATCGGGTCCTTGAGCCAGCGCCTGGCAAACAGCAGCATCGCCGCTGCTTCGTCGAGACATTCACCCAGCGCTCCGGCGGGCCGGCCTTGTCTCACCTCAGGATCTCCTTCAGCGTTTCTTCACGAACCGCAGAAGCTGCATGATACCGAACGGGCTGAGCGACCGGGTCTCCACGAGTTCCAATCGGTCGCACACCATGATGGCGGCACGGGGGAACTCCGGCCGCCAGCCGATCAGCGATGCGGCCGGCGCGCTCACCTTCTCGATGAGTCCGATAACGCCCTGGCCGTCGCTGAAATGATTGAGCACCAGCACCTCGCCGCCCGGTCGGCAGACCCGCTCGCATTCGCGCATGACCGCCGCGGGGTCGGGCACCGCCGTCAGCACATACATCGCCACCACCACATCGAAACTGTCGTTTTCGAGGGTCATGTTGGCGGCGTCCATTTCGAGCAGCGCCTCGACGTTGTCGAGACCGTGCCGCTCCACCCGCTCGCGCGCCTTGGCCAGCATCTCCGGCGACAGATCGACGCCGGTGATCCTGAGATGACGGCGATATTGCGGCAGCGAGATGCCGGTGCCGACGCCGACCTCCAGCACGCTGCCTTCGCGCTGGTTGATCACATCGATGGCTTGCCGGCGACCCGGGGCCAGCAATTCGCCGAACACCAGGTCATAGACCGGCTCCCAGCGCGCATAAGCCTTGCGAACGGTCCCCTCATCGATCGAGGCAAGCTTTGTCATTGTGCGAGCACCTTCTCAAGCTCTGGTTCAGGCAGCGCTTCCGCCGCGCGGGCGGCAGTCGAGGCAATCCGGCCGCCGCCGTAAACTTCCGCACCCGGGCCCGGCCGCTCATAAAGCACGCAAGCCTGTCCCGGCGATACTGCATCTTCGCCGCCCTCGATCTCGACACGCCATGCCGCCTCGTCATGGAAGACCCGCGCGAGCGCCGGCGGGCGGGTGGAGCGCACCTTCACATGGGCCATGAACCCAGACGAATCGGCCAAAAGATGGTCCGGCCCGAGCCAGTTAACATCCTTGAGCCAGATCTGACGCCGGCGCAGTGCCGCACGCGGACCGACCACCACCCGCCGGCGGCGCGCATCGAGGCTGATCACGAAGAGCGGCTCGGCGCCGCCAACCTTGAGCCCGCGCCGCTGGCCGACGGTGAAGTTTGCAACCCCGTCATGCCGACCGATCACCCGACCGGCGAGATCGACGATGTCGCCCGCGGCCTCCATCTCCGGCCGGAGCTTCAGGAGAACGTCGCGATAGCGCCCATTCGGAACGAAGCAGATGTCCTGGCTGTCGGGCTTGTCCGCGACGGCGAGCCCGAATGACTGGGCGAGCCGCCGGATCTCCGCCTTGGCCATTCCGCCAAGCGGGAACCGGAGCGCAGCGAGCTGCTGGCGTGTCGTCCCGTACAGGAAATAAGTCTGGTCGCGCAGCATGTCGGAAGGGGTAAGGAGCCGGGCGCGATCGGTGTTCCCCGGCGGCTCGATCGTCGCATAATGACCGGTGACCAGGGCTGCGGCGGAAAGCGCCTGCGCGCGGCCGAGCAAATCGGCGAACTTGACGGTCCGATTGCAGGTCACGCATGGGACTGGTGTCTCACCCGCCAGATAGCTGTCCGCAAAATCGGCGATTACCGTCTCCCGGAACCGGGTTTCGAAATCGAGCACATAATGCGGAATTCCGAGGCGGGCGGCCGAGCGGCGCGCATCGTGAATGTCCTGCCCGGCGCAGCACGCGCCCTTGCGGCCCGCCGCCCGACCGGCGTCATAGAGCTGGAGCGTGATCCCCACGACATCGTAGCCGGCCCCCTTGAGCAGCGCCGCCGCGACCGTGGAATCGACCCCGCCCGACATGGCGACGACGACTCGCGTCGCGGCGGGCTCGCCCGCCAGCGCCATTGCGCTGCGGACCGCCGCCAGCCGACCTTCCTCGAGCCTGATCATCAGCGCCCTTTTCGCCGCAGTTTCCGCAACGGCTATATGGCCTCGCTACCCTGCCGCGCAAGGAAAAAGCCCGGGGTCCCCTTGTGGCTGTCCTGCATGCTTCAGTTCGCACCGCGACGTTTGCCATTCGTTTGGAACTACTTAGACCTTTTTTAAGCCGCTCGTCCTACAGTGGTCCCTGTCGATCAGTGAGTACGTCGAGTTGACGGTGAATTCGAGCATGAATGGTCAGTTGCGTTCGCGTATCAACTACGTCATCGGGCCCGATGGCACCCCCCTCACGGTGGCGGACCTCCCGGCGCCGGGCACCCGACGCTGGGTGATCCGCCGCAAGGCCGAGGTGGTTGCTGCCGTGCGCGGCGGGCTCCTGTCCCTCGAGGAGGCTTGCAGCCGTTACACGCTGACCGTCGAGGAATTCCTTTCCTGGCAGCGTTCGATCGACCGGCACGGCCTGCCCGGCCTCCGAACCACCCGCATTCAGCAATATCGCGAATAGCCGGAACCTCGGCATCGACGGCTTTGTTGCTGCCGATGCTGTTTTACGGCGACCGCTGGCAAGAGCGAGATCCGCGGCTGGTCTTCGATGATCTCGACGAGCGCCTTGCCGCAGCGCTGGCCATGGCGCCAGGCCTGCCTCGCCATTCGGCCCTCGTTGCCAGTCTGATCGCTTGGGGCGAGCTGCTCCAGGGTGTCGCCGATGCAGCATCGGACGCCTCCGGCCTTGACCGGCCGACCCCACAGGAGACGGTCCTGACGGCACGGCTCATCGCCATTGCCGATACGGTGGGCCGGTCCTTCGACAGCCTGCATTGGCAGAGCAGGGGAGCGATGCCGCCATTGCGGCGGCCGCCACTTCCCGAGCGCATCCTGCTGCGCAAGCCAGAGGGCTATCTGCACTACGCCCTCTATCCCGAGACCTATCGCGTCGCCGCGCGCCGGATGATCGGATCGATCGCTGCCGTGATCGGCATTCGCAGCATCGGAACGAGCCTCGCTGCGATGATCGCCGCATCGGCCGGAGTTGGTGCGATGGCAAGCCTCAGGCCCCGTGGTGATCCTTATGATCGGCGCATTGTCGCCGATGACGGCCTGGCGCGCATGATGCGCGACAGGAAGGGCTCGATCGCCGTGGCCGACGAGGGGCCGGGCCTGTCCGGCAGCTCCTTCATATCGGTGGTCGACTGGCTGGAGGAGCACGGCGTGGCGAGCCAGCGACTTCAACTCTTCACCAGCCACAAGGGCGCGCCGGGACCGCAGGCAGGCGAAATCGTCATGCGGCGGTGGCCTGGCCTTACCCGTCACGTGGCGACTTTCGACGACGTCTTCCTGGACACGGACCAAGTCGCGCATCGGCTGACAACCTGGCTGGGCGATGCCATCGGTCCGCTGGAGGCCCCGCTCGAGGACCTTTCCGCCGGGGCCTGGCGATGCGCCGTCCACGGTCCGGAGCAGCATTGGCCGCCAGCCGTGCCGGCGATGGAGAAACGCAAATACCGGACCATTGCCGCCGGCCGGCAGGTCCTCGTCAAATTCGCCGGCCTCGGCCCGATTGGCGAGCGCAAGCTGGTCGAGGCACGGGCGTTGTCGGCTGCAGGTTTCACTGCCGATCCGCTGACGCTCGTTCACGGCTTCATTGTCGAATCCTGGCTTCCCGCAGCACCCGCAACGCCGCTTGCCACGCTGCCACGTCGCCAACTGGTTGCCCGTCTTGGCGACTATCTCGGCTTCCGCGCCAGTGCGTTCCCGGCGGCAAAGGACGAAGGGGCGCCGCTCCGGGAGCTCGTGCGAATGGCGGTGGTCAACACCGCCGAGCGGCTGGGGCAGGGCCACTCGGATCGGCTCGCCCAGGTCCTCGCCGGGCTCCCGGCCTATGAGTCGGGCCTCGAGCGCTGCGCCACCGACAATCGGCTCCAGCCCTATGAATGGATTCTCCAGCCGGACGGTCGACTGATGAAGACCGACGCGCTCGACCATGCTTTCGGCCATGATCTCGTCGGCTGTCAGGATATTGCCTGGGACCTCGCTGGCGCTGCTGTCGAATTCGATCTCGACAATGAAGAGCGTGAAACGCTCGCGCGTCGAACCGAAGGAGCATCCGGGCGCAGAATCGCCCGTCAGCTCATCAGGTTGTTGGAGCCCTGCTATATCGCATTCGAGCTCGGCCGGACCCATTTCGGTCTTGCCATCTCGCCTGACATCGGCGACCGCAACCGCTTGCAGGCAGCCGATCGTGTGTACGCACTGAAGTTGCAGAATCTACACGATTCGGTGAAGTTTTGGATTACTGATAATATTTGACTTTTATCAGTCGTCATGATTAACCAACTTTTGCGTGGCGATTTGGGGTGCTACCGGGAGTGCCAGACATGCTGGACCGTCTCCGTACTCATATCTTCTCTGCAAGGTTGAGCTTGGTTGTAATGTTGCCGCTGCTCGCCGCCTGCGGCGAGTCGAACGGCGCGCCAGTCGTCGTGCATCCGCCTAAGCCGGTCCTGGTGGCGCCGATCAAATTCGCTGACGGGGAGGATGTCCGGACATTCACCGCGCAGATCAAGCCGCGCATCGAAGGCAGCCATGGCTTCCGCGTCGCGGGCAGGGTGGTTCGCCGCTTTGTCGATGTCGGCTCGACCGTCAAGGCCGGCGATCCGCTCGCCATGCTCGACGATGCCGATTTTCGCCTCCAGCTCGACCAGGCCGAGGCGGAGGAGCGGGCAGCGCGCAACGTCCTCATCCACGAGGAGGCCGAGCAGGCCCGTTTCGCCACCTTGCGCGACAAGGGTTTCACCGCCGCTGCCGCCTATGACCGCCAGAAGGCCGTTGCCGATGAGGCGAGGAGCCGCCTGATGCGGGCCGAGCGGGCTGTCGGTCTCGCCCGCAATGCGCTGCGCTATGCCACCCTCATCGCCCAGGATGACGGCGTCGTCACCGCCGTTCGGGTCGAGCCTGGCCAGGTCGTCGATGTCGGCGCGCCGGCTTTCGTCATCGCCAAGGCTGGCGAGGTCGAGGCCGAGATCGCGGTGCCCGAGGCACTCGTCGAGCGCGCCCGCACCGGTGTCGCCACCGTGTCGCTCTGGTCCGCCGGCGGTAAGACCTATGCCGCCCGCCTGCGCGAGCTGGCCCCGCTGGCCGACCCCATGACCCGCACCTTCGCGGCACGCTACACCATCGAAGCGCCGGACGATTCGGTTCGTCTCGGCCTGTCCGCCACGCTTTCCCTCGCTGCCGCCCGCCGGCGCCTCGCTCCGGTGCCATTGTCGGCGGTGCTCGATCAGGGAACCGGTCCCGCCGTCTGGAAGGTCGACCGTGCCGCCGGCACCCTGGCGCTTCAGCCGGTCGCCATTGCCAAATTCGACGGGCAGACGGCGCTCCTCGAGAGCGGTGTTGCCGATGGCGATCTCATCGTGACGCTCGGCGTCCACAAGCTCGACAGCGGCCTCAAGGTCAGGCCGATCGAGCAGCTTCCCCGCTGAGAAGACCGGTCATGCGCAAGTTCAACCTGTCGGCGCTCGCCGTCCGTCATTCGGCTCTGACGCTCTTTCTCCTGCTGGCGATCGCGATCGGCGGCGGCCTCGCCTATTTCCAGCTCGGTCGCGCCGAGGATCCCTCCTTCACCATCAAGGTCGCCGTCGTCACCGCGATGTGGCCCGGCGCGACCGCCTCCGAGATTCAGGAGCAGGTGGCGGACAGGATCGAGAAGAAGATCCAGGAGCTTCCCTATTTCTACAAGGTGCAGACCTACTCGAAAGCCGGGTTCGTCGCGATGCAGGTCGAGTTCCGCGACACCACGCCGCCGGCTCAGGTCCCCTACCTCTTCTATCTGCTGCGCAAGAAGCTGGCCGATCTTCGCCCCGAGCTGCCCGCCGGGCTTATCGGGCCCAATGTCGACGACGAATATGGCGATGTCGATTCGGTCATGTACGCCCTGACCGGCGACGGCGCTGATTTCGCACAGCTGAAAAAGGCCGCCGAAGCCCTGCGCCAGCGGCTGCTCTCGGTCCCCGACGTCGTCAAGGTCAACATTTACGGCATTCAGGACGAAAAGATCTATGTCGAGTTCAGCCATGCCCGACTGGCCGCGCTCGGCATCCCGTCCCAGGCCATCTTCGATTCGCTGGCGAAGCAGAACGCCATGGTTCCGGCCGGCCTGATCGACAGCACGGCGCAGCGCGTGCCGCTGCGCATCAGCGGTGCGCTGGGCGGCGAGAAGGCCGTGGCCGAGACGCCGGTAGAAGCGGCAGGCAAGGTGTTCCGCCTCGGCGACATCGCCACCATCACTCGCGGTTTCGAGGACCCTTCCGACTTCCTCGTCCGCCAGAAGGGCGTTCCGTCGCTGATCGTCGGCGTCGTCATGCAGAAGGGCGGCAACATCCTCGATCTCGGCGACCATCTGAAGACCGCGGTCGACGCCTTTGCCAATGAAATCCCGGCCGGCATCGACATCGAGCAGATCGCCGACCAGCCGCAGGTCGTTGCCCACGCCGTCGGCGAGTTCGTCCGGTCCTTCATGGAAGCATTGGGGATCGTCCTGCTGGTCAGCTTCCTGTCGCTCGGCTGGCGCAGCGGCATCGTGGTCGCGCTGTCGGTTCCCCTGGTGCTCGCCATCGTCTTCATCGCGATGAATGCCATGAGCCTCGACCTGCACCGCATCACGCTCGGCGCCCTCATCATCGCTCTCGGCCTGCTGGTCGACGATGCCATTATCGCCGTCGAGATGATGATGGTGAAGATCGAGCAGGGGATCGATCGGATTCGCGCTGCCTCTTTCGCCTGGGACACTACCGCCTTCCCGATGCTGACCGGCACGCTGGTGACCGCGGCGGGATTTCTGCCGGTCGGATTCGCCCGCTCGAGCACCGGCGAATATGCCGGCGGCATCTTCTGGGTGGTTGCCCTGGCGCTCATCGCCTCGTGGCTCGTCGCGGTGGTGTTCACGCCCTATCTCGGCGTCAAGCTGCTGCCGCGCCTCAAGGAGCGCGACGCTGCGCATGACATGTACGATGGCCGCCTCTACCGTGCGCTCCGCCGGGTCATCGCCTGGTGCGTCCAGCACCGCATCATCGTCGTCGCCGCCACCGCCCTCATCTTCGCCGGCTCCATCTTTGCCTTCGGCAAGGTGCAGCAGCAATTCTTCCCGCGCTCCGAGCGGCCCGAGCTCTTCCTGCAGCTGCGGCTCCCCGAGGGCAGCGCCATTGGCGCCACTCTCGCGGTCGTAAAGGAAGCCGAGACGCTGCTCGAGGACGATAAGGATATCGCAACCTGGACCGCCTATGTCGGGCGAGGCAGCCCGCGCTTCTGGCTCGGCCTCAGCCCGCAGCTGCCCAACGAGGCCTTCTCCGAGATCGTCATCCAGTCGCGCGACGTCGAGGCACGCGAGCGTATCAAGGCCCGCCTCGAAGCGGCGGTCGACAAAGGCGCCATGTCGGCGGCGCGCGTCCGCGTCGATCGCTTCAATTTCGGCCCGCCAGTCGGCTATCCCGTGCAGTTCCGGGTGATCGGTCCCGATGCCCAGGCGGTGCGCGAGATCGCCTGGAAGGTGCGCGACGCCATGCGCGGCAACAGCAATGTCGTCGAGCCGCATCTCGATTGGAACGAGCGCTCGCCCTCGATCACCCTCGAGGTCGACCAGGAGCGCGCCCGCGCCCTCGGGCTCACCCCTGAGGACATGGCGGCGACGCTTCAGACGCTGCTGAGCGGCACCACCGTGACGACGGTCCGCGACGGCCGCGAGCAGGTCGATGTGGTGGCCCGCGCCGTGCCCGGCGAGCGCCTCGCGCTTGGGCGAATCGAGGATCTGTCGATCCTGACAAGGAACGGCGTGCCGGTTCCCCTGGCCCAGGTCGCCAAGGTCGGCTTCGGCCACGAAGACCCGATCCTGTGGCGGCGCAACCGCGACATGGCGATCACTGTCCGCAGCGACATTGTCGACGGGGTCCAGGCGCCCGACGTCACTGCCCAGCTCCTGCCGGCGATCGATTCGATCAGGCGAACCCTCTCGCCCGGTTATCGCATCGATGTCGGCGGCGCGATCGAGGAGTCGAGCAAGGCCAATGCCTCGCTGTTCGCGGTCTTTCCCATCATGCTGGCAGCGATGCTGACCATCCTGATGGTCCAGCTGCAGAGCTTCTCGCGCCTGATGCTGGTGCTGCTGACCGCGCCGCTCGGCCTGATCGGCGCCGCCTTGGCGCTCAATGTCGCGAGCATGCCCTTCGGCTTCGTCGCGCTGCTCGGCCTCATCGCCCTCGCTGGCATGATCATGCGCAACACGGTCATCCTGGTCGATCAGATCGAGAGCGATGCGCGCGGCGGTCACCATGACCGGCGGACCGCCATCATCGAGGCGACCGTGCGCCGTGCCCGCCCGGTGGTGCTGACGGCGCTGGCGGCCATTCTGGCGATGATCCCGCTGTCGCGCTCCGCCTTCTGGGGGCCGATGGCGGTCACCATCATGGGCGGGCTCTTCGTCGCCACCTTCCTGACGCTGCTGTTCGTGCCGGCCCTCTATGCCCTGTGGAATCGTCGCAGCCTCCGCGAGCAGGACACGCTCACGGCCGGCGGGCGCTTCCCCTTCCCGTTTCCCGGGCGAGGAGCAAAGGGGGCTGAGGATGAGAGGCTTCTCGAAGTGGCCTCCTGAAGGAACGGCCGGCGTCGAGCACTGACCCGGCCGTCGCTGCCGACTGCCCTGATGCCCTGCCTTTGCGTGACGCCATTGCGAGCCGGGCCCTTATGATTTAGGACCAATATGATGAGCATTGCCCAAGATTCGGCCGAGCTTCGCGAACGGGAGACGCGGACACGAATCCTCCGCGCGGCGGAAGCCCTCTTCCACCGCTACGGCTATCAAAAGACCACGGTTGCCGACATTGCCCGGGAGCTCGGCATGAGCTCGGCCAATGTCTACCGCTTCTTCGAATCGAAAAAGGCGATCAACGAGGCCGTGGCCCTCACCCTCACGGGCGAGGTCGAGGGAGAGGCCCGCCGCAACGCTGCCGCTGCCGGTTCGGCTGCCGAGCGGCTGCGCAAGCTCCTCACCGACATGCACAGCATGAACGCCGAGCGTTACCTGCGCGACCTCAAGATGCACGAGATGGTTGCAGTCGCCATCTCCGAGAGCTGGCCGATAATCAGGCAGCATCTCGAGACCATCCATGGCATTCTGACCGGGTTGATCAGGGAGGGCATCGCGCGGGGTGAATTTCGCGACAGCGACCCGGTCATGTCCGCCCATTGCGTGCAGGCCGCCATGGTCCGGTTCTGTCACCCCCGATTGATGGTGGAGTGTGCGGGGATGCCACATCCGACGCTCGACGAGATGGTCGATTTCCTGCTTGTGAGCCTGGCCAGGCCGAAGCCGGAAGGGCAGGGGGCATGAACCAGAACGTTCCGGACTCTGCGTTCTGGAACACGCACCCGAACGGGCAGCTGCGGGTCGTGGTGTGGTGCGGCAACTACAATTACGTCAAGGACGGTGCCGTCGTCGCCCTCAACCGTCTGGTGCAGCACCTTGAATCAAGATCAGTGCCGGTAATGGTTGTGGCCCCGCTGCCCGGCGAGCCGGTGTTTGAATCCTATGGGACCGTGACGCCCGTCCCCTCGGTCCCGATCCCCGGGCGCAGCGAGTACCGGCTGACGCTCGGCATCCCGCGCGCCGTGCGCGACAAGATCGCCGCGTTCCACCCGACGCTGTTTCACGTCGCCTCGCCGGACCCGCTGGGCCTCGCGGCGGTGCGCCTGGCGCGGAAATGGCAGGTTCCCTGCGTCGCCTCCTACCATTCGCGTCACGATATATACAGCCACTATTATGGGGTCGGCTTCCTGGCAGGACCCTGGCAGCGCTATTTGCGCTGGCTCTACTCGTCATGCCGTCAGCTCTATGCGCCGTCGCAGGAGGTCGTCGAGCTTCTTCGCGCCGAGCGGATCGGCAACGACGTCCGCCTGTGGACCCGCGGCGTCGATCTCGAGCGCTTCAATCCCGCTCGTCGGTCGCTCGAATGGCGTCGCGCCTTGGGCCTTGGCGATGACGAGGTGGTGGTGGCGTTCATCAGCCGGCTGGTCGCCGAGAAGAATCTCGGTCTCGTCCAGGATGTCTTCCAGCTCCTCGAGCGGCGCGGCGTGCCGCACCGCCAGCTTTTCGTCGGCGAGGGGCCCGAGCGCCCCAAGCTCCAGGCCAGGCTGCCGAAGGCGGTGTTCACCGGCTTTCTCGACGGCGAGACCTTGTCGAGTGCCTATGCCTCGGCCGACGTGTTCTTCTTCCCGAGCGTCACCGAGACCTTCGGCATCGTGACGCTCGAGGCCATGGCATCGGGGCTTCCGGCGGTCTGCGCCAATGCCACCGGCAGCGCCTCGCTGGTGCTGCCCGGCGAGACCGGCTACCTGATCGAGGACGGCGACAAGCCGGCCTTTGCCGATGCCATCACCCGTCTGGTGCAGGATGCCGGTCTGCGCCGCCGCATGGGCGACAAGGCGGTGGCCCGCAGCCGCGACTACAGCTGGCGGCACGCGATGGAGACCCTCGAAGGCTATTATTACGAAGTGCTCGCCACCGCGCGCAGCACCTCGACATAGCGCGCCGCGATCTCGTCCCAGGAAAAGCGTTGCCGGGTGAATTGCGATGCTGCCTGGCCAAGCGCGAACAGACGATCGCGATCGTGATCCAGGCGGACGATCTCGTCAGCAAAAGCTTGCGCGTCGCGGCTTTCCACCAGAAAGCCGTTGGCGCCCTGGGTGACGGCATCCTCGATGCCTTCGAGTCGCGCTGCCACCGAGGTCATGCCGTTGAGACCGGCTTCCAGCAGCACCACCCCGAATCCCTCGATATCGCCTTCGACCGGAATGTTCGGCATGACGAAAAGGTCGGCCCCGCGATAGAGATTGGCCACCTGCTCGTCGGTGACGAGCCCTAGCCGCCGCACCCGGTTGCCAAGGCCATGGCGGGCCGCCGCTGCCTCGATTGCTTGACCCTCGGGGCCATCGCCGGCCAGCCAGAAGTGAACATGCACCGGCAGGATCGGCATGACATTGTCGACGAACCAGCCATGGCCCTTGCGGCGGATCTGCCGGCCGGTGGTGCACAGCACCAGGGCCTCCGATGTGAGCGCGGCCGCCGCCTCGGGAAAGGTGCGGGCGAGAATGGCGCGGCGCTCCTCGCGACGCGGCGGCGCTGGGTAGCGGCAAAGGTCGATGCCGTTGTTGATGACATGGAGCCGCTCTGCCGGCAGCCCGCGCTCCAGCACCCGTGCTCCGGTTGCCCGGCTGACCGGAAACACCGCATCGAGTGTGGCGAACATGCGGCGGACCAGCAGCTGATAGGGTGCGACATCCATGATCACGTCATGGCCATGACAGATCGTCGCCATCGGCACGCTGCGCTTGAGCAGCGGCTTGATCAGGACGCTCATCCAGCCCGACGCCATGGCGGAAAACAGCACCGCATCGACCCGTCCCGACCGGCACAGCTGGAAGATTCGGCTGAGCGCGAAACTGTAGAAGGGCACTGCCTTGATCGCCATGCCGACCCCCGCGGTGTGGAGAATCAGCGTGTCGATCTCGATGTCGTCGCGCCTTTTGAGCGCGGCCAGCAGGTCGATTCCGACGCGCTGCATGCCGCCGACCTTGGACAGGGGCCGGTTTTTCGGGGGAAAGCAATGTGCGACGAAGAGCAGGCGCAAGAGCGGTTGAGCGGCAAGGTTGCTTGGCTAGAATGCAAAATCTAGGTAGACGGTGATTGGGGGACGCGCAAGCGGGCGCGTTCGGGACCTTCGGAGGGGTGAATGGCGCTGGTCACAGAGGTTGACGAGGTCGGCCGCGCTCAGCCCGTGGGCGAGTTCGTCCACACCGACGCGATGATTTCCCACCGCGTCCGCGCCAAGCAGATTCTCAGGAGCCATCCCGAGGCGCGCGCCCTGATCGGCCGCAATCCCTGGACCTTCGGCATCATCGTCGCCACCACGGCGCTGCAATTCGCCATCGCCTTCGCCGTGCGGGACGCCCCCTGGTGGCTGGTGCTGGTTCTCGCCTATGCGATCGGCGCTTTCGCCAATCACGCCCTGTTCGTGATGGTCCATGAATGCACCCACCGGCTGGTGTTCAAGAGCCTCGCCGCCAACCGGCTGGCGGGGGTTCTCTGCAATGTCGCCCAGCTCGTGCCGAGCTTCACCTCCTTCGAGCGCCACCATTTGCGTCATCACACCTATCTCGGCGTGCCGGGCTACGATCCCGACCTGCCGCCGGACTGGGAGATCAGCCTGTTCAATCGCGGACCGGTGGGACGGGCGGCCTGGATCTTCCTCATGCCGTTCCTGCAGGCCGCCCGCCCGCTGGTCATGAAGGGCGGCAACGTTCTCGATTTCTGGATCGTGTTCAACGTCCTGGCCATCTTCGCCATCGACATCGTCATCTATTTCACCATGGGCGGCATGGCGCTCCTCTATCTCGCGCTCTCGACGCTGTTCTCGATCGGCGGTCTCCACCCGATCAGCGCCCGCTGGATCCAGGAGCATTTCCTGATCGGCGAAGATCAGGAGACCACCAGCTATTACGGGGTCTGCAACGCGCTCGACCTCAATATGGGCTACCACAACGAGCATCACGACCTGCCGACCGTGCCGTGGAACCGCCTGCCGGAGCTGACCCGCATCGCGCCGGAATTCTACGAGACCCTGGCGACCCATGGCTCCTACACCCGCCTGCTGTGGAGCTTCGTCGTCGAGGGCTCGCCGGCGATCAATGCCCGGCTCGTGCGGCTGATCGAGGATGCCCGCTCGGGAGCTACCTGAGTTTTCGATGAAGCGATGGGTGCGTCTCGCCGGGGCACTGATCGTCTGCGCCCTCGGCGGTTATCTCTTCACGCTCATCGATGCGCCGGCGCCCTGGCTTGCCGGTTCGATGCTGGCCACCCTGCCGCTGCTCGCGGCCGGTGCCCGTTTTGACATTCCCTGGATCCTGCGCGACGCGGTCTTCCTGCTGCTCGGCACCCAGATCGGCGCTGCGGTCAATTGGGAGACCATCGCCAGCATGGGCAAATGGCCGCTGAGCCTGTTGTTTCTCGCCCTCACCGTCACCGCGATCATCGTCAGCGGCATGGCGTTCTTCCGCCGCGGCCACGCCTGGGACGAGCCGACCGCCTTTTTCGCCGCGGTTCCCGGCGCCCTGTCGCTGGTCCTTATGGTGGCGATGAAGGCCAAGGCCGACATGGCGCGCGTCACCGTCGTCCAGTCGTTCCGCCTGGTCTTCCTGGTGGCCGCCCTGCCATTGCTGATCACCGGCCTCGGGCCGGCCGGCAGCACCGATCATCCCGCGCTGGCCCATGCCGGCAGCGCCCTCGACACCGCGCTCGCGATCGCCGCCGGCACTGCCGTCGGATCGCTCTTCGCCTGGCTCCATGTCCCGGCCGGCCTGATGCTCGGCGCGGCTCTCGCCAATGGCGTGCTGCATCTTTCCGGCATCGTCCAGGGTGCCTTGCCTATGGCCCTGATGACTCCCGCCTATGTGGTTCTCGGGGCGGCCATCGGCGATCGCTTTGCCGGCGTCCGCGCTGCCGACATCATGGGAACCTTGTGGGTCGGCTTCGGAGGTTTCCTTCTGTCGCTCGCCATTGCGCTGGTCGGTGCGGTGGCCGCGAGCTGGATCGCCGGGGTGCCGCTGGCCGACGCACTTGTCGCCTTTGCTCCAGGCGGACTCGAGGCCATGTCCGCCCTTGGCATCGCCCTCGGCCTCGACCCCGCCTATGTCGGCGCCCATCAGATCGCCCGCTACCTGGGCTTGAGCATCGCGCTGCCGGTCGTCACCGGTCTGTTCGCCAGGCAGTGGCTCAGAAACCAAAACCCAGATTGATCCCGCCATAGAGCGCTACCGCCGCGCCATTGGCATTCCGTTCAAGGCCGAGCTCGCCGCCGAGAAACAGCTCCCGCACCGCCGGCAGCAGGACGCGGTAGCCGCTGGTGAAGACGCCGGCGCGAAAACCCGCATCCGCTTCCTTGCCTGCCGCCAGCACCCCGAGCTTCCAGCAATCGTCGAGCCGGAGCCAGGGGCGAAGCTCAGCCCAGCCCTCGCCATAGGCCGGCCGCAGCACGGCGAGCGCCGAGATCCCGCCACGGCCGACCTTTGTTTCGAACGTCGCCGAGACGACTGGCGAGAGCCGGTTCCCATCGCCCTCCTGGCGCACCTCCACCCCGGCCAGCATCTCGCCCCTGATTTCGCTATGCCCGAAGGACCAGCCGCCTTCGACCACCGCCGAATTGTCGCCCTTGCTTTCGGAGAGAAAGGCGCTGAGCCGCGGCCCGGCGGTGTCGATGCGGCCGAGCGGTGCGCTGGTGACCGCCTGCCAGGCGCCGAGACCGCGCGAATCGAGGCCGCCGCCGGTCGACAGCCAGAATTCGCCGGCGCGTGCGCCGGGCAGCGAGGTGCAGAGGAGAAGGGCTGCGAGTGACAGGAGGCGGACGGACATGAACTGCACGAAAAATCAACTGGAGATTGCAAATGTCCTCGAATTCTGCACCGAATGCAATAGGGTTGGTCGATTAGGATAGTTTCCGCCGATGAAGCCGACCGAGGATGGATCTTTCGAGGAGTCGCTGCGCCGTGCCAGGCTGGCGCAATCGGCTCATTTTGACGCTCTCGCGGATATCAGGGATGCCCAGACCCTGAGGCTCCAGGCCCTGCGCGACGATCTCACCCCGGTGGTCGACGGCAATGCCCGCCTGAAGGACTTCGTCGACCTGGCGCTGATCCCCGGCGACCCGCCGAAATTATGGATCGACCTCGTCACCTATGTCGTGATGGCGCCCGATCCGCGCACCTACTGCCTGATCCAGGATCGCTCCACCGGGCAAGAGTCGCTGTTTTCCTCCCGCGAGCGACCAGAAATGGCAAAGTATATCGGCGAGCGCATCGCTCACCGTCTTGTCGAGCGCGAACGAATGTTGCAGCCAGGCAACAATCGTCAACTAATCGTCGGACACTCATCGGCGGCACTTCTGCTCGCATGGTTGTCCGGGTTCTGTTTGGGGGCCGTTCTGTTGCTGATTTTACTAGTCCTTCTCGCAAAGCCGCAGTGAACCGGGTTTTCCAGCGTTATATTTTGAAACACCAATTGATTTTGCCCTCCCAAATGCGACTGTTAGCAATGAATTCACACCTGACTGAGGTCCACACTGAGTCGGTGATTTGGGGAGACCACGCTGGTCCAGAACGGCGCGGTCGGAGCGGGTCGGAGGGGTCGTCGTGCGGGTCGAAACGACGTCGGGGATCGTTATACGCGCGGATCGGGCAGCTGTCTTGGCGCCCACGCCGCGAACCAACATCGGTCTTCAGCAGCAAAACGGTCCCTTTGGGACATTGTGGCAGGCCCTCGATTATGCGGCCCGCGGCAGAACCGGCATGAATTTCTACAGCAGCCGCGGGTTGCTAGAGCATGCCATGCCCTATGGCGAACTCCGGGAGCGTGCCGTGAGCACCGCCAATCGCCTGATCGCGGCCGGTTTTCGCCGTGGCGATCGGGCGGCGGTGGTTGCCGAGACGACCCCGTCCTTCATGGAGGTTTTCTTCGGCTGCCAATACGCCGGTCTGGTGCCGTGCCCGATTCCCTACAGCATGTCGGTCGGCGGCAAGGACACCTATGTCGAGCGCATCACCGGCATGTTCCGCAGCGCCAAGGTCTCGGCAGCGATCACGGCTCCCGAGTTCCTCGACCACCTCACGGCGGCGGCCGGTCCGCGCGGCGGCATTCGCGTGCTGACCCATGCCGAGCTCAACGAGCTGCCCGCCTCCGGCCAGCGGCTCGAGCCGTTCCGCCCCGATGAGGCGGCCTATATCCAATATTCCTCCGGCTCGACCTCGGCGCCCAAGGGCGTGCTGATCTCGCAGCGGGCGATCTGCGCCAATTCCTTCGGCATCCTGGAGCACGGGCTTCAGTTCAAGGAAGGCGATCGGGCGTTCTCCTGGCTGCCGCTCTATCACGATATGGGCCTGGTCGGCTTCTGCATCTCGCCAGTGGTGGCGCAGGGCAGCATCGACTATCTCGCCACCTCGGCCTTCGCCCGCCGTCCTGGCCTCTGGCTGAAGCTGATGTCGGACAACCAGTGCACCATCGCCTATTCGCCGTCCTTCGGCTATGACCTGGCCGCCCGCCGCGCCGGCGCCGATGTCAAGGGTCTCGATCTGGCCCAGTGGCGGATTGCCGGCATTGGCGGCGACATGGTGCGGCCCGAGATTCTCGAAGCCTTCGCCGAGGCGCTCGCCCCGGCCGGGTTCGACCGCCGCGCCTTCCTGCCGAGCTACGGCATGGCCGAGACCACGCTCGCGATCACCTTCGGCGATCTCGAGCGCGCACCGCGCATCGATGTCGTCGACCGGGCCCGCTACAAGCTGCGCCGCATTGCCGTTCCGGCATCGCCGACCCTGCGTGACATGCCGGGCCGCACCCGCGCCTTCGTCGCCTGCGGCCGCCCGCTTCCCGGCCATGAGGTCGTCGTCGTCAACGACAAGGGCCGGCCGCTGTCCGATCGCGAGATCGGCCATATCCTGATCCGCGGCCCGAGCGTGATGGCCGGCTATTTCGCCAACCGTCTGGCCACCGACGAGGTGATGAGCACCGACGGTTTCCTGCGCACCGGCGATATGGGCTACTGGCTCGATGGCGAGATCGTCATCACCGGACGCGCCAAGGACCTGATCCTGCTGAACGGCCGCAACATCTGGCCGCAGGACATCGAATGGGCCGTCGAGCAGCTTGAGGACGTGCGCAGCGGCGATGTCGCGGCCTTCGCCGTCGAGACCGATGAGGGCGAGGACAAGGTGGTCGTTCTGGTCGAATGCCGCACCGGCGACCCCCTGGAGCTCGAGCAGCTTCGCGCCAAGGTCGCCCGCCGGGTCCGCGAGGTCGCTGGAATCGACTGCGAGGTGCTTCTCGTGGCGCGCGGCACCCTGCCATTCACCTCTTCCGGGAAGCTGTCGCGCTCGGGCGCCAGGCAGCGCTTCCTCCAGGGCCTCGCGGACATCGCGATGTCGTCCCCCGGCAGTGTCGCGGTCGCCTCGGAAATGGCAGTCACGCAGTAATTTCCGACGGGCGCAGCCGCGCCCGATAAACGCTCCAATCGGAGAGCATCTGAGGCGGGCGCATCGCCCGCGCCAGGGCCATGCGCTTGAAATCTGGGCCTTTTGCTGAATGACCACAATTGCGATCACCGGCGGAACGGGCTTTATCGGCCGCCATGTCATTGCCGCACTGGCGGGATCGGGACGATCGCTGCGTCTCCTGATGCGCAATCCGGCGACCGCCAACGCCGGTGGCGGCAATGCCGAGATCATCCGCGGCTCGCTGGCCGACCGTGGCGCTCTGGCGCGCCTGGTGGAGGGCACCGATACCGTCATCCATTGCGCCGGTGCCATCAGCGCACCGGACCGCTCTGCCTACGCGTCGGCCAACATCGACGGCACCCGCAACCTGGCCGCTGCCGCCGCGGCGGCAGGTGTGCGCCGCGTCGTCCACCTGTCGTCGATCGCCGCGCGCGAGCCCGCCCTCACCGACTATGCCTGGAGCAAAGCCGAGAGCGAGGCGGCGCTCGCCAGCGCGTTGCCAGCCTCGGGCTTCGTCATCCTGCGGCCCCCCGCCGTCTACGGTCCCGGTGACCGCGCCACGCTGCCCCTGATCCGCCAGCTCCTCCAACCACTGGTCATCCTGCCGGTGGCAGCCGACCAGCGGGTCTCGTTGATCTTCGTGCGCGATCTCGCTGCGGCGGTCGCCACGGTCGCCGGCGCCCCGTCATGTCGAAGTGGTCCCTTCGAGCTTTCAGACGGCACTCCCGGCGGCTATTCCTGGCCGGACCTGGTCCGCCAGGCGGCGCGCCATTCCGGCCGCTCGCCCCGCACTCTGTTCCTGCCGCCGCCCCTCGCCAGATTGACCGCGCACGTCGCAACGCTCGCCGCGCGGCTGAGCGGCGGGCCGCCGATGCTGACCGTGGACAAGCTCCCCGAGCTCTATCATCGCGACTGGGTGAGCCACGCCGAGGGGCTCGATGCAGCAACCGCCTGGCGGCCGCGTGTCGCCTTTGCCGAAGGTCTGGCGACAACCCTCGATTGGTACATTCGTGAAGGATGGTTGCCTCGCACCCGTCCGGCGACTAGAAACCCGGTTCGCCACGGTCAACAGCAAGGGGGGCGGCGATGAGCGTCAGCGATCCTGCCATTTTCGCCAAAATCTGCGAATTGCTGCAACCCTTCAACAAGAAGGGTGTGGCGCTCGAACCGGATCTCGAAATCATGACCGGCCTTGAAATCGACTCGGTCGCGGTGATGGATTTCGTGATGGAGATCGAGGATCACTTCGACATCGACATTCCTCTCAACGTCCTTTCCGAAACCCGCTCCATCGAGGACCTGGTGAAGGTCGTCGCGGAGCGCACCATGCGAGCGGCGTGACCATGCAGGATCTCTTCGAGAAGCATCGCGGTCTGGGCGAGCGCGGGGCAGCGCTCGGACGGTTCGGGACCAATCCATTGGCGGTGAGCAACAGCCAGGTGATCTCGCCGACCCGCGCCATCATCAACGGTCGCGAGACGATCCTCGCCGGCACCAACAATTACATGGGCGTGACCTTCGATCCCTCCTGCATCGCCGCCGGTCAGCAGGCGCTTGCCGCCTTCGGCACGGGCACTACCGGCTCGCGCATCGCCAATGGCACCTACGACATGCATCTCGCCCTCGAGCGCGAGATCGCCGAATTTCTCGGCCGGCGCCACTGCATCGTCTTCTCGACCGGCTACCAGGCCAATCTCGGCATGATTGCCGGCCTCGCCGGACCCAAGGACACCATTTATCTCGACGCCGATTCGCATTCCTCGATCTATGACGGATGCACCCTGTCGCGCGCCCAGCTTGTGCGCTTCCGCCACAATGATCCCGAGGATCTCGACCGCCGCCTTGCCCGCGCCGACAGTGAGGGCGGCCGCCTGGTGGTGCTCGAGGGCATCTACTCGATGGTCGGCGACCGGCCGCCGCTCGCCGAGTTCATCGAGGTGAAGCGCCGCCGCGGCTTCCAGCTTCTCGTCGATGAAGCGCATTCCTTCGGCGTTCTCGGCCGCAATGGCCGCGGCCTTGCCGAGGAGGCCGGGCTCGAGGAGGAATGCGACTTCATCGTCGGCACCTTCTCCAAGAGCATCGGCGCCATCGGCGGCTTCGGTGCCGGCGACCATCCGATGTTCGAGCTGCTGCGCTACGCCATGCGGCCCTATATGTTCACCGCCTCCTCCTCGCCCGCCAGCATCGCCACCTCGCTGCAGGCCTTGCGCGTCCTCAAGGGCAAGCCGGAGCTGCGCGAGCGCATCGCCGCCAATTCCGAGCGGCTGTTCAGGGGCTTCCGGGCGCTTGGCCTGGTCACCGGCTGCGACGTGCCGAGCCCGGTCGTCGCGGTCCGCTGCCCCGACGAAATGTCCTGCTACGTCATGTGGAACCAGCTTCTCGACCATGGCGTCTATGTCAACATGGCGATCCCGCCGGGGACGCCGGGCGGGCTGTGCCTGCTGCGCTGCTCGGTCTCCGCCGCCCACACCACCGGCGACATCGACGAGATCATCGCGCTGTTCGGTCAGGTGGTGTCGAAGGGCTCGCGGCGGGTGGTCAACGGCTGATCGCTTCTCAGCCCGCTACTGCACGGTCTCAGCGCGGAAGGCGATGGCCGCCCCCACCGCCGAATAGGCGATCAGCGGAATCCAGGCGGCGATCCACGGTGTGATCATTCCGGTCTCGCCCATGGTCAGCGAGATACCCTCGAAGATCGAATAGGTGAAGCCGATGGCGAGACCGATCATGAAGATCGGACCGCCCGCGCCGCTGCGGCGGAACCGCACCGCCAGCGGCAGGCAGATCGCAATCATCAGCCAGGCGGTGAGCAGCATGCTGACCCGTCGGTGCCACCAGGTCTCGTAGACGTGAACCGGCCGGATCCCGAAGCCGGCATTTCGGATGAAGTAGCCGAGATCGCCGATGCTCATCTCTTCCGGGTCGCCGGAGCGCGATCCGGCGGCCGCCGGCCGCATCGCCCCCGAATAGACCAGCCATTTGACGCGCGCTGGCCGCGCCGCCTCGGCCGTATAGATCACCACATCCTCGAGCAGCCAGCGATGATCCTTGAGCGCCGCATGCGACGCCATGATCTGCTCTTCCAGCATCCCTGCGGCGTCGCGGCGGAAGATGATGACATTGTCGAGCTTGCTGGCCGAGGCATTGGCCTTGCCGGCGCGCAGAATGTCGTTGCCCGATCTGAGCCAGATCGGGTCGCCTTCGCCGACCGCGAGCTTTTTCTTGCTGTAGTCGCCGATGCCCCAATCGACCAGCGCCGGTGTCACCCGCGGCACCGCTTGATCGACGATGAGGAACTGCAGGCCGCCGAGCGTCAGCCCGACCGGCATCAGCATGAGAACGAGCCGATAGGGCGACACGCCGGTTCCCCAGATCGCTGCCAGCTCGTTGCGCGCCGACAGCTCGACCAGCGTCAGCAGAACGGCCAGCAGCGCGCAGACCGCCACGAAGGTCGCTGCCGTGACCGGCCATAGCAGGAGCGCATATTCCGCGACCGCGATCAGCTTGTTGCCGCCGGCTTTGAGGATGTCGTCGACCAGCGTGAACACCTGAAGCGTGATGACGAATCCGGTGATGCCGACCAGAAACGCAAGAAACCGCATGAGGATCATCCGGCTCAGCATCCAGCCGATGATGCTCATGGCGCGAGCCCCTGCGGCGCCAGCCGCTTCCACATCCCGCCGGTGAACGCGGTCAGCGACTGGACCACCGGCTCGAGCCGGTCGCGCTTCAAGCGGAAGCTTGCATTCCAGAACCGCCAGAAGGCAAAGGCGGCGAGCGCCGCGAAGGGAACCCACAAGGTGATCCAGGGCGACATGCCGGCAACCGCGGTGGCGACCGCCCCTTGCTCGATCGTCTCGTAGAACACCCCGAGCAGCACCGCGGCGATCACGAATCGCCAGGCCCGCGGATTGCGCCGCGAGCCGATGGCGAAGGGGAGCGCCAGAAACGGCAGCACCATGATCGTCGCGGCAATCACGATGCGCTTGTGGAACTCGCCGCGTGCCTCGTTGATCTTGAATCCCTTCGGGTCATTGGCGAGCTTGGCGGCAAGCTCGGTCAGCGTGAGCTCGCGGTTGCTCTGGCCGCGTGGCCGGAATGTCACCGGATCATCGCTGCCGAGCGGCGTGTCGGCCGTCGAGAAAGCGCCGACCGACGGTGGCGGGAGCGGGGAGGTGCCGGTGGTGTCCGGCATTTGTGCGATTTCGAGCCGGTTGCCATTTTCGAGCCGCAGCACCGGACGCCCGGTCTCGGGGAGCTGCACCAGCGTGCCGCGGGCTGCCGTGATCGTCTCGGCTCCCTTGTCGGCGCGATTCTCGAACAGGAAGATCCGCTCGAACGCCGCATCGCCGCGCTTCAGCTTGTCGAGCATGAAGGTGCGCTTGCCCGCCTGCATGAACACGCCTTCCTCGGCGAGATAGAAGACGTCGACATTTTCCACCGTGTTGATCAGGGCGCGATAGGCATAGAGCGCGAAAGGCTGAAGCCAGCCGAACATCAAGAGCGAGAAGGCGCACATCACGGCCGCGAGGATGATGAGCGGCCGGACAAGCTGATGGAGACCGACCCCCGATGCAAGGAACGCATCGAGCTCGCTCGAGCGCGACAGGCGGCTGAAGCCGACCAGCAGGCCGAAATAAAGCGCGACCGGACCGGCAAGCCCGGCATAATGCGGCAGCCAATAGGAGATCAGCTCGAACACGATCGAGAAGGAGTTCTTCTTCCCCATCGTCTCGGCGAGCACGATGACCAGGCGCTCGGCGACCAGGATGAGCAGCCCCACCAGCATCGCCGTGAGCAGCGGCGCCGTGACCTGCCGCAGCACATAGCGCTCGAAGATGCGGAGCGGATGATATCTCAAGCGGATCGTCCCCTTGCCCTAACGACCGTCAAGGCTGAATTGCGTTTCGTCCATCAAAGCCCGGCTCGCGGGATCGTAGCGCCTCACCCGTGCCTCGCAGCGCCACACCCCGTCCTGGCGCCTGATCTGATAAAGATACCATGCGGCCGGCGGATGGCGCGAGGCGCCATTGGCCGATGCCGACGCCGTCCCGACCACATGCACCGGACCATGGCGCGAGTCGATCGAGACCAGCGAATCGGTATGGTTGTGGCCGTGCAGCACGAGCTCGGCTCCTTCAATTTCGAGCACTGTCTGGAGCGCCGCGGCATCCAGGAGCTCCTTGCGCGGCTTGGTCAGGCCGGGAAGCGGCGGGTGATGGATGAGCACAATGCGATAAAAGCCGCGCTTGCGCAGCTCGCCCAGGATTTCCGCCAGCTTTTCGATCTGAGAATTGCCCATCCGCCCGGTGGCATAGCCGATCGGCTGGGGCAGCGCCGTCGAGACCCCGATCAAGGCAATATTGCGGCGCTGGCGCACGAAGGGAAACGGGTTGGCGAGCCCGCCGGTGCCATGCGCCCCCGCCATCCGCAGATCCCCGGTCATATAGTCGGACCACAGCCCGAGCCCCTTGTCCCACGACATGGGCACATAGGCATCGTGATTGCCGGGCACGAATGTCAGCTGATCCGGCCGCCCGAGCGCTGCCAGCCACTGGGCGCCGGCGCCGAACTCGAGCTTCGCCGAGAGATTGATCAGATCGCCGGTCAAGGCAATATGGTCGGGGTTGAAGGCCCTGACGTCCGCCGCAATGAGATTGGCGATCGCCTGCTCATGGATGTGGCGCCGCCGGAAGCGCCATGATTGATAGCCGAACAACCGCTTGCCGCGCAGCTCCTTCATCCCGAGCCGGGGCAGTGGCGCGAGGTGTACGTCGGAAAGATGGGCAAGGGTCAGCATCGCGAGATCGTATCGGACCACCAGGCCATGGCGCGCAAGCTCCTGTTCAAGATCGGTTCACGCTTCATTCTCCATCCCTGGTTCCGTCTGACCCGCGGCATCTCGCTTGGAGTGCGCGGGCTGGTACGCGATGAAAATGGCCGAATCCTGCTGATTCGCCATAGCTATGCGCCGGGTTGGCTGCTGCCCGGAGGGGGCGTCGAGCGCGGCGAGACCGCCGAGGCGGCGGTGATCCGGGAGCTGCGCGAGGAGACCGGCGTGGTTGCGATCGGCCGGCCGCGGCTTTTCGGGCTCTATTGCAACGAGGCGCAATTCCGCGGCGATCATGTGGCGCTCTATACAATGGACGAATTCTCCCGCGAGCCTTTCGCCGGCACCGCCGAGATCATCGAGGCGCGCTTCTTCCAGCCGAGCGAGCTCCCCGACGCGACGAGCGGCGGGACGCGGCGGCGGATCGCCGAGGTCATGGCAGGAAGCGCCCCCGCTCCGCACTGGTGAAAATTTTGGTTTCACCCGCTTGTAATTTCTGATAATCGCGCAATCTGAGATCGGCTGAAGGACCATGGACCGAAAGTGAGCCACGAGGTGACCAGGAAGGAAGCGCGACGACGAAGGGCCTGAGCGCCCCGTTCGTCACCGGGTGCCGCGTCTCGTCGGCGCCCCTGTTGCAGCCCTCCTGAGTGAACCTCGATGACAGCGATCTCCTTCTCCCTTGAGCCTTGCGCACCTGGCGACCATGACGGCATCGAGCGCCTGCTCGATATCTGCTTCGGCCTTGCGCGTCGGACCAAGACCTCCTATCGCCTGCGCGAAGGCGAAGAGGCCATGGCAGGCCTGTCGTTCCTCGCCCGCACCGACAAGGTCGCGCTCGCCGGCGTGATCAGCTATTGGCGGGTGTTCATCGGCGAGCACGCTATTCCGGCGCTGCTCCTCGGGCCGCTCGCGGTGCATCCCAATCTTCAGGGCCAGGGGATCGGCCGCACCTTGATGAAGCACACGCTGGCGCTCGCCAAGGCCCGCGGCGAGCGGCTGATCATCCTGGTCGGCGACGAGCCCTATTATGCCCGGGTTGGGTTTCGCAAGGTCCCGCAAGGGCGCCTGGTCATGCCCGGCCATGTCGACCCGGACCGCCTGCTGTATCTCGAGCTTGCCCAAGGCGCGCTGAATGATGCCGAGGGGCTGATCCTGTCGCCGTCGCGCCGTCGCCAGCGGCAAGTGTCAGCGACCCTCGCGGTACCACATCAGGCTTATGAGCGCGAGCAGCAGGGCAAGCGAGATCAGCGATCCGAACAACGGGAACCGTTCAATCTCTTTGACCCGATAGCTGTTGTTGGCCTTAAGGCCAAGCCAGCCTGAGCCGGCCATCGATCGGCCGGGGCGCACCATTGCAAGTCGCGGCACCGCGCTGCGCCCGCCATTGTCGAGCCACATGGTGGTGCCGCCGGTCGCTTCGGCAACCGGTCGCAGGATCTCTTCGGTGGCGATCACATCGCCGCTCTCGCGCGGATCGGCGCTTCCTGCCGCCGCTACTGTCGACAATTTGCCGTCGGTCAGCCGATGCAGCCCGGCTTCCGACACTGTCAGGCGGCCCTGGAACACGCCCGGCAGGCGCTGTTCGAGCTTGACCGTCGCCGTCTTGCCGGACGGCGAGGTTACCGTCACATCGGCCGCCTGATCCGCCATGGTGCGCCGCTCGATGATGAGATCGTTGCCTTGCTGGCGGCCGCTCAGCGCCTCCTCTTCGAGCTCCGGCTCCTTCATCGACCAATGCGCCATCCGCCGCAGCAGCTCGGCCTGTGGCCCGCCGCCTTCGAAACCGCGCGTCCACAGCCAGGCATGATCGGAGAGCAGCAGCGCCACGCGGCCCTCGCCGGCCCGCGACAGCACCATCAGCGGCTGATCCTCGGCCCCCGACATCACCACGTCGCCTTCGCGCGGCTCCGCCTTGATCAGCCTGAGCCAGCGGCCCCAGCTCGGCTCCTCGACCAGCTTGCCCTGGGCATCGCGCCGGCCGGCGCCGGGCAGTCCGCGGGTCACCGGATGCCGCTCGCCCTTGGCCGTCACCTCCGGCTTGAACGGCACGGTCATCACCTCGCCGAGCGGAATGGCCGGCAGCACCGTCGACAGCGGCGTGTTGTAGAGGCTGAGCGCCGACGCATAGTCCGGCCCGGCATTGACCAGCACCGCACCGCCGCGTTCGACATATTCGGCGATGTTGGCGATATAGGCCATTGGCAGCACGCCACGCCGTTGATAACGATCGAAAATGATGAGGTCGAATTCGGAGAGCTTGTCGACGAACAGTTCCCGCGTCGGGAAAGCGATCAGCGACAATTCCTTGATCGGCGTCCCGTCCTGCTTTTCCGGCGGCCTGAGAATGGTGAAATGCACGAGATCGACCGAGGCATCCGCCTTGAGCAGATTGCGCCAGGTGCGTTCGCCGGGATGCGGCTCGCCGGACACCAGCAGCACCCTGAGCCGGTCGCGCACCCCTTCGGTCGAGACGATCGCCCGGTTGTTCTGCAGCGTGATCTCGCCCTTGAGCTCGGGAACCGCGAGCTCGACCAGGTTCTGTCCGCCATGGCCGATCTTGACGCTGGCCTCCGCCAGCTGCCCCGGCATCACCGACATCGTCCCCGACGCATTGCCGTCGACGGAGATCGTGACCTCGACGGCTCCCTGCGCCTCCGCCGGAACGTTGTGATCGTCGACCCGAAAGCGGATCTTGAGCTCCTGGCCGACAATGCCGAACTTCGGCACATGCACCAGCGCGATCCGGCGGTCGATCTCGCTGCGCTCGCCGGTGATCAGCGAATGGATCGGTCCGGCATAGCCCGGCAGCGGCTGGCCCTCCGGCACGTCATGCACCTGGCCGTCGGTGACCAGGATGGCGCCGGCAAAGCGCTCCGGCGGAATGTCCGACAGGGCATCGCGCAACGCCCGGAACAGCCGTGTTCCATCCTCGCCCGAAGTGACGCCCGACCGTGCGCTGACCACCCTGAGATCGAGATTGCCGAGCGCCTTGGCTTCTGCCGCGATGCGCATCGCCGCCTCGTCGGTCCGCTGCCGGCGCTGGCCGATCGCCTGGCTCTGGCTCTCATCCTTGACCAGCACCGCAATGTCGGGAAGCGGTGCCCGGTCCTCGCGCTGCAGCGACGGGCCGGTGAGCGCCAAAGTCACCGCGGCGAGCGCCAGGAGCCGCAGCACCGTGCCGCGCACGGACCCGCGCCAGGCGAGGATCACCAGGACAAGCCCGATGGCGCCCAGCACTGCGATCAGGAGTGGCGGAACGAGCGGGACGAAGGCGAGATGCCAGCTCATCGCCCCTCCTATTGCCCGAGCCGCTCGAGCAGAGCAGGCACATGCACCTGATCTGCTTTGTAATTGCCGGTCAGCGCATACATGACGACATTGATGCCGACGCGGAACGCCATCTCGCGCTGGAGTTCGCCCCCCGGAACGGCGGGATAGAGCGCCTCGCCATTGGTCCCGGTCGACCAGGCCGCTGCGTAATCATTTGAACCGATGATGATCGTGGTCACCCCGTCGGCATTGCCGGCGCTGCCATTGGCGGCCGGCGCGCCCTTGCCGTTCTCCGAGGCCTCGACCCACAGCTGGCCGCTGGCATAGCGCCCCGGGAAGCTCTGCATCAGATAGAACGCCTTGGTCAGCACATGCTCCGGCGGCACCGGCTCGAGCGGCGGAATATCGAGGGATTCGAGAATGCGCCGCAGCGCCCGGCCGGCCGGCGTCGTCTCGCCCAGCATGCCGGCGGTGCCGTCCTCGGCATCCCGGGTGTCGAAAAAGATGGTGCCGCCATTCTTCATATAGGCATCGAGCTTTGCCACCGTCTCGGGCGATGGTGCCGGCATGTCCGGCGTGACCGGCCAGTAGAGCAGGGGGAAGAACACGATCTCGTCCCGCTCGATATCGATGCCGACCGGTGTCCCGGGCTCGACCGCCGTGCGCTGCACCAAGATGTCGCCAAGGCCGGTGAGCCCCGACAGGCTGACTTCGTCGACCTGGCGGTTGCCGGTCATCACATAGGCAAGCCGTGTCTCGCTTGCCGCCTGGACGGCGAAGCGCTCCTTGGCTGTGAGCGTGGTGCTCTCCTGGGCATGGAGGCCCGAGACCGCCGGCAGCGACATGACGAGCACGATGATGAGCGTCAGCGCGCTGCGCGCCGGGCGGAGCCGCTTCAGCGCACCGCTGAGCGCGAGCATGATCGCACTGTCGGCGAGGAGCGCCAGCAATGCCGCGAGAAACAGCGCCGGAGCGAGCGCCACCGAGGCGCGCGGCGCATAGCTTGCGATCCGGATCCCGGCCGGCAGCGGGCCGATGGCGGCGAGCGCATCGCCGGCCGGCGCGATGTTGATCGCGAGCTGGCCGCTGCGTCCGCCATAGAGCCCTGCCGGGTGGCGCATCGTCGCGGTGATCTTGCCGATCTCCTCCGCGGCGATCGGCTCGGCATTCACCGTCGGCGCGGTGAGCTCGCCAAAGCCGTTCAGCGTCCGGCTCGGCGCGTAGGACTCCGTCCCGCTGGCCGATCCTGCCTTCTGCGAGCCGGCGCCGCGCGCCATGTCGACGATGCGCTCCAGCATCGAAACGAAGAGGCCCGACAAAGGCAGGTTCGACCAGTCGGCATTGGCCGTCACATGGAACAGCACCACCATCCCGTCGCCCTGCTGATGGGCCGTCACCAGCGGCGTGCCGTCCTGCAGCGTCGCCCAGGTCCGCGCCGCGAGATCGGGCGAGGGTTCTGCCAGCACCTGCCGGGTCACCTTGATCGACGGGTCGCTGGGAAGACCGGCAAAGGGCGTGCCGTTGGCGAAAGGCGCAAGCCCCTGCGGCTCCTCCCAGGACAGCGCGCTGCCGAGCGACCGCCCGCCGGTCCTGAGCTCGACCGGGATCAGCTCGTCGGCACCGGCTGCCAGCCGTGGGCCGGCAAACCGCACCAGCACGCCGCCGCCCTCGACAAATCGCGTCAGCCGGTCCTTCAGATCGGGCGACAGCGTGCCGATATCCGCCAGCACGATCATCGACAGGCCGCGCTCCATCCGGGTGGCGAGATCGGCCGGATCCTGGGCCTGCTCGATCTCGGCAGTCGGCTGCAGCGCCCGGCTGACATAATAGAGCGGCGACAGCAGCGGCTGCGCCTGCTCGATATTCGAGCCCGACAGCAGCGCTACGGACTTGCGGCGGTAGCGGTCGTCGAACAGGAACACGCTGCCTGCCGAGCGCTCGCCGGCGATCTCGAGCCGCGCTGCTTCATTGCGCAGCTCGATCGGCAGCTCGATATCGGCCTCGGCCTTGCCGGAATTGCCAGGGAAGGTGAGCTCCAGGCTCGCCAGGTTGCGGCCGTTCAACGCCGAGAGGTGGACGATCTCGCTGCGTGCTGCATTTTGCGGCACCCTGAGCGCCTTGACCTTGAGCCGCCCCGAGGCAAGCGTCGGCGCTGCCAGCGCCAGCGCCGTATCGGCGGCGTTCGGCAGCAGTACCTCGACTCGCGCCTGGCCCCTCGCCAGCTTGGTCAATTGTTCGGCAAACGCCCGCGCCGCGCCGTCATCGATGCCATCGGCGAGCCACACGACCCTGAGCGGCTCGGCCGCTGCAAAGCTCGCGGCCAGCCGCCGCGCCAGGGCCGGCCGGTCGAGCCCGACGGCCTGCGGCTCGACGGCGGCGATCTTGCGCCGGATCTCGGCGGCGGGAAGCAGCGTGATGTCCTCCCGCAGCGCTGCGGCGGCAGTGCTGGCAAAGGCCACCGGCGTCGCGCTCGACTCGGCATCGGCAAGCAGGCGGTCGAGTGCATCGCGCCGCTGATCCCAGTTCTTGCCGGATGCCCAGCCATTGTCGAGCACGATGAGAAGGGGACCCGAGCCTTCGACCGGCGCGCCGCCCGGATTGTAGGACGGGCCTGCCACCGCCAGGATCAGCAATGCCGCCAGCGCCATGCGCAGGAGCAGCAGCCACCACGGCATCTTGTCGGGCTGCTCCTCGCGCGAGATCAGGTCGCGCAGCAGCCGGAAAGGTGGAAAGCGCACCATCAGCGGCCGCGGCGGCGTGAACCGCAGGAGCCACCAGATTGCCGGCAGCGCCAGGAGCGCCAGCAGCGCCAGCGGATTGGCAAAGGAGAGTGCGGCGAGGCTGAGCGGCATCTCAGCCCACCCCTCTCGGACGACGGTCCGACTGCCGGCCGGAGATCAGGCCGTAAAGCGACAGCAGGACGCCATGGGGCGGCCGGTCGGTGCGGTGGGTCGTGAAACTCCAGCCGAGCTTGCGTGCCAGGTCCTTCAGCGCCTCGCGATGGAGCGCCAGCCGGCGGGCATAGGGCTCCTTCAGCGTTTCCGCGCGCCCGGCGATGAGCCGCTCCTCGCCGACATATTCGATGAACTCGGTGCGTCCGTGATAGGGCAGGGATTCTTCCGCCGGATCGACGACCTGCAGCAGATGGCCCCTGACCCCTTCCGCGGCGAAGCCGGTGAGGAGCCTGGTGGTCTCGGGGATCGTCGAGAAGAAGTCGCTGACCAGCACGCAGGTGGCATAGCGCGGCAGCCGCACCGCCTTCGGCAGATCGGCATGGACGCGCACCGGATCGGCCTGCAGCCACTCCGCCACATTGGCGAGCGCCATCCGGGTATGACCCGGCGGATGCGGGCTGCCGAGCGCCGTCACCCGCTCGCCGCCCCTGACCGCGAGCGCCGCGAGCGCCATCGCGATGAGCGTTGCGCGGTCGCGCTTGGTCACCGGCGCCAGCGACGAGCGGAACGACATTCCGGGCGCCCGCGATGCCCAGACATAGAGCGTGTTGGTCGCCGCCCATTCATTCTCGCGAATCAGCATGCGATCCGACCGCGCCGATTTGCGCCAGTCGATCCGGTTGGCGGCATCGCCGAAGCTGTATTGACGATATTGCCAGAAATCCTCGCCCGGCCCGGCGCGGCGGCGTCCATGCACGCCCTGGATCACCGAGACGGCAATGCGATCGGCGGCGACCAGCAGCGGCGGCAACGCCGTGCCCAGGAGCTGGCCGCGATGGCGCAGCGCATCGGCGCGATGAAGGTGTGCCGTGCGGGTCTCCATCCTTTAGCCAAGCGATCCGGTCAGCCGTTCGATCACGTCGTCGAGACCGGTGCCTTCGGCGCGGGCGGCGAAAGTGACCGCCATGCGATGGCGCAGCACCGGCTTGGCGAGCGCCACCACATCCTCGAGCGACGGCGAGAGCCGGCCGTCGAGCAGCGCCCGCGCCCTGACGCCGAGCATCAGCGCCTGGCTCGCCCGCGGTCCTGGGCCCCAGGAGATGGTGTTGTTCACATATTCGCTCGACTCGCCGCCCGGCCGGGCCGAGCGCACCAGCGAAAGAATGGCATCGGCGACCGACTCCCCGACCGGAATCATCCGCACCAGCCGCTGCGCCCGCTTGAGCTCGGCGGTCGAGAACACCGGCGGCGCCTCTGGCTCGTCATTGCCGGTGGTGGCGAACAGCATGCGCCGCTCGGCCTCGAGATCGGGATAGGGTACGTCGATCTCGAGCAGGAACCGGTCGAGCTGCGCCTCTGGCAACGGATAGGTCCCCTCCTGCTCGATCGGATTCTGGGTGGCGAGGACATGGAACGGGCTCGGCAGGTCGTGCCGAACGCCGGCAACCGTCACATGATGCTCCTGCATTGCCTGGAGCAGCGCCGACTGGGTCCGCGGGCTCGCGCGGTTGATCTCGTCCGCCATCAGGAGCTGGCAGAACACCGGTCCCGGGATGAAGCGGAAGTGCCGCCGTCCCTGGTCGCTCTCCTCCAGCACCTCGGCGCCGACGATGTCGGCCGGCATCAGGTCGGGGGTGAACTGCACCCGCTTCTCCTCGAGACCGAGCACCCGCCCGAGATTGATCGCGAGCTTGGTCTTGGCGAGGCCCGGCGCGCCGACCAGCAGCGCATGGCCGCCGCCGAGAATGGCGGTGAGGGCAAGGGCAATGACCTCGTCCTGGCCATAGATGACCCGTCCCATCGACTCGCGCACCCGTTGCAGCCGATCGGCCGTGGTTTCGAGCTCGTCCAGGATCCGCCGGTCCGCTTCGTTGATGCTGTTCATGGCCGTTATTATAATCTCCAGGTTTCGGGTGCTGAAGGCGCTCGCGCCCAAAGGCCGCAATCGGCTCGACACTTCCGTGTCGGTGGCTCACTGTTTGCAGGAAGCGTGGCCGCACTGTGACCGTTTGGCCAGCTCTTCCTTAACCAAAGTTAACTCGCCAGCACTGCCAGATTATTCAACGTGACATGTCCGACACACGGCAATTTGATCGCAACAAACCGAGCGAAACTGCCGGCTCAGCTGCCAACCCGGTCCGCGGTTTGCAGGAGATCGGCCGCACCGGACGCGGCAAGATCTCGCCGGAAAATTGGAACCCGCCCTTTTGCGGCGATATCGACATGCGTATCGCCAGCGATGGAACTTGGTATTACCTCAACTCGCCGATCGGAAGGAAGCCCCTGGTACAGCTCTTTGCCTCAGTTATGAGGCGTGATGAGGACCTCCGCTATTATCTTGTCACACCGGTGGAAAAATGCGGCATCAGGGTTGACGACGCGCCTTTTGTGGCGGTGGCGATGGCGGTGAGCGGCACGGGCAGGGACCAGGAGATCACGCTTACCACCAATCTCGACGACGAGGTGACAGTCGACGACCACCATCCGTTGCGTTTTGCCGATGAGGCCGGGACCGCCGGGCTCAAGCCCTATGTCCTGGTGCGCGGCCGTCTCGAGGCCCTGGTGGCCCGACCGATTTTCTACGATCTCGTCGCCTTGGGGACAGTTGAGCGGCGCCACGACATCGACTGGTTCGGCGTCTGGTCGGCCGGGCGGTTCTGGCCGATGGCGAAAGCCCGGGACATCGGGATCGGAGCCGCCGATGCCGGCACCTGAGGCTGCCGCCGACTTTCGCTTCGACTGGCCGGAATTTGCCGAGCTTGCCTGCTCGAGGCTCCATCGGGAGGTGCCGCAGGAGGGGCACGACCTCGCGCTGAAGGCCGCCCGCGGCGATGACGACCTAAACCCCGGCGCGGCCCTGTCCGAGGATGTCGCCCGGGGGACCCGCGCCGCCGTGCTGGTGCCGATCGTCAAGCGCGAGCCGCAGGCCAGCATCCTGCTGACCCAGCGCACCATGGCGCTGTCGAGCCACGCCGGGCAGGTGGCGTTCCCGGGCGGCAAATTCGATCGCGACGATCGTGATGCCGCCGCCTGTGCCCTTCGCGAGGCCTTCGAGGAGACCGGTCTTTCGCCCGATTTCGTCAATCCGGTCGGCTATCTCGATCCCTATCAGACCCGCACCGGCTTTCGCATCGTCCCTGTGGTGGCGCTGGTCGACACCGGTTTCGAGCTGAGACCGGCACCGGACGAGGTCGATGCGGTCTTCGAGGTGCCGCTCGCCTTCCTGATGGATCCCCGCCACCATCGCCGCGAGACCCGGATGTGGCAGGGCAGCGAGCGACATTTCTATGCAATGCCCTGGGGCGAACGCTACATTTGGGGCGCCACTGCCGGCATGATTCGCAATCTCTATGAACGTCTCTATGCCATGTCATGACCATTCGCCGGCGGATGCTGCGGCCACCCGCGACAGGCCGCCGAACCTCGCCCGACACGGGTTCCTGCAGGATCCGCTGCTGAAGCGCGTGCTGGCGGCGCTCGTCGCCGGCGGCGGCGAGGCGAGGGTGGCGGGCGGCGTGGTCAGGAATGCGCTGCTTGGCGAGCCCCTCCACGAGGACGACCTCATCGACATCGCCACCACCGAGCGCCCCGAGCGGGTGATCGCCCTCGCCGAACGGGCAGGCTTTGGCGTCCGTCCGACCGGTCTCACCCATGGCACGGTCACCGTCGTCGCCAGCGGCGATGGCCGGGTGCGTCCCTTCGAGGTGACGACGCTCAGGCGCGACATCGAGACCGACGGCCGCCACGCTACGGTGTCCTTCACCGACGACTGGCGTGCCGATGCCGAGCGGCGGGACTTCACCATCAACGCGCTCTATTGCGACGCCAAGGGCAATGTCCATGATCCGCTCGGCGCCTATGCCGACCTTCTCGATCGCAGGGTCAGGTTCGTCGGCGATCCGCATGAGCGCATCCGCGAGGACTATCTCAGGATCCTCCGCTTCTTCCGCTTCCACGCCCGTTATGGCAGGGGTCGCCTCGACAAGGAGGGGCTCGCCGCGGCGACGGAACTCAAGGCCGGTGCCCGCGAGCTCTCCGGCGAGCGCATTGCCGCCGAGCTGAAGAAGCTTCTGCTCGCCGCAGGCGTCGTCGCCGTCGTCAGGGCGATGGCGCGGCGCTCGATCCTTGCCGTAGCGCTGCCGGGACCGTTCGACGTCAAGGCGCTCGAGCGGATGGTCGAGATCGACGAAACGGAGGGCGAGACGCCCGACGCCATGCTGCGGCTCGCGGCCCTGACCCGGGCGAGCCCGGACAAGCTCAAGGAGAGTCTGAGGCTCAGCAACGCCGAATGGAAGCGGCTCGTCGCGCTGGACGGATCGCCCGACATCACGCCGGCGCTGTCTGATCACGAGAGGAAGATCGTGCTGTACCGCCTGGGCAGCACCGGCTACCGCGACGCGGTGCGGCTGCGCTGGGCTCGCTCCGGCGCACCCGCCGACAGCGCCGGGTGGAGCGCCCTGTTGCGGCTCGCCGCGCATTGGGCCGTGCCGCATTTTCCGGTGACCGGCGCCGACCTTCTGGCGAAAGGCCTTGCGCCCGGCCCGGTCATCGGACAGACCCTGCGGGCGCTCGAGGAATGGTGGTGCGCCCATGACTTCACCCCGGACAAGGCAGCGATCCTCGAAGAGGTCGCGGCACTCACAGGAAAGGACCACGACTTTGGCTGAGAAGATCGTCGTGTTGCGGACCGAGGGCAAAGGGGCGCCGGCGCCGGAGGTCGATCGCTCGACCACCACCTGGAATCATTGGACCGGCGAGAACGGCCGTCTGCTCTGCGGCATCTGGGAATCGGAGCCTGGCAAGTCCGATGTCGCTTACACCGAGTGGGAGTTCTGCCACTTCATCGCCGGCAAGGCCGTGCTCACCAACGAGGCCGGCGAGAGCTGGACGCTCGAGGCCGGAGATGGATTCATCATCCCGCCCGGCTTCAAAGGCACCTGGGAGACCGTCGAGAAGGTGCGCAAGTATTATGTGATCTTGCTCCCTTGAAGTGTTGCGCACGGAAACGTGCGATAATTTTTGACATGGCACGTCACTTTCCTCTGAACCGGGCAAGAATTCCGGTGTAGTATCCCCCCATCTTGAAAAGCGCGAGATTTTATCGGGCGGCTGGGGGCTCACATGGCATCGACCGGACCGTTGGCCGGTGACATTTCCGGCATCGATGAGGCTATGGGAGCGCGTGGCGATCTCGCCTTTGCCATTCACGGGCAGCTTGCGCCGGTAATCGAGATCCTTCTCCCGCCCGGCCAGTCGCTGCTCGCCGACTTCCGCTCGCTCCTGTCCTTCGGCGAGACCATCCGAACCGAAGGCGTCGCGCCGGAGAGCACCGGCCAGCGCCTCGCCAATGCCGATGGCGGAATCGCCCAGCGCGTGCTCCTCGCCTCCGGCGAACCCTGCACCATCGGTGCCTATGACCTGCGCCATTATGGCGGCAAGCTGCTGGTGCCGCAGCCGGCGATGATCGCTGCCGGACCCGGCGTGGCGCTCGGCCTTTACGCCCGCTTCAAGTCGCTGCGAAGCCCGGCGCGCCCGCGCGGCCTCGAATTGCTGCTGGCGGAGGGTTCGGGCTGGCTGTTCGCCCGCGCCCGCGGCGATGTCCAGGAGATCCTGCTGGCGCCTGGCCAAGTCGTCTGTGCCCGGGCCCTTGCCATCTCGGCGCTCACCGCGACCGTCGATATCGATCTCATGGACGGCTCCGAGAGCGTCGACTCGGAGGGGCTGCCATTGCCGGTCCACATTGCCCGCCTGCGCGGTCCCGGCCGGGTGTGGCTCCAGTCGATTCCCTTCGACGATGACGGTCCCGCCGCACTGCCACGGTCGCCGCTGTTCGAGGCCACCGCAAGCCTCGATCTGCCCCGGGCGGCCGAGCGCCAATCCGGCTAGAGCACCCTCTGCCCGATTTGCATCCCGATCCCCTTTACTACATATAGCCCGGCATGCTGCCCGAGCACGAAACGGACGACATCGCGGTCGATGAACCGGACGAGGCTGCCGAGCCGTCGGCTTGCGGCCCCGTGGTGATCCGCCGCTTTGCCCGCCTCCTGCCGAACCAGCCGGGGGTCTACCGCATGCTCGACCGCAAAGGCGATGCCCTTTATGTCGGCAAGGCGCGGAACCTGAAGGCGCGGGTCGCGAGCTACACACGTCTGGGTGGTCACACCAACCGGATCGCGGCGATGATTGCCGTGACTGCGGGCATGGAGTTCGTCACGACCGCGACCGAGGCGGAAGCCCTGCTGCTCGAAGCCAATCTGATCAAGAAGCTGAAGCCCCGCTTCAACGTCACGCTGCGCGACGACAAATCCTTTCCCTACATCCTGATCGCCCGCGACCATTCGGTTCCGAAACTCGCCAAGCATCGTGGTGCGAGGAGCCTGCCCGGCCGCTATTTCGGTCCCTTCGCCTCTGCCGGCGCGGTCAACCGCACCATCAATGCCCTGCAGAAGGCGTTCCTTGTCCGCTCCTGCTCCGACAGCGTCTTCGAGAACCGCACCCGCCCGTGCCTCCTCTATCAGATCAAGCGCTGCTCGGCGCCTTGCACCGGCGAGATCTCCCGGGAGGATCACGAGATCCTCGTCCAGGAGGCCGAAGCCTTTCTCGGCGGCCGCAGCCAGCTGGTGAAGGCGGAGCTTGCCGAAGCCATGGAGCAGGCGGCCGAGCGGCTCGATTTCGAGCAGGCGGCGCGCTACCGCGACCGCATCTCGGCGATGAGCTTCGTCACGGCCCAGCAGGGCATCAATCCCGAGGGCATCGAGGAGGCCGACGTGTTCGGCCTCGCTCAGGAGGGAGGCCAGTTCGCCATCCAGGTGTTCTTCTTCCGCTCCGGCCAGAACTGGGGCAACCGGGCCTATTTCCCGCGCGCCGACAAGACCCTCGAGCCGGGCGAGGTCCTGGGCTCGTTCCTCGCGCAGTTCTACGACGACAAGCCGGCGCCGCATCTGATTCTGCTGTCCCATGAGGCGGCTGAATGCGACCTTATCGCCGAGGCGCTGACCCAGCGGACCGGCCGCAAGGTCGAGATTGCCGTGCCGCAGCGCGGCGAGAAGCGCCGGCTGACCGAGCATGCCGCCATCAATGCCCGCGAGGCGCTGGCCCGGCGCATGGCCGAATCCTCCTCGCAATCGAAGCTGCTGGCCGGGGTTGCTAGGGTCTTCGCTCTGCCGGCCCCGCCGCGACGCATCGAGGTGTTCGACAATTCGCACATCCAGGGAACCGATGCGGTCGGTGCGATGATCGTCGCCGGGCCGGAAGGCCTCATGAAGAACAGCTACCGCAAGTTCAACATCCGTTCCGCGGACCTGACCCCCGGCGATGATTTTGCGATGATGCGCGAGGTTCTCGGCCGCCGCTTCGCGCGGCTTCTCAAGGAGCACGGCACGCGCGATCCCTTTCCCGAGGAGGATGAGGAGACCGCCTCCGCCCGGCCGGCGGTCTGGCCGGATCTCGTGGTGATCGACGGCGGCGCCGGGCAGCTCGGTGCCGCGCTGTCCGTCCTGCAGGAGCTCGGTCTTGGCGATCTGCCGGTGGTGGCGGTGGCCAAAGGTCCCGACCGCGACGCCGGGCGGGAGCATTTCCATCTGCCTGGCCGGCAATCCTTCATGCTCGAGCCGCGCGAGCCGGTGCTCTATTTCATCCAGCGCCTGCGCGACGAGGCCCATCGCTTTGCCATCGGCACCCACCGCGCCCGTCGCCTCAAGGGCGTTTCGGCCAATCCGCTCGACGAGGTGACCGGCATCGGACCCGAGCGCAAGAAGGCGCTGCTCCGGGCCTTCGGCTCGGCCAAGGGGGTGAGCCGCGCCAGCATCGCCGATCTCGAGAATGTCGAAGGCATCAGCCGTTCGCTGGCTCGCAGCATCTATGGTCACTTCCATGAGGGGCGCGAGTAGATGGACGCACGCCGCTCGATCGATGCGCCGCTGAAGGCGCGCGTCAGTCTCCCCAATCTCCTGACCTATGCCCGTATCGCCGCCGTGCCGGCGGTCGTCACCTGCCTGCTGGTCGGCGGCGACAATGCGCACTGGCTGGCGCTCGGCCTGTTCATCGCCGCCGGCGTCACTGATTTCTTCGACGGCTTTCTGGCGCGCCGCTGGTCGCAGCAATCATCGCTCGGCCGCATGCTCGATCCGATCGCCGACAAGCTCCTGGTCTCGGCGACGCTGTTGATGCTCGCCGCCGACGAAACCATCGCCGGAATGAATTTGGTCGCCGCGATCATCATCCTGTGCCGCGAGATTTTGGTGTCGGGCCTGCGCGAGTTCCTGGCCGAGCTTCGGGTGCCTGTCCCCGTCACCCGCCTCGCCAAATGGAAGACCTCGATCCAGCTCGTTGCCATCGGCTTCCTTATTGCCGGCTCGGCCGGCGACAAGATCCTTCCCTGGACGACGGCTATCGGCCTGTCGGGCCTGTGGATCGCCGCCGGCTTCACCGTCGTCACCGGTTTTGATTATTTCCGCGTGGGCGTTGCCCATTTGATGGATGAGAACAGATGAAGGTGCTCTATTTCGCCTGGGTGCGCGAGCGGCTCGGCCGTTCGCAGGAGGAGATCGCAATTCCGCCGGGGCTCGTGACGATCCGCGACCTCGTCGGCTGGCTCCGCGACCGCGACGAGGCGGGGCGCCTGGCCTTTGCCGATCCAAGCGTGATCCGCGCCGCCGCCGACCAGGAGCACGTGCCGCTCGACCATCCCCTGGCCGGCATCAAAGAGCTCGCGCTGTTCCCGCCCGTCACCGGCGGGTAGGGTAGGCAGTAGGGAAGAACACCGCTCACTGCCTAATGCCTATCTGCCGATTGCCGCTTCTAATGCTCCAGATACTCCGTGTGGTACATCGCTTCCATCAGCCGCTGGTCGCGCTTGTAGACATCGCGGCGGAAGTTCACCGTGCCGTCCTTGTTCACCCAGGCGGTGAGATAGGTGACATGCACCGGGATCGGCGTCTTGAGATTGACGATCTTCTGCGCACCCGTCGCGAGCTGCGCCTCGATCTTTTCCTTGGTCCAGCCCTGAGCCTTCAGCAGCACCTCGGCCAGCGCCTCGGGGTTCTGAACCCGCATGCAGCCATGGCTGTAGACTCTGAGATCCTTGCTGAACAGCGCCTTGGCCGGCGTGTCGTGGATATAGACATTGTACTTGTTCGGGAACATGAATTTGAGCCGGCCGAGCGAATTGCCCTTTCCCGGGTCCTGGCGCAGCGCGTAGGGAATGCGGCTCATCCCCGACCAGTTCACCGAATAGGGATCGATCTCGCGCGCATTGTCGCCTGAGCCGGCCAGCACCCGGATCCTCTGGCGGTTGAGAACGCCCGGATCCTGTCGAAGCTTGACGAGATATTCCTTGTTGGCGATCGACGGCGGCACGCTCCAATAGGGATTGAATACGACATAGGTCATCTTCTCGGAGAAGATCGGCGTCCGGGTGAACGGCTTGCCCACCACCAGGAGCGCCGTGTGGATCGTCTTCTCGTCCTTGACGACCTTGAGATACTGATCCGCCAGATTGACGAAGATGTGGAGGTCGCCGAGATCGCGGTTCATCCACCGCCGGCGCTCCATGTTCACTTCCATCTGACGGACGCGGCGGTCGACCGACACCTGCATCTCGGTGAGCGTCGTGCCGCCGATGACGCCATCCTGGGTCAGGCCATGCCGCTCCTGGAAGCGCTTGACCGCCGCCACCGTCTTCTCGTCATAGCGATCGCCGGAGCCGCGATCGGCCGCCGCGAGATCGCCCGTCATCACCACATAGTCGCGGATCACCGGCAGCCGTCCGTCGCTGCCGCCAGGCTTCACCGCCGAGCCTTGAGGGATCATCGGCCAGCCGCCATTGGCTTCGATCTTGCGCAGCTCGGCAAGCTTGCTGCGCATCCGCTGATAGCGCTCCGATCCGGGCTGGAGCGTCTGCACATATTGGGCGATGCTCTCCGCCTGCTCGGCACCATCGAGAAGCGTCGCCGCCCCGATCTCGAGCGGCGCGGTGGCATTCTCGCTGTCGACCTCGGAAGGCGACACCCGGCCCTTCTGCAGGTCCCGCGCATAGTCGATGAACGCCCGCGTGACCAGCATGTCGAGCTCGGCAAGGCCTCGGGGATCGGTCTCGTCGATCAGGTCGTCGATCTCGCGAACCCGGTACCACGCCGGATCGAGCCCTTCCTCCTCGGCCCGCTTCATGATGGCCAGCAGCTCGCGCGCCTTGCTCTTGGCCCCGGCATCGCGCGTCCACACCGGCTTGAAGCTGCGATCGAAATAGAAGGTGTAGACCTGGACCAGCCGCTGGTCGTCGCGCTCCGAGCCGATATTGCTTTCGCCATTCTTGATGATGGCTTCGATCTCATGCGCCACTTTCTCGTTGCCGAGCGCCTTGGCTCCCTCGCTGCCGGCAAAAACAAGCCCGAGCACCATGATTGCCACGGCACACAGCCGCAACGCTGTGGACATCATGCGCTGTCCCTCCCGCTAGAGTCCCAAGATGCCAGGATAGCGGCCCGATCCCCCGAGGCAAGCTTCGAGGACGCTCAAACCTGAAGGCGCCGACTCACTCCGCTGCTGCTGCCTTAGGTTGAACTTCCGACAGGTAGTCCGCCCTGAGTGTCCGCACCAGATCGCCGACCGTGAAACGATGCGGTCCGATCTCGCCCACCGGCGTGACCTCCGCGGCGGTGCCGACGATGAAGCACTGCTCGAAGCCGGGGAGCTCCTCCGGCATGATCACCCGCTCGTTGACCTTGATCTGGCGTCGCCTTGCCAGGTCGATGACGGTGCGCCGGGTGATCCCGTCGAGGAAGCAGTCCGCCGTCGGCGTGTGGAGCTCGCCATTGCGCACGAAGAAGATGTTGGCGCCGGTGCATTCGGCCACCTGGCCGCGCCAGTCATACATCAAGGCATCGGCATAGCCCTTGCGCTCCGCCGTGTGCTTGGCGAGCGTGCAGATCATGTAAAGCCCGACCGCCTTGGCCTTGGAGGGAGCGGTGCGGGGGTCCGGACGGCGCCATTCGGCGATGTCGAGCTTGATGCCCTTTTCGAGATGTCCAGGGTCGAAATAGGCCGGCCACTGCCAGATCGCGATGGCGACATTGATGCGGTTGGCCTGGCCGGAGACCCCCATCATCTCCGAGCCGCGCCAGGCGATCGGCCGGACATAGGCGTCGCGATAGCCCTGGCGCCTGAGCGTCTCGCGGCAGGCCTCGTCGATCTCCTCGACCGTGTAGGGGATGACCATGTCGAGCATCTCGGCAGAGGCGAACAGCCGGTCGGTATGCTCCCTGAGCTTGAAGATCTCGCCGCCATAGGCGCGCTCGCCTTCGAATACGGCGGACGCGTAATGCAGCCCGTGAGTCAGCACATGAACCCGGGCATCCGCCCACGGCACGAACTCCCCATTGAGCCAAATCACGCCTTCGCGCTGATCGAAGGGAACAACCGACATTCTGACCTCCTGATGTCCGGACGGCGACTTCGGCAACATGGGGTTGCCGAAGCGAGCACGCTGTTTGTCATCTTTCCGCCGGGTGGTTGCAAAAGCTACTGGCCGGGGTAGGATATGTCAATATGACTGACGTAACCACCCGCGCCGTTCCGCCGCCGCCCAAGGCCACCGCCCTGAGCGACGAGCCGCCCACCGCCGACCAGGAGATCATCGAGCTGATCGAGCTCCTGTTCTTCGCCTATCGCGACTTCGTCTCCGACCCCGATCGGCTGCTCGCCGATTACGGCTTCGGCCGGGCGCATCACCGGGTGCTGCATTTCGTCGGGCGCAACCCCGGCATCCGCGTCCAGGAGCTGCTCGACATCCTGCGCATCACCAAGCAGAGCCTCGGGCGGGTGCTGCGCGAGCTCATCGACAAGGGCTTCATCTATCAGCTCGAAGGCGAGGACGACCGGCGCCAGCGCCTATTGTTTCTGACCGCCGAGGGGGCGGCGCTCCACGCCTCGCTGATGGCGCCGCAGATCGCCCGCATCCGCCAGGCCCTGGACGAGGCCGGCGAGCCCGGGGACGGCCAGTATCGCCGGGTGCTCGGCAAGCTCATCGATCGCGCCGCCCGCGACAAGGTCGGGCGCCTGACCGCGCCCCGCCACGGCGGCTGACGATGAGCGAGACCAACCCTCCCCATGTGCTCGTGGTCGATGACGACCGCCGCATCCGCGAGCTGATCCAGAGCTACCTTTCGGCCAATGGCCTCAGGGTGAGCGCTGCCGGCAGTGCCGCCGAGGCGCGTCAGCGGATGCTTGGCATTGCCTTCGATCTCGCCGTGGTCGACGTGATGATGCCGGATGAATCCGGCCTCGAGCTCACCCGCAAGCTCCGGGCCGAGAACAGCGAGATGCCGATCCTTATCCTGTCGGCGCTTGCCGATCCCGAGGACCGCATACGCGGCCTGACCGCCGGCAGCGACGACTATCTGTCCAAGCCCTTCGACCCCCGCGAGCTTCTGCTGCGCATCCGCTCGATCCTCAAGCGCAAGCCGCAGCGGCCGACCGTCGCCGAGGAGGTGCGTTTCGGCCGTTGTCGCTTCAACCTGGCCCGCGGCGAGTTGCGGCGCGGCGAGGAGTTGGTGCGCCTGTCGTCGCGCGAGCGCGACATGCTCAGGCTCCTGGCCCAGCGCGCCGGCCATGCGGTGGCGCGCGGCGAGCTGGCGGTCGGTGGCAGCGAGGAGAATGCCAGGAGCGTCGATGTCCAGATCAACCGGCTGCGCCGCAAGATCGAGGACGACCCGGCCGTGCCCGTCTATCTCCAGACGGTCCGCGGTGCGGGATATATTTTGCATATCGATTAGTAGGAGCACCGCTCACACTGCCTGATGCCTAATGGCTATTGCCTAAAACAGCCTCCCCCCATTCGGCACCGGCCGCTCCACCGCCACCAGCACCACCTCGCCGTCGGTGTCGGGGAAGCCGAGCACCAGCACCTCCGACATGAACCTGCCGATCTGGCGCGGCGGGAAGTTGACCACCCCGGCAACCTGGCGGCCGATCAGCGAGTCCGGCGTGTAATAGCGGGTGAGCTGGGCCGACGAGCGCTTGACGCCGATCTCCGGTCCGAAATCGACGGTGAGCTTGATCGAGGGCTTGCGCGCTTCCGGATAGGGCTCGGCGGCGATCACCGTCCCGACCCGGACATCGACCTTGAGGAAGTCGCCGAAAGCGATGGTGTCGGTCATGCGGCAGGCCGTCGCCGTCCGCGCACCAGGGCGCGCGCCGCGCTGCCGAATGCGCCGGCAAGCGACAAGGCCGGCGCCAGCCGCTTGAGCCAGGTCTCGCCGTCCCGCAAGGCCCGATCGAGCACCGCCATGGTGCGTGCCAACCCCGGATCGTCATCCTCGACCCAGACGCCGAGCACCCGCCGGTATACCGCGGCAAGGCCGAGCCGCTTGACGATCTCGCGGCCGCCGCTGTCCTCGAGCCCGGCCGCCGCCAGCACCCAGCCGAGGCTTCGTCCGAGCGAGCCGGCGATCTCCGGTGGATCGTCGAGCAGCGTCGCCGGATCGGCGATGATGCTGGCCACCGCCGCGCGATAGGGCGCCATCACCTCGAGCCGGCGCATCAGCACCTCGAAGATCCGGTCGTGGGCGTCGCCTGCTACCGGGTCCTTGTCGAGCGCCACCAGCATGCGTTGATCGATGCGGCGGTTGAGCAGGGCGAGAATCGCGGCGCGCGACGGCACCGCTTCGTTGAGCGCGGCAAGGCTCAGCCCCGCCTCGCCTGCAATGTCGCGCAGGGTGATCTCGGTCCACCGCCGGTCGGCGGCGAGTCGCAGCGCCGCATCGAGGATCTTGTCGTTGACTGAAGGGTCGTCGGCCATGGCGGGGAATTAAGCCGGCAATAGGCAATAGGCAATAGGCAGTAGGCAGGAAGCTCGGTCCACTGCCTAATGCCTAACGCCGACTGCCTCCTTCGCTATTTCCCCAACTCCCTCGACCGCCGCTGCGCCGCCTCGACCGCCCGGCGCATCAGCGGCTCGAGCCCGTCATCCGCCATCAGCACCTCGAGCGCCGCCTGGGTGGTGCCCTTGGGAGAGGTCACGTTCTGCCGCAGCACCTCCGCCGGCAGGCCGCTCTGGCGCATCAGCTCGCCGGCCCCGGCAACGGTGGCGCGGGCAAGCTGCACCGCCAGCGCCGCGTCGAGCCCGGCCGCTCGTCCCGCCGCCGCCAGGCATTCGGTGAGATAGAACACATAGGCCGGACCCGAACCCGAGACCGCGGTGACGGCATCGAGCAGCGCCTCGTCATCGAGCGTCACCACCTCGCCGACCGCCGAGAGCAGCGCGAGGGCCAGCGCCCGCTGCCGTGCATCGACATGGGCATTGGCCACCATCGCGGTGATGCCCCGGCCGACCGCGGCCGGTGTGTTCGGCATCGCCCTGACCACCGGTGCCTCGTTGCCGCACCACTGCTCGAAGGTCGCGATGGTCTTGCCCGCCGCGACCGAGATGACGAGCGGACGATGCTGCGCCAGCGGCTCCGCCTGTGCCAGCGCCTCGTCCATGAATTGCGGCTTGACCGCCACCAGCACCACCTCGAGGCGCTCGAGCGTCCTCGGGTCAGGATTGTGCCGGATATTGCGGTCTTTCAGAACGGCCGCCATCTCGGGCGGCGGATGCGGATCGAACGCCACCACCTGCGCCGGGTCGATGCCCTGCCTGAGCCAGCCTTCGAGCAGCGCGCCGCCCATCTTCCCGGCGCCGATCAGTGCAAGCGTGCCGCCAAGCGGCAGGCTCATGCCTCACCCATGGTCTCGATCAAGCAGGATCGCATCGCATCATCGGCGGTTTTGCCGGCCCAGATCACGAACTGGAAGGCCGGAAAATACCGCTCGCAGGCGTCGAGCGCCAGATCGATCAGCGCCTCGCATTGCGCTTCGCTCGCCTGCGCCCCGCCGGTCAGCAGGAGACCGTTGCGGAACAACAGCGTCCCCTCGCTCGCCCATAGATCGAAGTGACCGAAATAGAGCTGCTCGTTGATCAGCGTCACCAGCCGGGCAACCTCGCCGCGCCGGTTCGACGGAACCTTGAGGTCGAAGGAGCAGGCGATGTGCAGCCCTTCGAGATCCTCGCGCCAATTGATGCTGACATGAAGGTCGGTCCAACCGCCGGCGACGATCATGTTGACCTCGTCGTCGCCCGGCCGGTCGACGAACCAGTCGTGCCGTGCGGCGAGGTGTTCGATCTTGTCGATGGGATTGGGAGCGTCCTCGACGAGCAAAGGGGCAGCAGCCGTCATCTTTGTTCCCCCCGCGGTGCCCGACGGCACCGCCAGTAAGTGATCTCAGGAGGCAAGGACCGCGCTGGAGGCTCCCCGATTGGCCCCCCGAATCAATGCCCTAGCCACCAAACAAGAAGTTGCCCAATCGCGAGTCGCGCATCAAGACCCGAGATCGATTTGTCGGATATGAAGCGCGACTTCTGTGCCTCTCAGGCACCGCTTGCCGATGGTCCGCCGCTGCCGGACTCGTTTGCCGGGAACGGCGGCGGTGCCGGACTCGGCTGGGTGGTGGATTGCGATTGCGGTGCGGCCTTTCCGACCGTTCCGGGGACCTGCCGCTCGAGCTCCGCCACCCGTGCCTGCAGCCGCTCGTTCTCCTCCCGAGCACGGCCCGCCATCTCCTTGACCGCGTCGAATTCCTCCCGCTGCACCACATTGAGCTCGTTGAGCACGCGCTCGACCTGCGCCTTGACCAGCGTGTCGATCTCGCGGCGCACCCCTTGAGCGGCCCCGGCGGCACTGTTCATCAGCTTGGCGATCTCGTCGAAGAAACGCGAGGAGGTCGTGGTCATGGCATGGCCCTTTCTGAGATCGTCGCCGTCCAGACAACTATGTCGCAACCGGGCCTCATTCAAGGTGGATTGACCAAATCACCGCCTTCAGCCCAGTGTCGCCGCGACATGCCACCCCTTTATGCCGTCCCCTTTCCGGAGATTGATCCCGTCGCCTTCTCGATCGGCCCGCTCGCCATCCGCTGGTACGCGCTTGCCTATGTCTTCGGCCTGCTGCTCGCCGTCGCCTATGCCAAGCATCTGGTGCGGCGCCCCGAATTATGGGAGCCGGGCGGCCCGCCGGTTACGGCACAGCAGCTCGACGATTTCCTCCTCTGGGCCACCCTCGGCGTGGTGCTGGGCGGCCGGCTCGGCTATGTGCTGTTCTACAATCTGCCGCATTATCTTGCCCACCCGCTCGCCATTCTCGAGGTCTGGCACGGCGGCATGTCGTTCCATGGCGGCTTCTTCGGTGTGATCATCGCCGCCTGGGCCTTTGGGCGACGGCACGGCATCGGCCTCGATCGGCTGCTCGACCTCGCCGCCACCGGCGTGCCGATCGGCCTCGGGCTCGGTCGCCTCGCCAATTTCATCAATGGCGAGCTCTATGGCCGGGCCTCCACCGTTCCCTGGGCCATGGTCTTTCCCGATGGCGGGCCGGAGCCGCGCCATCCGAGCCAGCTCTACGAGGCGGTTCTGGAAGGGCTCGCCCTTTTCATCGTCATCAAGGTCGCCACCGACCGCTATCATGCCCTGGCGCGGCCCGGCCTGGTCGCCGGCATCTTTGCATTGGGCTATGGCATCGCACGCTTCTTCGTCGAGTTCTTCCGCGAGCCTGACGCCCAGCTCGGCCCGGTCATCGGCTTTCTCACCGCCGGCATGCTGCTGTCGCTGCCGCTCATCGCCATCGGCATCTGGCTCATCCTGCGCGCCCGCAGCTCCGGATGAGCACGCTCGAGACCATCATCAAGGAAATGATCGCGAGCGACGGTCCGCTGACCATCGACCGCTACATGACGCTCTGCCTCGCCCATCCGCGGCACGGTTATTACATGGCGCGAATGCCTTTCGGCCGGCAGGGCGACTTCATCACCGCGCCCGAGGTGTCGCAGATCTTCGGCGAGCTGATTGGTATCTGGTGCCTTGCCGCCTGGGAGCTCATCGGACGGCCCGATCCGCTCCGCCTGGTCGAGCTTGGTCCCGGCCGCGGCACGCTGATGGCCGATCTGCTCAGGGCCTGCCGCATCGCCCCGGCCTTCGGCGCTGCTGCCCGCGTTCACCTCGTCGAGACGAGCCCGACGCTCGCCGCCCTGCAGCGTCGGACCCTCGCCGGCGCCGCCGAAGGTGTCGCCTGGCATGGGCGGCTCGACGAGGTTCCGCAAGGCCCGATCATTCTCGTCGCCAACGAATTCTTCGACGCCATCGCCATCCGGCAGCTCCAGCGAAGGGGCGGCCGCTGGCATGAGCGGGTGGTGGGGCTCGATCAGACCGGCAATCTCGCCCTCGGCCTCGCACCCGATCCGGTCGCCGACGATCTCGTGCCCGCCTGGGCCCTCGATGCCGGCGAGGGGGCGATCGCCGAGATCGCTCCCGAACGCTGCCGGCTTGCCGCTGCGATCGGTGCGCGGCTGGCCGCGGCACCGTCGCTGGCGCTGATCATCGACTACGGTCATCCGGCATCGGCCACCGGCGACACCCTCCAGGCGGTCTCAGGCCATCGCCGGGCCGATCCGCTGGCGCATCCGGGTGAGGCCGACATCACCTCCCATGTCGATTTCGCAAGCCTCGCAAACTGCCTGCGGCAAGCCGGCGCAGCGGCCTATTCCCTGATCGATCAGGCAGGCTTCCTCGCCGCCATGGGGCTTGGCGCCAGGGTCGCCGCCCTCGAGCGCAACCAGCCCCCGGCCATCCGCGCCGAGATCGCCGCAGCGGCGGCAAGGCTTGCGGCCGCCGACCAGATGGGGCACCTGTTCAAGGTCCTGGGCGCCGGCCATCCCAACCTGCCGCCGCCATTTCCCTTTACCCCGGGGTGAACCATGATCGAGGCTGCCGGACTGGGACAAATCGCAGGCCTGCGCCACGGCTTCTTCACCCGCGAGGGCGGTTGTTCTCAGGGTCTCTACGCCTCGCTCAATTGCGGCCTCGGCTCGGGCGATGATCTCTCCACGGTGCGCCGCAACCGGCAGTCGGTGGCCGAGGCTCTCGGCGCCGAGCCGGCGAATCTCCTGTCGGTCTTTCAGGTTCACGGCAACACCGTCATGCAGGTGACCGAGCCATGGGACGAGAGCGCCCGGCCAAAAGCCGACGGTCTCGTCACCCGCCGCCCCGGCATTGCCATCGCCATCCTCACCGCCGACTGCGCTCCGGTGCTCATGGCCGACACCACCGTCGGCATCGTCGGCGCCGCCCATGCCGGCTGGAAGGGCGCCGTCGGGCGGGTGCTCGAATCGACCATCGACGAGATGGAGCGCCTCGGCGGCCACCGCCGCCACATCGTCGCGGCCATCGGCCCGGCCATCAGCCAGGCCGCCTATGAGGTGGGGCAGGACTTCTACGATCGCTTCCTGGCAAGCGAGCCGGGCAATGCCCGCTTCTTCGTCGCGAGCGACCGGCCGCTCCATCACCGCTTCGATCTCCAGGCCTATTGCGCCTACCGGCTCGAAGCCTTGGGCCTCCAGCAGGTCGAGATCGTCAGGGCCTGCACTTATCGGGAGGAACAGCGCTTCTTCAGCTATCGCCGCGCCACCCATCGCGGCGAGACGGACTATGGCCGCCAGATCTCGGCGGTGATGCTCGAACCCTGACGGGTCGCCAGGAAAGGGAGGAAGAATTGGCTTTGCACTTCGAAAAGACGGAGTACCGCGACCGCATCGACATGGTCACCCGCGAGCTTGCCAAGGAAAGGCTCGACGGGCTCCTGATGTTCAACCAGGAGAGCATGTACTACCTCACCGGCTACGACACCTTCGGCTTCTGCTTCTTCCAGTGCCTCTATCTTGGCGCCGATGGCCGCCTGGCATTGCTGACCCGCTCGGCCGATCTGAGGCAGGCGCAGCACACCTCGATCATCGAGGACATCCGCATCTGGACCGACGAGGCGGGCGCGCGCCCCGCCGATCAGCTGCGCGCCATGCTCGAGGATCTCGGCTGCGCCGGCAAGCGACTGGGCATCGAGACCAACGCTTATGGCCTCACCCATTACAATGGCAAGCAGGTCGATGAGGCGCTCGACGGCTTCTGCCGGTTGGTCGATCAATCCGACCTCGTCAGCCGGCTGCGCGCCTTGAAATCACCGGCCGAGCTCGCCTATGTCCGCAAAGCCGGCGAGCTCGGCGACAAGGCGCTCCTCGCCGGTATCGCGGCGAGCGGCGCCAATGCCGATGAGGGCGAGATCCTGGCCGCCCAGCAGGCCGCGATCTTCGCCGGCGGCGGCGACTATCCAGGGAACGAGTTCATCATCGGCTCGGGCCCCGATGCCCTTCTCTGCCGCTACAAGTCCGGCCGCCGGAGGTTGTCGAACAACGACCAGCTCACCTTGGAGTTTGCCGGCGTCTACCGCCATTATCATGCCGCGCTGATGCGCACGATTGTCATCGGGGAGCCGACTCGCCGGCATGTCGCGATGCATGAAGCGGCGGTGGCGGCGCTGAAGGCCTGCGAGGCGGTGATGCGACCGGGACACACCGCAGGGGAGGTGTTCGATGCCCATGCAAGAATTGCCGACGAGCATGGCATGACGCGTCATCGTCTCAACGCCTGCGGCTACTCGCTCGGTGCCAAATTCACCCCGTCCTGGATGGACGCGCCGATGTTCTATCACGGCAACCCCTTCCTGCTGCAACCCGGGATGGTGATGTTCGCCCATATGATCCTGATGGACTCCGACAGCCAGACGGCGATGACGTTGGGGCGCACCTACATCATCGGCGAGGGCCCGCCCGAGCCGCTGTCGCGGCATCCGGTCGATCTCATCGTTCGGTAGCGGGAGTGACGGCGGCGCGCGCAATCGCTGGACTTTGCCGGGCGGCGGCAACCCTTCTGCTCCTCGCCGGGCTCGTTCTCAACGCCGGCTGCACCGGCGGCCGGTCCCCCTTTGCCAAGAACGCGCTGGCGCCGCTGTCGGCGCGGCAGCCACCGCCGATCGCTGTCACCGCCATGGAGAGCTTGCCGCCCGAGCGTGCCGGCATTCTTGCGCTGGCGCTGGCCAAGACGGCGGCCCGCCGCAATGTCGGCATCGTCCAGGGCAGCTTTGCCGAGGGCTACAAGCTTGCTGGCACCTTCGGCGCCACCCCGCAAGGGACCGTGGTGAGCCTGTCCTACCGCTGGGTTCTCACCGGCAACACCGGCGGTGTCCTGCATGTCATCGAGGGTGCCGAGCAGGCGCCCTTGAACGGCACCGATCCCTGGGCCTCGGTCACCACGACCATGCTTCTGCGCATCGCCGCCGTGACCGCCGAGGGCCTGTCCAGCCGCCTCGCCGAGCTTGGCTTCGCAACCCGCGGCGGGGGCATGCCGCCGCCCCTCGACGCCTTTGCCAGGGCCGGTCCCGACGCCGAGCGGGACATTGATTACGAGACCTATTACGGCTCGCTCGCAGCCGCCGCCGCTGCCGGTGTCCCGGTTGCGCCGCCGGCGCCCACCCCGCCACCGGCGCCTGGTGCGGCCCAGCCCCCCGGTGCCGCCGTCGCCACCGCCGAACCACCGCCGGTGATCCCACCGCCGCCCGCACCGGGGAATCGCACGGAGATTCGCGCCGTTGCCGTCACCGCGGTGCGCGGCTCGCCCGGCAAGGGCAATGAAGAGCTGGTGCTGGCCATGCGCCGCACCCTCACCGAGGCCGGCTGGCCGGTGCTCGAGGCGGAACGGGCCGACGCCTTCACCATTGTCGGCGAGGTGGCGCTGGGCCCGCCCTCCGGGACGAACCAGCGGGTCCGGGTGGACTGGATCGTCAAGTTGCCCGACGGCAAGGTCGTCGGCACCATCAAGCAGGCAAATGACGTACCGTCAGGCTCGCTCGACAAGGGCTGGGGCGACACGGCCTATTATGCGACCCAGGCTGCCTCCGAGGGCATTTTCCAGGTTGTCAACAGCGTCCGGAAATAGAGTGCTCTAAGCCAATCCGCCAGTTGGCATTTCCTTGATCCAATTGTAATAGACCCGTCATCGTGCGAACGGCGGAGATGGCGCATGAAGATCGTCTGCGGAAATTCCAATCGACCGTTGGCCGAGGCGATCGCTGCCTATCTCCATCTGCCACTGGCCAAATGCGTCGTCCGTCGCTTTGCCGACATGGAGGTGTTCGTCGAGATCCAGGAGAACGTCCGCGGCGAGGATGTGTTCGTCATCCAATCCACCTCCTTTCCCGCCAACGACCATTTGATGGAGCTCCTGATCATCATCGATGCGCTGCGCCGCGCCTCGGCGCGCCGCATCACCGCGGTCATGCCCTATTTCGGCTATGCCCGGCAGGATCGCAAGCCCGGCCCCCGCACCCCGATCTCCGCCAAGCTCGTCGCCAACATGATCGAGCGCGCCGGCGCCGACCGGGTGCTGACGCTCGACCTCCACGCCGGGCAGATCCAGGGCTTTTTCGACATTCCGACCGACAACCTGTTCGCCGGCCCGGTGATGGTCCGCGACATCCGCGAGCGCTTCGATGGCGCCAATCTCACCGTGATCTCGCCCGACGTCGGCGGCGTGGTCCGCGCCCGCGGGCTCGCCAAGCGCATCGGCGCACCGCTCGCCATCGTCGACAAGCGGCGCGAGCGGGCAGGGGAGTCCGAGGTCATGAACATCATCGGCGACGTGCGTGGCCGCAGCTGCATCCTGGTCGATGACATCGTCGATTCCGGCGGCACCCTGTGCAATGCCGCCGAGGCGCTGCTCCAGGAGGGCGCCACCGATGTCTGCGCCTACATCACCCATGGCGTCCTGTCGGGCGGTGCGGTGGCCCGCATCACCGCCTCGAAGCTCAAGGAGCTGGTGATCACCGATTCGATCCAGGCGACCGAGGCGGTGCGGGTGTCGCGCAACATCCGGGTGCTGTCGATCGCGCCCCTGATCGGCGAGGCCGCCGGGCGCACCTCGCGCGAGGAATCGGTGTCGAGCCTGTTCGACTGAAAAGGCAGTAGGGATTAGGCGGTAGGCGGGCGAACAGCACGAATCACTGCCTATTGCCTATCTGCCGAATGCCCCCTACGGGGTTGTATTTGCGCCAGGTCGGCGGTATAAGCCCGCCCGCCGGGCGACCGTTCACCCCTGGAGGCAGCGCCGGGCCTTGCGGCGGAGCCAATGCGGCTCCGTTCGAATTTCCAAAGGGCCGAGGGAGTTTGGCGATGGCGAAGGTCATTTCATTGAAGGCGTCGGCGCGCAAGAACGGCAAGAAGGGCGCTGCCCGTGCCGCCCGTCGCGACGGGCTGGTTCCAGGCGTCATCTACGGCGGCGAGAAGGAGCCGCAATCGGTGGCCCTCGACTACAAGCAGCTGTGGAAAGCAGTGGAGACCGGTCGCTTCCTGTCCACCCTGGTCGATGTCGAGATCGGCGGCGAAAAGGTCCGCGCCATTCCTCGCGATCTCCAGTTCGACGTCGTCAGGGACCGCGTCATCCATGTCGATTTTCTCCGCCTTGGCGCCGGTCAGCGCATCTCGGTCGCGGTCCCTGTGCATTTCTCCAATCACGAGGCTTCGCCGGGATTGAAGCGTGGTGGCGTCCTCAACATCGTGCGCCACGAGATCGAGCTCTATTGTCCGGCCGACAGCATTCCTGAGCAGATCGAGATCGATCTCACCGGCTGGGAGATCGGCGGCTCGATCCATATCAGCCGCGTCAAGCTGCCGCCCAATGTGCAGCCGGTGATCAGCGATCGCGACTTCACGATCGCAACCATCGCCGGTGCCGGCGGCAAGGAGGAGGAGACCACCACTGCCGAAGCGGCCGAGGCCACGGCCGCGACCCCGAGTGCAGAGGTCCCGGCAACTGCCCAGAAGGCACCGCCTGCAGCCGCCGCGGCCGCTCAGCCGGCCAAGGGCGGCGGAGAGAAAGAGAAGAAGAAGTAAACCGGCTGCCGGGTCCTGCCGGCTCCGCTTGGGAATCGCGTCATGCTTCTCCTTGTCGGGCTTGGCAATCCGGGCCTGAAATATGCTGCCAACCGGCACAATATCGGCTTCGTGACGATCGATGCCATTGCCCGCCGCCATGGCTTCGGCGCCTGGCGCCGGAAATTTCAATCCGAGGTGGCGGAAGGCTTGCTCGGCGGCACCAGGGTGCTGGCGCTCAGGCCCCAGACCTATATGAACGATTCCGGCCGCGCCGTCGGCGAGGCCGCCCGCTTCTTCCAGATCCCGCCCGACAAGATCATCGTCCTCCATGACGAGCTCGATCTGCCCTTGGGCAAGGTCCGCGCCAAGACCGGCGGCGGCCATGCCGGGCACAATGGCCTGCGCTCGATCGAGGCGCATGTCGGTCCTGCCTTCCACCGCATCCGGCTCGGCATCGGCCATCCTGGCGAGAAGGCCTTGGTGCACCATTACGTCCTTGATGATTTCACCAAGGCCGAGCTGGCCCTTGCCGAGGATCTCGTCCATGCCGTCGCGGTCGAGGCCGATCTGATCGGTCGCGGCGATTTTGCGACCCTGCAGAACCGTATCCATCTCGCCCTCAACCCGGCGCCGCGGGGCGGCAGTGCAATGGGCGAGCCGCTGACCGGCAAGGGGCGGCAGTGATGGGCTTCAAATGCGGTATCGTCGGTTTGCCGAATGTCGGCAAGTCGACCCTGTTCAATGCCTTGACCCAGACGGCGGCAGCCCAGGCGGCCAACTATCCGTTCTGCACCATCGAGCCCAATGTCGGCGATGTCGGCGTGCCCGATCCGCGGCTGGCGACCCTCGCGAAGATCGGCGAGAGTGCCCAGATCATCCCGACCCGCCTGACCTTCGTCGATATTGCCGGCCTGGTGCGCGGCGCCTCGCAAGGGGAGGGGCTCGGCAATCAGTTCCTGGCCAATATCCGCGAGGTCGATGCCATCGCCCATGTCGTGCGCTGTTTCGACGATGGCGAGGTCACCCATGTCGAGGGCCGGATCGATCCCATTGCCGACATCGAGACGGTCGAGACCGAGCTGATGCTTGCCGATCTCGACAGCCTCGAAAAGCGCGCCATCGCCTTGGAGAAGCGGGCCAAGGGCGGCGACAAGGAGGCGAGGGAAACGCTCTCGCGCATGACCCGCGCCCTCGATCTCCTGCGGGCCGGCAAGCCGGCCCGGCTGGTGAGGCGGGCGCCCGAGGAGGAGCGGGCCTTTCAGGCGCTCGGCCTCCTGACCTCGAAGCCGGTGCTCTATGTCTGCAATGTCGAGGAGGAATCGGCCGATCGCGGCAATGCCGGGTCGCGCCTCGTTACCGCCCGAGCCGTTGCCGAAGGTGCCAAGGCCGTCGTGGTGTCGGCCAAGATCGAAAGCGAGATCGCCATGCTCGGTCCCGACGACCAGCAGGATTATCTCGCGGCGCTCGGGCTGACCGAGCCCGGGCTCAACCGGGTCATCCGTGCCGGCTACGACCTGCTCGGGCTCATCACCTACTTTACCGTCGGCCCCAAGGAGGCGCGGGCCTGGACGGTCACCCAGGGCACCCGCGCGCCCGAAGCGGCGGGAGTTATCCACACCGATTTCGAACGTGGCTTCATCCGGGCCGAGACCATCGCTTATGATGACTATGTGAGACTGGGCGGGGAGGCTGGCGCCAGAGACGCTGGTCGCTTGCGCCTGGAAGGCCGGGACTATGTCGTCGCCGACGGCGACGTCATGCATTTCAGGTTCAACCTCTGAGCGTTCGATCGGTTTTCCAATCCAAGAAGGAGAAGAGTTGATGACGCAGTTCCGTTCGCCCTGGCGCTTCGTCTTGCTCCTCGCGGCGGCCACGGCATTCGCCATGCCGATTGCGAGCGTGCCCGTGCAGGCGTCGGTCTACGATGCCAACATCGTCGGCACGTTGAAGCTCAAGGGTTCGCAGCGCGCCCAGGCGCAGAAGATCCTCGCCCAGAGCCGCAGCCAGCGCAGCCGGGTGTTCAAGCGCTACGGCATCAATCCCAATGCCCGTCCCGATATCGGCAAGCTGCAGCGGGCCTCCTCCGAGCTTCTCGCCATCGGCGCCCGCGAGCGGGCGGCGCTGTCGCGGATCCTCGACCCGACTCAGCTGCGCGCCTATGACACCCTCATGTCGCAGGTCCGCGCCCGGGTGATCAGGGCCGCCAGCTGAGGCAAGTACGCGCAATAGGCAGTAGGCAGTCGGAACATCGCTCACTGCCGACTGCCTATTTGCAAACTGCTTCTTTCCTCTCCGGATAGAGCGACAACAGCCCTTCCTCGCTTGCCGCGCAGATGCCGCGCTCGGTGATGAGGCCGCTCACCAGCCGCGCCGGGGTGATGTCGAAGGCCGGATTGGCCGCCGGGCTGCCGGGCGACGACAGCTGCACCGACACCATCGAGCCGTCGGCGCTGCGCCCGGTGACATGGGTCATCTCCTGCGGCGAGCGCTCCTCGATCGGGATCTCGCTCAAGCCCTCGCGCACCGTCCAGTCGATGGTGGAGTGCGGCAGCGCCACATAGAACGGCACCCCGTTGTCGCGCGCTGCCAGCGCCTTGAGATAGGTGCCGATCTTGTTGGCGACATCGCCTGTCCGGGTCGTCCGGTCGGTGCCGACGATCGCCAAATCGACCTTTCCATGCTGCATCAGATGGCCGCCGGCATTGTCGGCGACGATGGTGTGCGGCACGCCATGGGCGCCAAGCTCGAAGGCAGTGAGGGCTGCGCCCTGATTGCGCGGCCGTGTCTCGTCCACCCAGACATGGACCTCGATCCCTTCGTCATGGGCCATGTAGATCGGTGCCAGCGCGGTGCCCCAGTCGACCGTTGCCAGCCACCCGGCATTGCAATGAGTCAGCACATTGACCGCCCGTGCCGGATGCTTGACCGCGACCTCGCGGATCAGCCGGACGCCATGGGCGCCGATCGCCCGGCAGGTCGCGACATCGTCATCGGCGATCTCGTCGGCCCGGGCATAAGCCGCCGCCACCCGCTCGGCACGCGGCCGGTTCCTGACCGCGGCAATGATCTCATCGACCGCCCAGGCCAGATTGACCGCCGTCGGCCGGGTTCGCTTGAGCCGGGACGCCGCCTGCTCCAGCGCCTCGTCGGAGGAATCCTCCCGAAGCGCCAGGCAGAGCCCGTAGGCGGCGGTGGCCCCGATCAATGGCGCGCCGCGCGTCTGCATGGTCTCGATCGCCCGCGCCGCATCCTCCATGCTCGTCAATGTCAGAATCTCGACGGCATGCGGCAGCCGCGTCTGATCGAAGATGTGCACTGCCCAGCCATCATTATCCACCCATATCGAGCGGTAATGCTTGCCGGCGATCTTCATGACCGTCACTCTCCTTCGAATTCGACCAGCGTATGCACCTTGACACCCTTCTGCCTGAGCTTCGCCGCCCCACCGAGATCGGGCAGGTCGATGACAAAGGCCGCCGCCACCACCTCGCCGCCGGACTTGCGGATGAGATCGATCGCGGCATTGGCGGTGCCGCCGGTCGCCACCAGATCATCGATCAGCAGCACCCGGTCCTTGCCATGGATGGCATCGGCATGGATCTCGATACGGTCGACGCCATATTCAAGAGAATAGTCCTGGCCGACCACCTTTCCCGGGAGCTTTCCCTTCGTGCGGATCGGCACGAAGCCGCGCCCCAGCACATGCGCCACCGCCCCGCCGAGAATGAAGCCGCGCGCCTCGATGCCGGCCACATAGTCGATATTGCCCTTGAGGAACGGCCAGCTCAGCTCGTCGACCGCCGCCCGGAACCCGTGGAGATCGGCGAGCAGCGTGGTGATGTCGCGGAACTGGATGCCGGCCTTGGGATAGTCGGGGATGGTTCGGATGTAGCGCTTGATGTCGAAGCCGTTCCTGAGGTCCATGGGTCTTGCCTTCAGCGCTTGGTTTCAGCGGTTGAGCACCCGCCCGGCCACCGCATCGAGCTTGGCGACAAGCTTGGAATCGCGCTGCTCCGGGGCTGTGATGATGGCATGCTCGAGCGCTCGGTCGGAACCGATCGGGCAGGGCTCGTGCTCGGCCGGGAAGTTCAGGGCGATCTCGGTGACGAGGTGCGAGGCGTTGCCGGAATTGGCGCGCACCACCTCGAGGATCGCCTGGATGTCGACGGTGCTGTGACCGGGATGCCAGGAATCGAAGTCGGTGACCATCGCCACCGTGGCGTAGCAGAGCTCGGCCTCCCGGGCGAGCTTCGCTTCCGGCATGTTGGTCATCCCGATGACGTCGCAGCCCCATTGGCGATAGAGCTGCGACTCGGCGATGCTGGAGAATTGCGGCCCTTCCATGCACAGATAGGTGCCGCCGCGATAGCAGCTGATGCCGACCTTCCGCGCCGCCGCCTCGACACGGTCGGCAAGCAGCGGCGAGATCGGCTCGGCCAGCGACACATGCGCCACGCAGCCGGTTCCGAAGAAGCTCTTCTCGCGCGCAAAGGTTCGGTCGATGAACTGGTCGACGATGACGAAGGTGCCCGGCGGCAGATGCTCGCGGAACGAGCCACAGGCCGAGATCGACACGAGATCGGTGACGCCGGCCCGTTTCATCGCATCGATATTGGCCCGGTAGTTGATGGCGCTCGGTGGAATGCGATGGCCGCGACCGTGGCGCGGCAGGAACACCACCTCCATCCCATGGATGGTCCCGATGCGGAATTGATCCGAGGTCTCGCCCCAGGGCGAGGCGATCGACTCCCAGTGGGAGCCGTCCATCGCCATGTCATAGACGCCGGAACCGCCGATCACTCCGAGAACTGATTTGGTCATGATAGCGGGTGTCCTCTCGTCGAAGGGCAGAGTTCAAAGGCAGTAGGCAGTGGAAATGGAGCACGGCAACGACCTACCGACTAATGCCTGCTGCCTCCCTTACGGTTCATGCCGCCCCCAGATGCGCCGCTTGACCAGATAGAGCAGCCCCGCGAAGACCGCCAGGAAGACCATCACCTGGAAGCCGATGCGCTTGCGCTCCTCCATCTTCGGCTCGCCCGCCCAGGCAAGGAACGCCGACACGTCCTTCGCCATCTGGTCGACGGTCGCCGGGGTGCCGTCGGCATAAGTCACGCTGCCTTCGGTGAGCGGCGGCGGCATGCCGATCCAATGACCGTTCTCGAAATAGGGATTGTAGTGCTTGCCCTCGGGCGCCTCGGCGGCCAGCTCCGGCGGCGGGTCCTGATAGCCGGTGAGGACCGAATAGACATATTCAGGCCCGCCCATGCCCTTGATGAGCTGGGTCGTGTACAGCGTCTTCAGGCTGCCCGACCAGCCGGCCCGCATCTTGGTGATGAGCGACAGGTCCGGCGGCAGCGCCCCGCCATTCGCCGCCCGCGCCGCATTGTCGTTGGGGAACGGCTTGGCGAAGGCATCGGACGGCAGCGCCGGGCGCTCGAACATGTTGCCCGAGGCGTCCGGCCCGTCGGTCACCTTGTACTCCGCTGCAATCGCCTTGACCTGCTCCGGCGGAAACTCCGGGCCGCCCGGCTCGCCGAGATTGCGAAAGCGCATGAGCGACATCGAATGGCAGGCGGAGCACACCTCCTTGTAGACTTGATAGCCGCGCTGCACCTGCGCCCGGTCGAAGGTGCCGAACGGTCCCTCGAAGCTGAACGCGACGTCCTTGGCGGGGAGCTTCTCGGCGGCGAGCGCCGGCCCGAGCTGCGCCATCAGTCCAAGCAGTGCTGCGGCAAGAAACGGGGTCAAGCGGCTCATGATCGACACCTCGAGGCCCCCGTCACTCGGCGGCACGCAATTCGGACCGCGGCGGCAGCACCGCCTCGGAGATGGATGCCGGCACCGGTCGCGGCACCTCGAGGAAGCCGACCAGCGGCATGATCACCAGGAAGTGCAGGAAGTAATAGGCGGTGGCGATCCGCCCGATGGTCAGCCACGCCCCTTCCGGCGGATTGGAGCCGACAATGCCGAGAATGATGCAGTCGATCACCAGGAGCCAGAAGAACTGCCGATAGACCGGCCGGTAGTTGGCCGAGCGGACTTTCGAGGTGTCGAGCCATGGCAGCGCGAACAGGATCAGGATCGAGCCGAACATCGCGATGACGCCCAAGAGCTTGTCGGGGATCGAGCGCAGGATGGCGTAGAACGGCAGGAAGTACCATTCCGGCACGATATGCGACGGGGTCACCAGCGGATCGGCCTTGGCATAGTTGATCGGGTGCCCGAGATAGTCCGGCGCGAAGAACATGAAGGCGGCGAACAGAAGCAGGAACACCACGATCGCATAGAGATCCTTCATCGTGTAATAGGGATGGAACGGCACCGTGTCCTGCCCCGACTGCACCTCGACCCCGACCGGGTTATTGTTCCCCGGCACATGCAGCGCCCAGATATGCAGGAACACCAGCCCCACCAGCACGAATGGCAAAAGATAGTGCAGCGAGAAGAACCGGTTGAGGGTCGGATTGTCCACCGAATAGCCGCCCCACAGCCAGGTCACGATCGAGTCGCCGAAAAACGGGATCGCCGAGAACAGATTGGTGATCACCTTCGCCGCCCAGAAGCTCATCTGGCCCCATGGCAGCACATAGCCGAGGAACGCCGTCGCCATCATGACGAGGAGGATCAGCACGCCGATCATCCACAGCACCTCGCGCGGCGCCTTGTAGGAGCCGTAATAAAGGCCGCGAAAGATGTGGATATAGACGGCGAGGAAGAACATCGACGCGCCGACCTGATGCATCTTCTGGATGATGTTGCCGTAATTCACGTCACGGCGCATTTCCTCGATCGAATCGAAGGCGAAGTCGACATGCGGCGTGAAATGCATCACCAGCACGACGCCGCTGATGATCTGCACCACCAGCATCACCGCGAGAATGCCGCCGAAGGTCCAGAAATAATTGAGGTTGCGCGGCGTCGGGTAGTCGATCACATGCCCCTTGGCGAGGCTCAGGATTGGCAGGCGCGAGTCGAACCATCGGGCGACCGGATTCTTGAACTCGTGGCGCGCATGCTCGGCCATCATCTGGCTCCTGTCATCCGATGCGGATCTTGGTGTCGCTGATATAGGCGTATTGCGGGACGTGGAGGTTTTCCGGCGCCGGTCCCTTCCTGATCCGACCCGCGGTGTCGTAATGCGAGCCGTGGCACGGGCAGAACCAGCCCCCCATCTTCACATTGTTCTCGACCACCGTATAGTCGCCTTCATTGCCGATCGGCACGCAGCCGAGATGGGTGCACACGCCGAGCATCACCAGCATGTTCTCCTTGCCGCCCACCACCCGGTTCTCGTCGGTCGCCGGCGCGCCTTCGGGCAGATTGGCGTTGCGCGCCTCGTTGTCGACCAGATCGTCCAGCGGCACCTTCTTGGCAGCCTCGATCTCCGGCTTGGTGCGGTGGCGGATGAACACCGGATTGCCCCGCCATTTGACGGTGATCGCCTGGCCCTCGGCGACCGGTGCGAGATCGACCTCGATCGATGCCAGCGCCCGCACCGAGGCATCCGGATTCATCTGGTCGATGAACGGCCACAACGCCCAGGCGGTGCCCACCGCCCCGACTGCTGCAGTCGTGATGTAGAGAAAGTCCCGCCTCGTAGGCTCGGCTGTTTCGGCTGTCGACACGGCTGACCCTCGATCCGCGCTGATTCACAGGGCGTATGTGGCATCGCCCGGTTGCCCTGTCCAGCCATCAAAGGTCGCAACCAGGCCGCCAGACGTAGCGCTCCGGGCGGTTACGAGGTAAGGAGCTTGGATGGACGCCCTGCAAGATCTCGAGCTTGAGAAAACCGAGAGCCGCGCCGCCTTCGAGGGCCTTCGCGACGCGCTTCTCCGCCGTTTCGAGGCGCTGGAGGACGCGCTCGCCTCAACCACGCTTGCCGCCCGCCCGCCCGGCCGGTTCGTATTGACGCCGTGGCAGCGCCAGGGGGAGGGCGCCGAACCCGGCGGCGGCGGGGTCATGGCAATGATGGCTGGCCGGGTGTTCGAGAAGGTCGGCGTCCATGTTTCGACCGTGTTCGGCGCGTTCAGCCCCGAATTTCGCAAGCAGATCCCGGGTGCGGAGGACGATGGCCGGTTCTTCGCCACCGGCATCTCGCTGATCGCCCACCCGTTCAATCCCAATGTTCCCGCCGCCCACATGAACCTGCGTTTCGTCGTGACCACCCGATGGTGGTTCGGCGGCGGCGGCGACCTCACCCCGGTCCTCGCCCGGCGGCGCGCCGCCGATCACCCCGACACGCTGGCCTTCCATGCCGCCATGGAGGAGGTCTGCAACCGCCACGACAATGCCGACTACCCGCGCTTCAAGGCGTGGTGCGACGACTATTTCTACCTGCCGCACCGCGGCGAGGCCCGCGGCGTCGGCGGCATCTTCTTCGACTGGCTGAACAGCGGCACCTTCGCCGCCGACCTCGCCTTTGCCCGCGATGTCGGCCAGGGCTTCGCCGAGGTCTATGCCGGGCTCGTGGCTCGCAACATGAATCTTCCCTTCTCCGATGACGACCGCGACGAGCAGCTCGTCCGCCGCGGCCGCTATGTCGAGTTCAACCTGCTCTATGATCGCGGCACCCTGTTCGGCCTCAAGACCGGCGGCAATGTCGAGTCGATCCTCTCTTCCATGCCCCCTCTCGTGAAATGGCCGTGAGCCGCGAGCCGAGCCGGGCAGGGGAGCGCGGCTCGCTCAAGAACCTCATCGCCGCGATCACCACCATCGTCGTTGCCGATATCGGCTTCGGCCTGACCTACCCGCTGCTCAATGTCATTCTCGAGTCCCGCCGCGTCGATGCCGCGGTGATCGGGCTCAACGCCGCCATGGGGCCGCTCGGCATCATCCTCTCGGGACCATTCATCCCGCGTCTTGCCGCCCGCTTCGGCGGCAAGCGGCTGGCGCTCGCCGCCATGATCGGCATCATCCTCGTGCTGCTGAGCTTTCCGCTGTTTCCCGCGATCGAAGTGTGGTTCGCGACCCGGTTCCTCTTCGGGGTCGCCGGCGGCACCCTCTATACGCTGAGCGAAGCCTGGATCCTCGGCTTCGCCCCGCCCGACGCCCGCGGCCGGGTTGCCGCCATCTACGGCTCGATGCTGTCGCTCGGCTTCTCCGTCGGACCGTTCCTGTTGCCCTATACCGGCGTCGAGGGCTGGCTCCCCTTCGTGCTGGCCGCCATGCTGGTGTCGTTGAGCACCTTGCCGCTCCTCTTCATTGACCTCGACAACCGTCTCCACGAGCACACCGCCGGCACCACCATGCTGGGATTTGTCCGCCGCGCTCCGCTCCTGCTGTTCGCCGTCGCCACCCTCACCATGTTCGATGCGGTGATGCTCGCCTTCTTTCCGATCTTCGGTCTGCGCAGCGGCCTCGACCTCAAGACCGCGTCATGGGCGCTGGCGGTGGCGATCGCCGGGAATGCCGTGCTGCAATATCCGGTCGGGTGGCTGGCCGATCGCTGGTCGCGCCAGGGCGTGCTGTGGATCGCCGCGATTGCCACGCCGCTGCTCGCCATGTCGCTGCCCTTCGTCGTGACGACCCCGCTGCTCTGGCCGGTGGCGCTGCTGCTCGGCACCTCCGCTTACGCCGTCTACATCATCGCAATGACGGTCATGGCCGACCGCTTCCAGGGAAGCGACCTGGTCGCCGGCTCGGCCGCCTTCGGCGCCATGTGGGGGGTCGGCGGCATCATCGGTCCGCCGCTCGCCGGCTTTTCACTCGACCTCCTCGGCCCGTCTGGAATCGCCATCACCCTGACGGCGATTTATGTCGGTCTCATTGCTGGCCTGCTGCTCGCCCGTGGGGAGTTGGTTCGGTGAAGGAAATAGGCAGTAGGCAGTAAGCAGTAGGTAGTAGGGAAGGGCGCTGATCACTGCCTATTGCCTGTTGCCTACCTGCCTTGCATTTCCCCCGCATATCTGTCCTGCGGGGCCGCTTATTGACGTACGATCCGCCTCCACGGCAGAAGCTCTGCCTATGGATCGGACGCTGGCGACAAAACCGGGCATTTCGTCGTCCGCCTGGCGCAACCTCATTGCCGCCGTGGCTGCGATCGCCGTTTTCGGATTCGCGCTCGGCCTGATGTTTCCCTTGCTGTCGCTGATCCTGGCCGAGCGCGGCTATTCCGACGACCTCATCGGCCTCAACGCCGCGATGTCGCCGATCGGCATCCTGACATCCTCGCTGATGATCCCGCCGCTCGCCCGCCGCTTCGGCGTCAAGCCGGTCATACTGGGCGCCGCCTTCGTCACCGCCCTGATCGTTCTCGGCTACAAGATCCTGTGGTCGATCGAATGGTGGTTCGTTCTCCGCCTTCTTCAGGGGATGAGCGTCTCGACTCTGTTCGTGCTGAGCGAGTCCTGGGTGGTCAGATTTGCCGAGGACGGCCATCGCGGCAAGATCGTCGCCCTCTATGCCAGCGTCCTTTCCGCTAGCTTCGCCTGCGGTCCCTTGCTGATCAGCATCATCGGGGTCGAGGGCTGGCGCCCGTTTCTGATCGGCGCCACGGTGCTGGTCATCGCCATGGTGCCGCTCGCCTCGGTGCAGGAGCCGAAGGTCGACCGCCGGCCCGACGATCGCCGTCCCTCGCTCATCAGCTTCATCCCCAAGGCGCCGATCCTGCTGGCCGCGGTCGGCATCTTTGCGGTGTTCGACGCCGCGACCTTGAGCCTGCTCTCGGTCTATGGCGTGCGCATGGGCCTGGATATCGAGACGGCATCGCTTGCCCTGACGGCGCTCGTCGCCGGCAACGTCCTCCTACAATTTCCCATCGGCTGGCTCGCCGATCTTTATCCGAAGCGCCAGGTGATGACCGGCTGCACCATCGCCACCATCATCGGCCTTGTGGTGCTGCCGCTCTGCATGGGCAGCTGGCTCATGTGGCCGGTGCTGCTGGTCATCGGCTCGACCGGCTATGGCCTTTACGGCGTTGCCCTTGCCGAGCTGGGCGATCGCTTTCACGGCGACGAGCTGGTCGCCGGCTCGGCCGCCTTTGCCGCCATGTGGGGAGCCGGGGCGCTGATCGGCGCCACCGCCGGCGGCTTCGCCATGGCCGTCTTCGGGCCGCACGGGCTGCCGCTGTCGCTTGCCCTCTTTCTTGTCCTGTTCCTTCTTGCCATCATTGCCAAGAATTATGAGAGGCGGAGGCATCTCTGATGCGGCGGCGCATCGTGCCGGGCTACGGCTTCGGGATCCTGCTGGGGGTCGCCGCGGCAACCTGCTGGAGCCTCGGCGGCATCCTGGTGCGTCTGACCGACGGCATCGACAGCTGGCAGATCATCCTCTACCGCTCGTTCACCGCTCTCGTCCTGATGGTCGCCTGGATGGCCCTGACACATGGCCGCCGCCTCTTCGCAGTGATCCGCCATGCCGGACTCAATGCTTTCATTGCCGGCCTCGCCATCGGCCTGGCCGGGCTCTGTTTCGTCCTGTCGCTGTTCTACACGACGGTGGCGCAGTCCATTTTCATGTCCGGCATCAGCCCCTTCTGCGCCGCTCTCCTCGCCTGGTGGCTGCTCGGCGAGCGGGTCGGCTGGGCGACCATCGGGGCGATGACGGTCGCGCTCGTCGGCCTCGGCATCATGGTCGCCGGCAGTCTCGGCAGCACCAGCTTCATCGGCACCTTGCTCGCGCTCTATTCGGCCTTCTGCTTCTCCTGCTATTCGGTGCTGCTGCGCTATGGCCAGCAGACCGACATGACCGTCGCGCTCATTTGGAACGGCATCTTTCTCTGCGTGTTGTGCCTTGTCGTGCTGCTGGTGCCGACCCCGCTGCGCTCGAGCTTCGGGCCCGGCGAGATCCTGATCGGCTGGACCAACTACATGTGGGTGACCCTCATGGGCGCGGTGCAATTGACGCTGGGCCTCGTCCTTTTCACCCTGGCATCGCGCAGCGTGCCGGCGGCGCAGCTCGCCTTGCTGGCGCTGATCGAGCCGACGCTCGGGCCGGTCTGGGTCTTCCTCGCGGTCGACGAGGTGCCGCCGGTCAGCACCCTCATCGGCGGTGTGGTGGTGATGAGCGCCATTGTGATCCAGGTGCTGGCGACCTCGGGGGGGCGGGTGCTGGCGCTGCCCGACAGGAGAACCGCATGAGCAAGATCAATCGCGTGGTGCGACTGAGGAAGCGCCCGGTCGGTGAGGTCGCCGCCGGTGATTTCGCCATTGCCGACGAGCCGCTGGCGGAGCCTGAGGACGGTGAGATCCGGGTGCGCATCGAATATGTGTCGCTCGATCCGGCGATGCGCGGCTGGATCCCCGAGGGCCGCTCCTATGTCGAGCCGGTGGCGCTCGGCGATGTCATGCGCGCCTATGCCGCCGGCCATGTCGAGCTGTCGCGCAACCCCAGATTCGCCATCGGCGATGCCGTCACCGGGCTGCTCGGCGTCCAGAGCCACGCCATCTCCAACGGCAAGGGCGTGCTCAAGGTCGATGACAAGGAAGCTTCGCTGCCGACCTGGCTCGGCGGCTTGGGCATGCCGGGTCACACCGCCTATTTCGGGCTGAAGCATGTCGCGGGCGTCAAGCCGGGCGAGACCGTGGTGGTGTCGGCGGCCTCCGGTGCCGTCGGCCAGGTGGTCGGGCAGATCGCCAGGATCGAGGGCGCCCGCGCCGTCGGCATTGCCGGCGGGCCCGAGAAATGCGCCTTCATCACCAAGGAGCTCGGCTTCGACGCCGCTATCGACCACAAGGGGCGAGATCTTGCCGGGGCGCTCAGGGCGGCGGCGCCGCAGGGCATCGATGTTGATTTCGAGAATGTCGGCGGCGTCGTGTTCGACACGGTGCTCGCCCAGATGAACCCGTTCGGCCGGGTGGCGCTGTGCGGCCTGATCTCGGCCTATAACGCCACCGAGCCGCCGCCGGCGCCCAGGAACCTGCGCTTCGTCCTCACCATGCGCCTTCGGGTCCAGGGCTTCATCGTCTTCGACTTTGCCAGGCAGTACAAGGAAGCGACCGCAGCACTGCTCGGCTGGTACCGCGACGGCAAGCTCAAATTACGCGAGGATGTCCGGGAGGGCGGTCTCGACGCCTTCCCGGAAGTGCTGCCGCAGCTCTATGGCGGCGGCAATTTCGGCAAGCTGGTGCTCAAGCTGTAGCTTATTCAGCCTGCTCTCTCGCGCGTTGGTCTGCGACGCGCTTTTCGAGAGTCGTCTCCTCATAACCGAAGACACTTGTCAGATCGCGATAGGCGCCGCCCATTGAGAAGGCGATCGTGCTCAGAAGATAATTGGTTTGCCAATAGCGGGCTTGCCGTTCGTCCTCGTTTCCATCAATCGTGAAGTGATAGAGTTTATTCCCGTCCTTGCCGTCGACAAGCTTCATCACCACACCGGTCTCTCTGACTTTCTGCTCGATGCCTCTGAGCCGCAGATCGCGATACTCCTTGAGCAGTACTTTGTCGCTGTCGGAGGCGACGTCATGGATGTCCTGCCACGTCTTGCCCTCGCCCTCCATTATCCCGCGGCGAAGCAGATTGTCGGCCTTCCTCATCCTGTTCGCCAGAGCCGCGAGCGTCGTAGCGTCCTGGGTCGGGTCGTCACCGATGCCCATCTGCACGAGCGCGTCGAGCGCCAGCCATTTGTCCTGCGGGATGGGCGGCAGCTCGTCCTCGTCTGGAAGAACCCTCACGAGTTCGTCGCAACGGGCTTTGAGATCCATGAGCGGCGAAGACTTCTCGTTGAGGAAACTCTCCATTGATCTAAGCCGTTTTGTTGCATCGACGAGAAGGGCCCGGTCCTTGCCGCTGTCGGGCATCGAATTTTCGATCTCCAGGATAATCCTTCCAAGCTGCTCGATCGTGTCGTCGATTTCCCTGATCACCTGCTGCGCATCGAGTTTCGTTTCGGCGTTTGCCATCCTGAACAGCCAGTGCTTGCCGGGCTCGGTCCTGTAGTGACCGCCTTCACCCCTCTCGGGCATGTCCCACATGATCCTTGGCAGGTCGAAATAGACGGAAAGTGGATTTGTCGTCACCTCATGTTTTGCGAGATGCTTTGCGAGGAGTTGATCGAGATAGGCGAGCTTGGGCGGCTTCACGAAGAGATCGGCGAATTCCTTTTCGCCACCGACGAGTTTGAATTGACCCTCGGTTTCCGCAGCTTCGGCCTTGCCCTTCTTTTTGCCGAGCTGACGATTGGCGGCCTCGTCCTCCGCTCTGGCGACATGCTTGACGATTGCCGCCAAGAGCGGATTGAACTCGTTCCACGCTGTGTCCTGGATGAGCTCCGCCTCAGGATTGGACCGCGTCTTCGCCGCTTGAGGTTTCGACCAATTCCCCGCCGCCGGACCATTCGGCCGCGGGCCTCGAGTTTTGTCGGGCTGCAGACCCCGACGCGCCGGTGCCGGCTGGGGCTGTGGCGCCACGACTGGAGGAGGCGCGGGAGGCTGCTGGGCATCCGCCGGTGGGGGCACACGTGATTTCCCACCCTGAATGCCATGGTAAGGAAACGGTGTCGCTGGTCCTTGCACAAAGGGCGGCGGTGGCGGCGGTACCGGTATCTCACGATGGAACTCCCGAGGACGACGACCAGGCGATTCAAAGTCGAAGCTCCTGTCGAGATCAGCGATCAATGCATCGATTTCTGGATCATTGGCGAGCCCATTCTCGGCTTTTTCATCCTCCCCCACACCTGCCAAGCGATACGCCTCCCCAACCTCGATGATTTCCATAACATCGCGCGAAGTCAGCGGCTTTCCATCTCCTGGAAGATAGGCGCCGAGCAGCTCGGCGATGTCCGGGCCATACTCCCTCGCAAGGCAGTTGACGAACTCCTTCTTGACCTTGGTGCTCTCACACCTCTGCCACCCTTCGTCGTACTCGGCCCAGACAGCTTGGGAGAAGACGGCGACAGTTTTCCGATTGGCGCTCAGTAGGAGATAACCGTCCTGTTTTGCGATATTGCGGAACTGGGCTGCCGATAGGGGCTCTCTCCTCTCAGGGGACACGATCGAAGGATCGTCGAGTTCTGGCTCGACCACCTGCCTCACCGTGACCACTTGTTGCAGGCTGTCCGTTTCCTCGGGCAAGGCCGGTGTAATCAATCCTTCATTCGCCCGTCGATCCGGCTCAATGAAGTCCATTTCGATGTCGTCGAGGGTGTTCGCAAACCAAATTTGCGGCGATTTCGGATCTATCTTTTCGATTTCTTCCTGCGGGTCGACGAAGACATTCCGAAAGTCTCTGGCCAACCACGGCGAGGGCTTCAGTTCCGCCGCAATGCGGTCGCGCGCAGCGTTGTAATCGATCATCCATCGGACTTCGCGCACTTCGAGAGGCGTTCCGTCTTGCGGGTGATGCGGCGATGCTTTGTAGGCGCCTGCTCCCCATTCCCTGTCGAGAAAATCGAGGAACTCCTGCTTGGCTTCCTTCCACTGGCCCGGTTGCTTCTGCTGCCACTTCTCGCGCTTCCATTGTTCAGGGGTGACAATTTCGAGGCCCTTGTTGGGCCGCCGCACGATGTAGTCATTGTCGTGAGGGATGCGGCCATTGTCATCAGGTCTAGTAATCAAGTCGCGATATCGTCCGAAGCTCAGGTCCATCTCGTGCTACCCCTAACCTCTGATCACCGCGGCGCCATTCGCCTGGTCCGCCGCCATTTGTCCCTTGCCGTTGCCGCGTGAATGGCGAAGCTCCTCGACCACCCGCTGCCAGGTCTCGATGCGATCGACGATGCGCCGGATCTCCTCGGTGAAATCATCCGGCGTCAGCCCGCGCATCGGGATCGTGTGGACGAACATGATCGCCCCCGCCACATGGTCGAGCCCGATGCCGCCGCCATTGGCGAGCGCCGCCGCATAGCCCGCCTGCATCAGCCGCCCGAGATAGTCGGCCGGCGGATGCCCCTCGATGCGCCCGATTGGGGCATAGATCAGGAAGTCGCGCTTGTCGGTGCGGAACTCGAGATTGACGATGCTTTCATCGAAGCTCAGGCAGCAATAGCCGTCCTCGTCGAAGGCGAGGCCCGGTATGGCGACCTTGCGGCCGAGCTCGGCCAGAAGCATGTGATGGTCGATTGCTGCCATAATGATCCCCCGCGCGGTGACGGCACGGCCGCACCGACCAGATCAGTCGTAGAGGTCACTATGGCGCGCGATTCCCGAAGAGGCTGTGCCGAACAGCACTAATTTTTCGGTTTTTCGCTCATGGATATCATTTTGAGATTTCGATCATAAACGATGTCATAAAGTTGATCCCCGCCGCAGCGCGTATTCTTGACCTCGAAAGTGTCGTCCACCACCCGCGCCTCCCCGAAGGTGGTGCAGCCCTGCGCCGTCAGCACATCGACGATCTTGCTGCGCTCGGCCGGCGTCGGCTGGCGCACATTGGAGGTTTGCGCCACCACCGGTCCGGCGACGGCGACCAGGAGAATCGCGAGACAGAGACCGAGCCGCATGCCGCATCCTTTCCGGAAAGGCCCCGACAGCAACAACGCTGAGCTCCGACCAAGGTTTCGCGTCAAAGTTTCGCGGTGCGCCGGAAATTGTCGAACAACCGGTCGGTCATCGCCTCGATCGTCGGCATCGCCGGCGTGCAGGCGGCGAGGAACCGCGGATGGCCGCCGGGGCCGAACGCCTCGTCGAGCGCCCTGATCCATCCCGGCAGGACGCCCCAGCGGTGGATCCGCTCAAGCGTCCATTCGCAATGGAACTGTACGCCGATGGCGTGGCTGTCGACCGCCATCGCCTGGATCGGCGACACCGTAGATGTGGCAAGCGCGATGGCTTGCGCGGGGAGGCTTTTGACCTCGGCGGTGTGCCATTGCATGACCTGGCGCTGGCCGCCGAGACCCGCGAAGAAAGGATGGGCATCGCCCTCGCCGGCGATCTCGATCGTCGTCACCCCGATCTCCGGCGCTGCCGCATAGCCGACCTCCCCGCCGAGCGCCGAAGCCAGCAGCTGATGGCCGAAGCAGATGCCGAAATAGGGTTTCGCCCGGTCGCTGACCCATTCGCGAATGGCCTGCTTCTCGGCGCGCAGCCACGGGAACTCCTCCTCCTGCCAGGCCTGCTGGGTGCCGCCCAGCACCAGCATCGCGTCATAGGGTGCAAGCGACGGGATCTCGCCGCCGCGATGCAGGGCGACGACATCGCAATGAATGTCCATCGCCGCGAGCAGCGCGCCGATGCGCCCCGGCGTGTCGTCGTTGAAGTGCTGGAACACGAGGGCGCGTC
>JBIOYR010000134.1:0-15512 GCA_044870245.1 Aestuariivirgaceae bacterium | reverse complement strand
TATGCCGGCCTTGGCGACCATCACCTCGCGGAATACCCGGTAACACTGAAGGCCCTCGCGCATGAGCTCACCGTCCAGCACATCGACCGAGATGGAAATGGCGAGATCAGAGCGCCGGAAGGAGTCGGGCTCGGCATCGACGTCAGTCGGGAGGCGCTCGCCAAATATCTCGTCGACACCGAGATCAGGGTAGCCGGCCATGTCGCCTATAGAACGCCCGCTCTCGACTGAGGCCGGCAAAAGTATAGAGTGCCGCTCGATAACAACACGCCCAGGGAGGGAAAGATGACCTTTGGCAGCTTCATCCGCAGCGCCGCCGTCGCAGCGGCCGTGGTTCTCGGCTCCGGGCTGGCGCTTGCCGGCTCCGAGGTGCCCGCTCCAGGGCAGAGCCCGAAGATCGATGCCATCAAGCAGCGCGGTGTCTTGAAGGTGGCGGCCATCGGCGAGTTTCCGTGGCTGCCGGAAAATACCAGCGGCAGCGGGCCGCAATTCTCCGGTCCCGCCTGGCTGCTGGCCGAGGAATATGCGAAGCGGCTCGGCGTGAAGCTGGAAGTGGTGCCGGTCAGCCACGAGACCAAGGTGCCGATCCTGGCGACCGGCGAGGCCGACATCTCCATTGCGCCGCTGGCAGTGACGCCGAAACGTCAGGAAGTGGCCAATTTCGTGGTCTACTCGCAGTCCAGCCTGTGCATGTTCGGTCTCGCCGACAATCCCAAGCTCAAGGACGCCAAGACGGTCGATGACCTGAACCGCGAGGACATCACCATCGCATATTTCACCGGCACGCCGCCCGAAACCTGGGCGCCCACCCGGTTTCCCAAAGCCAAGCTCAAGGGCGTGACCGGATCGGGCGCCAATGCGCCGATCGAGGAGATCATGGCCAAGCGCGCCGACATCGCCAGCATCGACAACGTCGCCTGGCCGCAGCTCGCCAAGCAGGTGCCGGGGCTCGTGTCGTTCCCGCAAGGCGACGAGTGCCTGCAGAGCAAGGAGATGTCGACGGGCGTAGGCCTCGCCGTCGACAAGAAGGACACGACCTTCCACGCCTGGCTGCAGTCGGTCTATGACGAGATCAAGGACAAGGTCACGGCAGAGGAGATGCGGCTGCTGAAAGGGCAATGAATTCGCAGCCTCGGTGCTTCAGCCTCCCATCCGGCTCGCTTCTCGAGCCTGCGTTCCCGCAAGGGGAGGATGAAGGCGAACCCTTCCCTCCCCAGTGTGGGGAGGGGTTGCGGGCGGGTGAAGCCCGGTCGGCTTCCAGCTCGGCCGTACCCTCTTGAACATCACCCTCAAACCGATCGTCGACAGCTGGCCGTTTCTCCTCAAGGCGCTGTGGGTCACCGTGTCGCTCAGCGTCTCCTCGATGCTGCTCGGCCTCGTGATCGGCATTGTCGTCGGAACGCTCAGAACCTATGGAGGACGGTTCGTCAATGCCGTGCTCGGCTTCTATGTCGACACCATGCGATCGATCCCGCTGCTGGTGGTGCTGGTCTGGACATTCTTTGCTTTCCCCCTGGTGGTCGGGCGCTCGCTCGATGCGATGACAGCAGGAATCATCGGGCTCGGCGTTCACCTCGGCGCCTATGTTGCGGAGACCATCCGGGCGGGGCTCACCTCGGTCAGGCGCAACCAGATGCAAGCGGGGTTGGCGCTCGGAATGAGCCGTCTGCAGACGATCCGCACCATCATCCTGCCGCAGGCGCTGATCCGGATGATGCCGGCGCTCGGCTCGCTGTTCGTCATCGCCATCAAGGACAGTGCCATCGCCTCGGTCATCGCCGTGCCGGAGCTTCTGCGGCAAACCCAAATCGTCGCCGGCAAGACCTATCGACCGTTCGAGCTCTACACTGCGGCGATGATCGTCTACTTCCTGCTGTGCTATCCGGTGGCGCGGCTGGTCGACCGGGCCTATCGGCGGCTGCAACATCTCGGCTCGTCATGACTTTCGACTGGAGTGTCGTATGGGACAACCTGCCCCGCCTGCTCGAGGGTGCCTGGATGACCATCTGGCTCACCGTCGTGACCATGGCGCTGGCGCTTCCCGGCGGCCTCATGCTGGCATTGCTGAGACTTTCGCCGCTATGGCTGGTCAGCGCACCGGCCACGGCTTTCGTCGAGTTCTTCCGGGCGACGCCGCTGATCCTGCAGATCTATTGGGCGTATTACGTGCTGCCTGCCTATTTCGACATCCAGCTCTCGCAGCTCAGCACCGCCATCGTCGGGCTCACCTGCAACGTCTCGTCGTTCAACTCCGAAACCTTCCGCGCAGGAATCGTCTCGATCCGCGAGGGGCAATGGAATGCCGGGCTGGCGCTCGGAATGAGCCGGACCGAGGTGTTCATCCTGATCATCCTGCCGCAGGCGGTGATGCGGGTGCTGCCGGCGCTCGCCTCTACCTGGGTCTCGCTGTTCAAGGACACCTCGCTCGTGTCGATCATCTCGGTCACCGACCTGTCCTATATGGCGCTCAAGGTGCGCTCCGAGACCTACCGAATTCTCGAAGTGCTGACGGCGATGGCAGTGCTCTATTGGCTGATGGGCTATCCGCAGGCCAAGATCGTCGACTGGATTCACCGCCGCTGGAAAGTGATCGAATGACGGTGCGCCCGATCCTCGCCTTCGAGTCGGTATCGAAACACTACGGCTCGATCGTTGCGCTGGACCAGGTGTCGCTCGCAATCAATCGCGGCGAGGTGGTGTGCCTCATCGGACCGTCGGGGTCCGGCAAGTCGACGCTTCTTCGCTGCGCCAATGCGCTTGAAAGCCTGGACCATGGGCAGGTGCTCTTCGAGGGCCAGCCGGTAATCGCAGCGCAGGCGCGGGCAGCTCAGAAGGTGCGGCGCCGGATGGGCATGGTGTTCCAGAATTTCGAGTTGTTCCCACATCTGACCGTGACCCGCAACATCACCATCGGCCCGACCACGGTGCTCAAGCTCGAGCGGCAATCGGCGGAAGAGCGGGCGCGCCGGCTGCTCGCCAAGGTCGGGCTGATCGAGAAAGCCGACGTTCATCCGGCAGCGCTGTCGGGCGGGCAGCAGCAGCGGGTAGCGATTGCGCGAGCGCTCGCGATGGAGCCGGCGCTGATGCTGTTCGACGAGCCGACATCGGCGCTCGACCCGGAAACGATCGGCGAGGTGCTGAGCGTGATGAAGGCCCTGGCCGACGAAGGCATGACCATGCTGGTGGTGACTCACGAGATGGATTTCGCGCGGCGGGTCGCTGACCGGGTGATCGTGTTCGACCGCGGTCGGGTCATCGAGGAAGGGCCGCCGCGGCAGATCTTCGAGGCGGCGAAAGTCGCGCGGACCCGGGATTTTCTCAGCCATCTCGGCTGGCATGGCGAATCGGCTCTGGACAGCAACAAATGATGGATCAGGCGATGCAGAACCACATCATCGATCGCGCCGAAGTGTTTCTCGTTGGACCCGACGTCGAACGCTACACCTGGGCCGAGGGCATGACCGATCAATATATGGTCAATATCATCCTCAGGCTGACGGCGCGGAGTGGTCTCCAGGGTCTTGCCGGCGCGGCGATGATCACGCCGCATGGCTTCGACCGGTCGGTCGGCGAGGCGCTGCGGGCAGTGCTTCCCGACCTCATCGGCAAGTCGCCGGCCAATCGTGAGGCGCTCTGGCGTTCCATGCGTAATTTCGGCACGCCGATGGTGCCGCAGGCCCATTCGCTCATCGACATCGCGCTGTGGGACATGGCGGCACGTCATGCCGGGCTGCCGCTCTACCAGCTGCTCGGGGGCGCCCGCGAAAAGATCTTGTCTTATGCCTCGACGCCGCTTCTTACCGATGACCAGGCCTATATCGACTATGTCGGAGAGCGCGCTTCAGAAGGCTTCAAGGCGGTGAAGTTTCATTGCTGGTGCGTGCCGCGGCGCGACCTCAAAATGTGCGAAGCAGTGCATCGGCATTTCGCCGGGCGTGATCTGGCGCTGATGCTCGATGCCGAGCAGCGCTATGATCTCGCCGGCGCGATCATGGTGGCGCGGAGGCTCGGCGAGATGGGATTTCGCTGGTTCGAGGCACCGCTGCCCGACACCGATATCGAAGGGTACCGGACGATACGGCAGGCGAGCACCGTGCCGGTGATCGCCGCCGGCAACACCTGGCTCGACCTGCAGATGTTGTTGCAGGCGGTTCAGCGCGGCGCCTGGAGCGCGTTTCGGGTCGACGCGACGATCTGTGGCGGCATCACGCCAATCCGCAAGGTGATGGCGCTGGCGGAAGCCTATGGCATGACGGTGGAGATCCAGTGCTGGGGCTATACGCTGACTCAGGCGGCCAATCTCCACGTCATGCTTGCCTATGCCAATTGCGACTATTTCGAGCAGCCGGTGCCCTACCCCGCCTTCGAGTTCGGTGCCAAGACGATGATCCGCACCGATGAGGAAGGTTATGTCCATGCGCCACCGGGCCCCGGGCTTGGCATCGATCTCGACTGGACGGCAATCGAAAGCGCGGCAATCATGAAATATGAGGTCCGATAGAGGAGCAACGCGATGGCAGGTCGACTGACCGGCAAGAGAGCCCTGGTCTATGGCGGCGGCACGGGGATCGGCTTCGCCTGCGCCGAAGCGATGGCCGAGGACGGTGCAGCAGTGTTCCTGTCCGGACGGCGCCAGCAAACTCTCGCCCAGGCGGTGGCGAAGTTGACGGCGCAAGGATTCAAGGCCGGGCAGGCGGCCGGCGATGCCACCAAGGTCGAGGACGTTCAACGCGTGACCGCAGAGGCCGTGCGCTTGCTGGGCGGGCTCGACACGCTGGTGGTGTCGGCGGGCACCGCCGGTCGCACCACGGTATTCGACACCGATCCCGAAGAGTTCCAGCGCATCATGGACAACACGGTGCGGCCGGCTTTCCTGGCGGTGCGCTATGCGATCGACCATCTGCTTGCCGCCGGCCAAGCCTCGGTCATCATCGTCTCATCCGCTTTCGGGCTGGTCGGGGTCAAGGAGCGCCTCGCCTACTGTGGCGCCAAGGCGGGGGTCATCGGCATGGCCAAGGCAATGGCCATGGACCTGGCCGATCGGGGCGTCCGCGTCAATGCCATCTGCCCCGGCTTCGTCGAAACCGAACTGCCCCTTTCGGTCGCCGCCAAGGAGCCGGATCCGGAAGCCTGGCTGCAGTCGCGACGGATGATGCATCCCATTCCGCGCTCCGGAACGCTGCCCGAGATGGGGGCGCTCGCCGTCTATCTGGCGAGCGATCTCGCTGCCTTCATCACCGGTCAGGCGATCGCCATCGATGGCGGCTTCTCGGCACGCTGAAGGATTGGAAAAAGCAAGCGCCCGGCCGCATCGCCGGGCGCTGCCCAGGGGCTCAGTCAGCGGGTTACGGACCGTAAGGGCTCACGCATTCGCGGACATCGCCACCATAGCTCACAAAGGTGTTGTTGGCGGGGTTGTAGCTCCGATAGTGGTCGATGCACCATTGGACATGGGCATCGCCATAGCCCCCACTCACATAAGCGGTGTCATAGGTCCACCACGGCTCATCATACCACCAGCCATTATTGAAAAAGATGAATGCTCCGGTGCGGTTCCGGAAGCGCCGGTGATGGCGACCATCATCGTCAAATCGCCCGTGACGGCGATCGAAACGACTGCGGTCGAAGCGGCGGAAGTCGTTGTCTCCTACGAATCTGCCACGATCGCCGCGACGGAACCGCTCGCGCGGAAAGTCGCCGCCCGGCTGCGCTAGAGCGCGCATGCGACGGTTCTCGAAGCCCATGCCGCGTCGCGAGAAATCACCGCCCCGGCGCATATAAACACCGCTCGGTCCACCGAATGAGCGGCCCGAGCCGCTGTAGGAGTGGCCGCCGCCGCCTCCCATCCGGGGATAGATCGCACCGCCGCCGCCCATGCCGTGGCCGCCGCCACCCATTGAGTGGCTGCCGCCACCACCACGTCCGGCGTTTTGCGCGAGCGTCGGCGAGGCGGCAAGTCCGCCCAAAACGCCCGCCAGCAACAAGACCTTCATCGTCTTCAACATCACAGGAATCCCTTATCCTTAACGCATGCCGAGGGAACGGGTACTGGTTGCGATGGTTCCGTGACTCCCGACCCCGAGCTTGGCGGGAGTTCTTGCTGTGTTCTGTCAAATGTTGCGGTTTCGCTCGGTTTCGACCGCTTCTTTAAGTACCCACTCGCGGAACAATTTGACCATTTCTTCATCGGCCCGCCTTTCTGGGCTGATGAGGTAGTAGGCGAAGCGAGGGGGTCCCTTCAATTCGACCGGAAACGGCTGGATCAGGCGTCCAGCTGCAAGATCGTCGGCAACCAGGCTGGTCTCGCCGAGGACGACTCCCTGGCCGTTGAGCGCTGCCTCGATGGCGAGCGAGGAGTGGCCGAAATGCAGCCCGCCACGATCGTCAAAATCGCTGACGCCGGCGGCGGTCATCCACATGCGCCAATTGGGCCAGGTGGCGCCCTGGGCGTGCCATTCGACATGAATGAGATTGTGCTGGAGGAGATCGCGCGGCTGGCGCAGCGGCTTCTTGCCCTTCAGGAGCGCGGGACTGCAGACGGGGAAGACCGTGTCCTCGAACAGTCGGGTAATATGGAAGCCTGGATAGTCGCCCGAACCGAAGCGGATCGCGACATCGACCTCCTCGCGCTCGAAATCCACGGCCGTTATGCCGACTTCGATCCGTACGTCGGTATCGGGGACGAGACTGAGAAACCGATCGAGGCGCGGCACCAACCATTTGGCGGCGATCGATGGCGAGGTCGTCAGCCGCAGCTGGCGCTTGTTCTTGAGCTTGCGGATTCTGCCAAGGGCGCCTCGGAGCACGTCCATCGACTCGCTGACCGCGCGGTGCAGGACCTCGCCCTCCTCACTCAGACGAACCTTGCGGCTCGTGCGCATGAACAGGCGGAAGCCGAACTGGCTCTCAAGCTCGCCGATCTGGTGGCTGACGGCAGCCGGCGTGACATTGAGCTCGGCGGCGGCCTGGGTGAAGCTCAGCAGACGTCCGGCGGCTTCGAATACGCGCAGGGCGCCAAGCCCGGGAATGGGTTTGCTCATCATCTTCAAAGTCAGTTAAACGATTCGACAAAAACTCATCGTTTGTGGGTCGTGCGGACAAAGATTACTTGAATCGGCAATAGACCGAAAGCGGCCGATTCGCGCCAAAAAGCGAATCGCTTGCGAGTTGAAGAGGACTGAGATGACCGTTCGCGCACTACCCTACTTTCTTCTCGGCGCCACGATGGACATGGCGACCGTCATGGTCGGCACGCTGCTGTTGGCTGGACGACGGTGGCAGGCCGAAAATCGGCTCCGCACCCTGTCGGACCACCAGCTTCGGGACATCGGCCTGAACAGGCACGACGTTGCACCCCACACGCCGTTCCTTCACCGCGAAGTCATGCGACACGAGCTCGGAAGATGGTAGAAAGAGCCGTGACACTTTGCGGCGCTTTCGTGGAACAACTTTGGGTGTTGTGAATTACGTTCCTTCGAGTCGCGCCGCTCGCGAGCACCCGGGAAGGAACCCATTCATGACGGATAGGAACGACGCAAACCTCTCGGCGCTCGAGGCCGAAGTGGAGGCTGCAAGGGCGCGGCTCGCCGACAGCCTACAGAACCTGACGCGTCCCTCGATCAGCGAAGCGGTGAGGCACGACATCCGAACCTATGCCGACACCGTCAAGGACGAGGTGGTGGAGAAGATCAGCACGACCCGGGAGCAGCTGGTCAGCAGCGCCCGCGAGGCGGCGCAGCGCCGTGCCCACAAGCTGTCGGATGCACTGCGCGAACGCGCCGCCGCCAATCCGCTGGCGCTGATACTGATCGGCGCCGGCCTGGGGTGGCGGCTCTATCACCGGCCACCGGTGGCGACGCTGCTGATGGGCGCCGGGGCGGCGAGCCTGCTGATGAATTCCTCGCGGCGGACGGCGCGGCATTTCGACGAGTTCCACAATCCCTATCGCAGCGATCATCCGGCGACCTATGTGCCGGGCGGCGTCGCCGGCTACGGCTATCCGGTCGAGGAGCAGGCGCCGGCGACCAGCATACGCGAGAGAGCGGAGGAGCAGCTGAGCGACCTGGCGGCGCGTGTCTCGGACAAGGCCGGCACCATTGCCGCGCGAGTGTCGGAAGCTGCCGATGCCGGACGGGCCCGCGTCGCCGATGCGGCCAGCGACGTTCGCCGCGAGGTCGAGCATTACGGCGCGGCAGCGCGGCGCGAATTTGCCGACCACGGCAACCGCTACGGCATGCTGCTCGGAGCGATCGGCCTGTCGCTGGGGGCGATCGCCGTCGGGGCGGTCAGGGTCGCGGCGGCGCGGAAGTCCAAGCCCGCATCGCCCTCGCGCACCAGCGATGCCGAGCACAGGAGCAGCGATGGCAGCTTTGCCACCAGCGAGGACGCCTTCATCGCCCAGCTGCGCGACTCCGATCCAGGCGATCAGGGCTTCATCCGCGACAGCGCCATCGCGACGGAGGACATTGTCGGTGATACCGAACCGGCAACCCGCGGCGGCGAGCTGCACCAGGGAAGCGAGCAGGAGCGCATCAAGGCGCGGCGGAAACGAGCTAGCAGCAGCGAGTAGGCGGCTTACTTGATCTGATCGTACGATCTGGCGAAGCCATCAAGCTTCAGCGTCAGGTCGACCGCCTTCTGGTCGACCGTCTGATAACCGACCTTGATATCGGTTCCCCGGCGCAAGCGCTGCAGCAGGGCGGCATCGAGCGGCACCGGCGCGAGACAACCGCCCCTTATGCAGGTTTCGAACTTGAGCGTCTGGACGACACCCTGATCGACGGAGAGCTTCACGCCGGCAGGCAGATAGAGGTCGACCGGCAGCAGCAGCTTCATCACCGGCTTGCGGTCGGGCGGGGCGATGCGGAACGTCACCGCCACCATCAGCCGCTTGGAGCTCGGATCGACCAAGGCTCGCGACAGGACGCAGGTGCGCTCCTGCGGCTTGGCAGCGTCGTTGCAACGCGTCGCCCAGGCGGCCACCGGCTTCTGGCGGTCACCCTTGCCACCGCCGCCCGTCGCATTGGTATCGTCCACCTCGGCAGCGGCCGAGGCCGGCGAGGCGGCCAGGAGCAATGTGGCGGCAGCGAAGAAGATGTGAAGCATTCAGGAGCCTCCCGGGGCAGTTTTCGACCGTTGTGGCGCATTTCGGCGAGTCCGTGCTCACCGATCCCGCAGATAGGTGTAGACAATACAATTTGACTGCTGTTTGAGCGCAGTCAATTTCCATCCCTTATGCACGGCATTGCCTTCGGCAAGTGCCGGCCCGACGCCGACGATCACGGGAACGATGGCGATCTCCAGCCTGTCGATTGCGTCAAGGTCAAGCAGGCCGCCGATCGTCACGCCGCCGCCGACGACCCAGATGTTCTTTCTGGCATGGCGGCGGGCCTCGGCCACCGCCTCGCCGGGGGACAGAACCGCGACGCAGCTTTCCGGCGCATCCTTGTCGAGCGGAGCGCTGGTGATGACGAGGCAGCGGCGGTCGCCATAGGTCCAGTCATGGCGGATGATCTCGAAGGTGGTGCGGCCGGCGATCAGCGTGTCGACATTGCCGAGAAACTCGGCAAAACCGAACTCATGCGGATGGTAATCAAGCAGCCAGTCGATGTCGTGGCCCATGCCCGCGATGCGGCCGTCGATGCTGACGCCGAGATAGGCGATGATCTGCCCGGACTTCCGCATGGTCCAACAACTTCTCGTTTCCAGCCAGAAGTTTAGTGCAGATGGGGCAGCGGGCAATAGGCCAGGCGATCCTCACGAGGCCCAACCGCGCTCACCGGAAAATCAGGATTCCGCTCGAAGGATACGCCAACATTCAATACCCAGCCGCCGTTTCGGAGGCATCCGATCGCGGATGTACCGAATGGTATTGTTCCCCAAACGTTCTCCAGATAGGTTGGCAAAACATCTCCCGAATCAGCGAGGCATTCCGTCAAGGGGCTGTGCATGGGAAGCAGATCAAAGATCGAGTGGACCGATTCGACCTTCAATCCCTGGGTTGGCTGCACGAAGGTGGCTCGAGCCAGGAGAGCACCGTCCGCATGCGACTATTGCTACGCGGAGAAATGGGCCAAGCGGAGTGGTCAGGTTGAATGGGGCAATCACCCGCGTCGACGTACGACCGAATCGTATTGGCACGCCCCGTTGCTGTGGAACAACCGAGCACAGTCGTTTGAGGCTGAGCACGGGCGGCGACAGCGCGTGTTTTGCGCATCCCTGGCCGATGTGTTTGATAATCAGGTTGATCCAGTGTGGCGCGCCGATTTGTTCGATCTCATTCGTGAATGCGACCGATTGGACTGGCAACTCCTGACGAAGCGTCCCCAAAATATCCGCAAGATGTTGCCTCCCGATTGGGGTGAGGGATATCCGAACGTCTGGTTGGGGACAACAACGGAAGACGCAAACGCCTACAAGCAAAGAGCGTCGCCGCTTCTCAACGTACCAGCTGCACTTCATTTCGTTAGTTATGAGCCCGCTATTGGTCCGCTTGGGAAGCTGGACATCAATGGCCGCTCTCCCGATTGGGTCATCATCGGCGGTGAGAGCGGCGTACGGGCCGACCTCATTCGTCTCACTGACCCACAATGGGTGCGGAATGCAATCGCTGAATGCCGCCGCGTTGGAGCTGCGCCGTTTTTGAAGCAGTGGGGCACCTACAAGAACAATCCATCCGTGATCGAGGATGGATTGACCGAGCAACAGGCTATCAAGATCGACCCGCCGGAGAATGGCAAAGGCGGCGGCAAACTCGATGGCAGATTGTGGCGTGAGTTTCCAAGCAGCACATCACGGACGACAGCAATGGCTGTCTCCCAAAAGAGTGGCGAAGAGCATGTCTCAGAGAGACCCGGACAAATATAAGCAAGGTGATGACGGACTGATAGTAGAGACGGTTGGGTCCTGGGCCATCGAAAAGCTTAAGTACCTTACCGATTACGTCTACGCATCCGGTGGGGCTCGCAAGAGATATTCGCAAACAGGGGCTGCCTATATCGATCCGTTTTGTGCATCCGGCCGCTCTCTGATCCGCGGGACGAATACACACATCGATGGCAGTCCCGTCGCCGCGTTCAAACGAGCCTGTGAATCGCCGGGACGGTTCACGTCCATCAACATCTCAGATAGCAACGAAGATCTTCTCGCCGCGGCGACAACGCGCTTAATCAAATTAGATGCCCCTGTTCGCTCCTTTCCTGGACCAGCAACCGACTCGATACCAAAAATCGTCCAGAGCTTGGACCCGTCCGGATTACACCTTGCTTTTCTGGATCCCTACAATCTGGAGACATTGTCATTCGATCTGTTCGAGGAACTGGCGAGGCTTAAGCGTATTGACGTGATCGCCCATGTCAGCGTGTCCGATCTCCAACGCAACGCGGATCGTTACACTGACGAAGCGTATGAGCAATTCGACAAATTCGCTCCTGGTTGGCGCCGCAAGGTAAGCATCGAGAAGAACAAAGTGGCATTCCGTTCTGCCATCCTCAAATACTGGTCGGAGAAGGTGGCAGCGCTTGGCCTCCCACAAGCAAAGCATTGCGAGCTGATTCGTGGTCCCCAAGGTCAGCGCCTTTATTGGCTGATCCTGCTAGCGCGGCATGATCTCGCTCACAATCTCTGGGAAAGGATCAGTTCGGCAGCTAAATCGCCGACATTCGACTTCTGAATCTTGGAGGTAAAGTTCTTCTATCCCGGCGGGGGCGGAGCGCCACCGGCGAGCAGCAGGGCGTGGACGCCGGCAACCGCCTGGGCACCTTCCCCGACCGCAGCAGCGACCCGCTTGACCGAGCCGGCACGGACATCGCCGATGGCGAACACGCCGGAGACGCTGGTCTCGAGGGTATGGGCGCTGCCGGCCTCCGGGCCGGTCAGAATGAAACCCTTGTCGTCGCGGGCGACACCGGAGCCCTTCAGCCAGTCGGTGTTGGGATCGGCCCCGATGAACAGGAACAGATGACCGATCCGGTGCGTCGCCTCGTCACCGCGTTGACGCCACGTCACCGTCTCGAGAACGCCATTGGTGCCGACGAGCCGGGTGACCTCGGCGCCGGTCAGCACCTCGACATTGGCGAGCCCCGAGATCCGGTCGACGAGGTAACGCGACATGCTCTTGTCGAGGTTGTCGCCGCGGACCAGAACCCACACCTTGCGGGTCCGGCCGGCGAGATAGACGATCGCCTGGCCGGCGGAGTTGCCGGCGCCGACCAGCGCCACCTCCTGGCCGGCGCAGAGCTTGCCTTCGAGCGGCGAGGCCCAATAGTGAACAGACGAGGCTTCAAACTCGGCGAGATTGTCGAGCTCGAGCCGGCGGTAGCGGACGCCGCTCGCGATGACGACGGCACGGGCAAGCGCGCGCTCGCCATTGACCAGGCGCAAGCCCCAATGCGGCGGTCCGCCGTTCGTCGGTGTCTCGAGGCTCGCCACCTCGTCGGGAATGGCCATCTCGACCCCGAATTTCTGGGCCTGGGTATAGGCCCTTGCCATCAACTGCATGCCACCGATGCCGGTCGGAAAGCCGAGATAATTTTCGATCCTCATGGAGGCGCCTGCCTGGCCGCCAAAGGCGCGGCAATCGAGCACGAGCACCGACAAGCCCTCGGAGCCGGCATAGACGGCGGTGGCGAGACCGGCCGGCCCGGCACCGACGACGGCGAGATCATAGAGGCGGGCACCGTCGATGGCTCTGACCAGCCCGAGACAGCGGGCAAGCGCGTCCTCGCGCGGCGGCGATGGCAAGATCTGGCCGTTCGGGCAGAGCACGACGGGCATCCGGTCAGAGCCGATGTGAAGATGCTCGACGGTCTCGGCGTCGTCGTCGCGGGTGGGATCAAGGTGCTGGTAGGGATGGCCGTTGCGCCTGAGGAATTGCTGGATTCTGAGCACATCGCCATCGTCGGAGCGGCCAATGATGATCGGGCCGCCGGCACCCGCCTCGATCAGGCCGACACGGCGCAGGATGAGGGCGCGCATGATCTTCTCGCCAATCTCCGCCTCGCCGACGAACAACGCCCTGAGCTTCTCGGGCGAGATGATCAGCGCCTCGACCTTGGTGACGGTGCGCGCATCGACCAGCGATGGCCGGCCCGCCACCTGCGCGAGCTCCCCCATGAAGGAGCCCGGGCCATGCGTGTGGATCAATTCCTCATGGCCGCGACGGTCGCGCCGGGTGGTCCTGACCTCGCCGACCAGGACGAGGATGAGGCCCCGATTGACCTTGCCGACCTCGGCCAGCGCCTCGCCCGCCGCGAAGCAACCGGCCTCGCCGAAACGTTGCAGACGCTCGATCTCCACCGCGTCGAGCTTGGGAAACATCTGCTCCTGGCGGGACTCGAGGATCGAGGGCATGTCCAGGCGGCTTCAGAGCTGCACGAAGGTGTGCTTCAGCTGGGTGTATTTGTCGAAGGCGTGGAGCGACTTGTCGCGACCGATGCCCGATTGCTTGTAGCCGCCGAAGGGTGCGGTGACGTCGCCGCCATCGGTGGCATTGATGTTGACGGTGCCGGCGCGCAACGCCCGGGCGATCCGATGGGCGCGGGTGATGTCGCGGGTCCACAGATTGGCCTGGAGGCCATAGATCGAGTCATTGGCGATCTTCACCGCTTCCTCGTCGCTCCGGAAGCTGAGCGTGGTGAGGACCGGGCCGAAAATCTCCTCCTGGGCGATGCGCAGAGCGTTGCTGGGCGCCTCGAAGATGGTGGGCTCGACATAGTAGCCGCCGGTCGACTCGCGTGCCTGGCGGCCCCCGGCGGCGATCCTGGCGCCCTCCTGGCGGCCGACCTCGATATAATCGAGGACGCGGTTCATCTGCGACTTGTCCACCATCGAGCCCATGGCGGTCCTCGGATCGAGCGGATCGCCGGGCGCCCATTCGGCGGCATGCCTGCCGACGAGATCGACGAGATGGTCCTTGATCTTCTCGTCGACGACGAGTCGGGTTGCAGCGGTGCACACCTGGCCGGAATTGTAGAACACGCCGGCGGCGGCGGCCTTGGCCACCTGATCGATGTCGGGGACGTCGGCGAACACGATGTTGGGCGACTTGCCGCCGCATTCGAGCGAGATGTGCTTCATGTTCGACTCGCCGGAATAGCGCAGGAACAGCTTGCCGACTTCGGTCGAGCCGGTGAAGGCGACCATGTCGACATCCATGTGGCGGCCGAGTGCCTGGCCAGCGGTCTCGCCATAACCAGGCACGACATTGAGCACGCCCTCGGGCAGACCGGCCTCGGCGGCGAGCTCGGCGATGCGGATGGCCGTCAGCGGCGATTGCTCGGCCGGCTTGAGGATGACCGAATTGCCGGCGGCAAGCGCCGGCCCGATCTTCCAGCAGGCCATCAGCAGCGGGAAGTTCCATGGCACGACCGCGGCGATGACGCCGAGCGGCTCGCGGGTGATCATCGAGATCGAGTCGGGACGCTGCGGCGCGAGCTCGTCATAGACCTTGTCGCAGGCCTCGCCATACCACTGGATGGTGTGGGCGGAAGCGGGGATGTCGGCGGAGCGCGAATTGGCGATCGGCTTGCCCATGTCGAGAGTCTCGAGGAGCGCCAGCTCGTCGCGATGCTTCATCATGAGTGCGGCCAGCTTGACGAGCACCGTCTTGCGCTTCTTGGGGAAGGCGCGCGACCAGGCGCCCTTGTCGAAGGCGGTGCGGGCCGCCCTGACGGCGCGCTCGACGTCCTCCCTGTCGCATTCCGCCACGGCCGTCAGCACCCTGCCGTCGATCGGACTCACCTTGTCGAAGGTCCTGCCCGAGGCGGCCTTGACATAGCGGCCATCGATGAATGCCTGGTTTCGGTAGGCGAGACCGGAGACCTGGCTGCGGTAGTCCTCGGCGACAGAATTCATCGACAACTCCTTCGCGGGATCGTGGCTGGCGCGCCTCCCATAGCATTTGAACGATCGGACTTGTATTCAACAATTCGGCTTGATCGCGCGACGAATTCGTTCACCCTGCGGTTGCGGCGCCGGCGCCTTCAAGTCTCGAGGAGAGCGGCACGTTGGACGGCATTCGCGAGGGTGACTGCGTGACCTGGCCGGAGGGGTCGGCGACGAGCAACGCGCTAATCGCCGAGACCCTCGCCGCGCTCGGTCATTTGCGCGACCTCAAGCTCTGGTTCGGCATCCTCACCGCGCCACAGGATCTTGCGCACGAAGGCTGGCGGGCCGGAACCTATGCCGGATTCCATGCGGCGCGCGACCTGCTGCGGCGGGGGATGGCGCAGGTTCATCCGGTGCCCTACAGCCGGCTCGGCCGGTTCCTGACCAGCGGCGACTGGCAGGTCTCGGTGGTGGTGGCGAGCGGCCGTCGCGAGGCCGGCAGGCTGAGGATCGGCCCGCATCTCGGCGCCATAACCTCGTGCATCGCGGCAGCGCGGCTGGTGGTCGTTCAACCGACGCCGGCCCTGCCCGAGGTCGCCGGCACGCTGATCGACAGCGATCGCACGGTGATCGAGCTGCCGGCGGCGGCGAGCCCGCTGCCGGAGGTGACTGCGGACGAGCCGGAC
>JBIOYR010000133.1:0-12830 GCA_044870245.1 Aestuariivirgaceae bacterium | reverse complement strand
GCCAGGTGGTCACCGGGCTGCTCTATGTCGATCCCGATGCGGAAGACCTGCATGCCCATCTCGACACCGTCGAGACGCCGCTGAACAAACTGGAAGCCGAGGATCTCTGCCCCGGCACGGCGGCGCTGGAGAAAATCAACGCCAGCCTGCGGTAGGTCTGGATCACGGCCTTTAGTACTAACTCACCGTCATGCCCGGCCTTGTGCCGGGCATCCACATTCTTGGTGCCACGGCCAACAAAGACGTGGATGGCCGGGACAAGCCCGGCCATGACGGGTACGGAACGTGCGTCTCGAAGGATGAAGGGCAGAAGGGACAAATGGTTCCAGACGCCGCCGACGCAGCTCCTCACCATGAGATGATGCCGGCCCGCTACGCCGCCACGGCGATGTTCCGCGGGTTTGCGACGTATTCCTTCAACACCTTGCCTGATGTGTCGACCTCGGAGAGCGACACGTCGTAGCTCCAGAGATCGGCGAGGTGCTGCAACACGCGCTTGGTGTCCGCTTCGGTGAGCTGGGCGCCCTTCACCACGGTGTGGCGCAGCATCAGGCGGCGATCACCGGCAAGGTCGACATCGACGACTTCGATGTTCGGGTCGATGAAGCCGACGTCGTACTGCCGCGACAGTTCGCGCCGCAGCCGGCGGTAGCCGCGTTCGTTGTGGATGGCGTCGACCAGGATGCCGGCGCGATCCTCTGGATCGTCGTGCAGATGGAACAGGCGGAAGTGCCGCATCAGCCGCGGGCTCATGAACTGGCTGATGAAGCTTTCATCGCGATAATTGGCCCAGATGTCGCGCAACACAGCCATCGCATCGCCCTTGCCGGCGATATCGGGAAACCACTCGCGATCCTCGGCGTCCGGATCGGTGACGATGCGTTCGATGTCCTGCATCATGGCAAATCCCAGCGCATACGGATTGAAGCCGGAATAGCGCGGGTCGTCGAACTCGGGCTGGAACACGACGTTGGTGTGCGACTGCAGGAACTCGAGGAAATTGCCGTCGGTCAGCCGCCCCTGCTGATGCAGCCGGCTCAGGATGCGATAGTGGACGTAGGTCGCGGTGCCCTCGTTCATCACCTTGGTCTGGCTCTGCGGATAGAAATACTGCGCGATGTGCCGCACGATCCGCAGTATCTCGCGTTGCCAGGGCCGCAGGCGCGGCGCCGTCTTCTCCAGAAAATACAGCAGGTTTTCCTGCGGCAGGCCGAGCATCTGGCGTCGGCGCTCGACGTCCAGTATCGCGTCGCTCTTCACTTTGCCGCCTGGAACGGTGCGCCACAAATCGTTGAAAGCGCTCTCCTCATGGGCGCGGCGCCTGCCCGCTCGCTTTTCCTCGGCGCGAAGATCGAGACTCTTCTTGCCGGGATAGCGATCGATGCCGTGCGACATCAGCGCGTGCGCGGCATCGAGCGTGTGCTCGACCGCCAGCCGGCCGTGGCGCTCCTCGCAATGCGCCACGTAGCGCTTGGCGAATTCGAGATAATCGAGAATGCCGTCGGCGTCGGTCCATTGCTTGAACAGATAGTTATTCTTGAAGAAATGATTGTGGCCGAAAGCGGCGTGCGCGATGACGAGCGTCTGCATCGTCGCCGTGTTTTCTTCCATCAGGTAGGAAATGCACGGCGACGAGTTGATGACGATCTCGTAGGCCAGCCCCATCAGCCCCTTGCGATAGGATGCCTCCTGAAAGGCAAAGTGCTTGCCGAATGACCAATGCTTGTAGAACAGCGGCATGCCGACCGACGAATAGGCGTCCAGCATCTGCTCGGCGGTGATGACCTCGATCTGGTTGGGATAGACATCGAGCCCCAACTCGTCCCGCGCGACCTGCTCGCAGGCGTCGCAGATCCGCTGCAGCGTCCGGAAGTCCCAGTCGGCGCCCTCAAACAGCAACTGGTCGGTCGCGGTCATCACGCGGTCCTTTCTTGCGGGCCACGACGCTGGAAGAGATCATGAAACACCGGGAATATCTCGCTGCGTTCGTTGACCTTGCGCATCGATAGCGGCGCGCCGCTCGCGCGCAGGCCCTCGTAAAGGGTCCACAGCGACGAATTGGGCATTTCGTAGCTAAGGCCGTTTTCCTGGCCGACTTCCAGATAAGCAAAAAACTGGCTGACCGGCAGAATCTTGTCGGTCAGGAGCCGGCTGGTGACCTCGCCGTCCGCGTAGGAATTGTCGCCGTCGGAAGCCTGTGCGGCATAGATATTCCAGTCGTCGGGGCGGAACCGCGACCGCACAATGTCGTGCATCGCCTGCAACGCGCTCGATACCAGCGTGCCGCCGGAAGCCGGTCCGTAAAAGAACGTCTGCTCGTCGACCTCTTCGGCCCGGTCGGTATGCCGGATGAAAACGATCTCGACGTGGCGATAGCGCCGCTTCAGGAACACGTAGAGCAGCATGTAGAAGCGCTTGGCGAGATCCTTCATGTGCTCGGTCATCGAGCCGGAGACGTCCATCAGGCAGAACATGACGGCCTGCGCCACCGGCTTCGGCACCGTCTCGAAACGCCGGTAGCGGATGTCGATCGGATCGATGAACGGGATCCGTTTGATCTTGGCCTTCAGGGCCTCGATCTCGGCCATCAGCTCGGTGCGGCGCGCCTCGTCGCTGCAATCCTCAAGCTCCGCCTCGAGGGCTGCCAGCAATTCCGGCCTCGGCCGCCGCAGCGCGACGCGCCGCGCCAAAGCGCGACTGACAGTTCGGCTCACCGAAATATTGGCGGGCGAGCCGGACGTTGTGTAGCCCGCCCGGCGAATGCCCTGGCTTTCGACCTCAGCGAGCTTTCGCTTGGCGAGATCGGGTAGTTCCAGGTCGTCGAGGAACAGGTCGACGAACTCGTCGCGGCTGAGCACGAAGCGGAACGTATCTTCGCTGTCGCCCTCGCCCGCACCCCTGCCCTTGCCGCCGCTCGGGTTCGGCCGCGGAAGGATATCGCCTTCGACGAACTTCTTGTTTCCGGGCAGCACCATGTCGCGCGTGCCGCCCTCACGGCGAAAGCGCGGCTCATCCATGCCATCGATCGGGACACTGACCTCGCCGCCTTCCAGGACATCCTTGATGTCCCGGTCCTGCGACGATTTCTTCACCGCCCCCTGAACCAGCGCCTTGGCCCGACGCAGAAAGCGCTGGCGATTTTCCAGACTCTTGCTACCCGGATTCAGGCGCCGGTCGACGATGTGAATGGCCACGTTTTCATCCGCCTCAGCCAGCCTGTTTTACGCGCATGTACCACTCGACCAGCCGGCGGACCTGCCGCTCGGTGTAGCCGCGCTCGACCATGCGCGCGACAAAGTCGTCATGCTTCTTTTCGGTCTCCCCGTCCTTCTTCGAGCCGAAGGAAATCACGGGAAGCAGGTCCTCTACCTGGGAGAATATCCGCTTTTCGATCACTTCGCGAATCTTCTCGTAGCTGGTCCAGGCCGGATTCTTGCCGCCATTCTGGGCGCGCGAGCGCAGCGAGAACTTGACGACCTCGTTGCGGAAGTCCTTCGGGTTGGCGATACCGGCCGGTTTCTCGATCTTGGTCAGCTCCTGATTGAGCAGTTCACGATCGAGCAACTGTCCAGTGTCGGGGTCCTTGAAGTCCTGATCCTCGATCCAGGCGTCGGCGTAGTCGACATAACGGTCGAACAGGTTCTGCCCGTAATCGTGATAGGATTCGAGATAGGCCTTCTGGATCTCATGGCCGATGAACTCGGCGTAGCGCGGCGCCAGCTCCGCCTTGATGAATTCGAGATAGCGCTTCTCGATCTCGGTCGGCAGCTGCTCGCGGCGGATGTGCTGCTCCAGCACATACATGAGATGCACGGGGTCCGCCGCAACCTCGATCGTGTCGTGATTGAAGGTCGCAGCCATCACCTTGAAGGCAAAGCGCGTCGAAACGCCGTCCATGCCCTCATTGACACCCGCTGCATCCTTGTATTCCTGGAGGCTGCGGGCCCGCGGATCGACCTCGCGGATGCTTTCGCCGTCATAAACCCGCATCTTCGAAAAGATCCCGGAGTTCTCGTGCTCGCGCAGCCGCGACAGCACCGAGAAACGCGCCAGCATTTCGAGCGTCGACGGAGCGCAATAGGCATCGGCGAGCTCGGACCCGCGGATCAGCTTCTCGTAGATCTTCTGCTCCTCGGCGACCCGCAGGCAGTACGGCACCTTGATGACATAGATGCGGTCGATGAAGGCTTCGTTGTTCTTGTTGGTCTTGAAGCTCTGCCACTCCGCTTCGTTGGAATGGGCCATGATGATGCCCGAGAAGGGAATGGCCCCGATATTCTCGGTACCGATGTAGTTGCCCTCCTGCGTCGCGGTCAGCAACGGATGGAGCATCTTGATCGGCGCCTTGAACATCTCGACGAACTCGAGGATGCCCTGGTTGGCCCGGTTGAGGCCGCCCGAATAGCTGTAGGCGTCCGGATCGTTCTGCGGCAGCGCCTCGAGCTTGCGGATATCGACCTTGCCGACCAGCGAGGAGATGTCCTGGTTGTTCTCGTCGCCCGGCTCGGTCTTGCTGACGGCGATCTGGCGCAGCCGCGACGGCCTCACCTTGATCACCTTGAACTTGGAGATGTCGCCGCCGAACTCGTCCAGGCGCTTCACCGCCCATGGGCTCATCAGGCCGTTGAGCCGGCGCCGCGGGATCCCGTAGCGGTCCTCGAGCTTCTCGCCCATCTGATCCGGATCGAACAGGCCGAGCGGGCTCTCGAACACCGGGCTGATCTGCCCCGCAGCCTTGAGCACATAGATCGGATGGGTCTCCATCAGCGCCTTGAGCCGCTCGGCGAGAGAGGACTTGCCGCCGCCGACCGGCCCGAGCAGATAGAGGATCTGCTTTCGCTCCTCCAGGCCCTGCGCCGCATGGCGGAAGAAGCTGACGATCCGCTCGATCGTCTCCTCCATGCCGTAGAATTCCGAGAATGCCGGATAGACGCGAATCGTCCGGTTCATGAAGATGCGGCCGAACCGCGGATCGCGCGAAGTATCGACGAGCTCAGGCTCGCCGATGGCGGCGAGGATCCGCTCCGGAGCTCCGGCATACATCATCGGGTCGTCGCGGCAACCCGCCAGATATTCCGACAGCGACATTTCTGTCTCGCGCCTGGCGTCGTAAGACTTGGCAAATGACGAGAACAGGTCGTTGTGTTCGAGCATGGCCTTGTCGCTTCGGTTGGGTCCCTAGCACAACTAGGGAACGCGGCGAAGGTTTCTTCGCGCTGCGGGACAGCAGATCACGAGCCGGTCCAGACGTCTCATTAATTTGGTGTCATTTGCACAGCTCGCGTCAGGCTGATTGTCGCAGACGTATGATCAAGCAGCTTTCCGGCGGAGTTTGGGCCAGTTTAAAGGAACCGATTAAGATCAGCAACTCCAATGGCTTGACCCTGGCAGGCCGCGGCCGCCGTTGAATCCGCGACTCTTGCTCGATGAGCGATCAGCGGGTCTGATTCATGTTGTGTCAGTGACGCTCTTGCGACGTCCAGACGGGTTCTGCAGGCGCCGGGTTCACCGAATCACGACGCTCTCTTCCCGAGAACAGAATCCGGTCCGGGCCGACCGCGCCGCCGGTGATCACGAAGCTCATTGCCTCGTCGAAGCTGAGGTCGGTGAGCACCACCTTGGACATGGGAACGATCTCGAGATAGCCCGAGGTCGGATTGGGTGTGGTGGGCACGAAAACAGCGGCAAGCTGCTCGCCCGTCTCGCGGTCGGTCATGGTGCGGGTGACCAGGCCGACGGCTTTCATTCCCGGCATGGGGAATTCGATCAGCGCCACACGCTGCGCCTGATCCGGCCGGACATTCATGACATCGACCAGCCGCTTGGTTGCGCCATAGACCTTCTTGACGAACGGCAATCGCTCGAGGGTCGAATCGATCCAGCTGATGATCTTGCGGCCGATGACGAAGGAAGCGGCCAATCCGAGGAAGTAGAGTCCGAGAATCGTGATGACGATGGCAAGCGTCCACTGAAACCACGGATCGAGCAGCCAGGCGGAGACAACGCTGCCCTCCGTATCGAACTGACGCGCCAACCAGTTGGCCGCCGGGCTGCCGAAGCGCGCCAGAAGCTCGAGCACGAATTCGAAGACGATCCAGGTGACCCACAGGGGCACCACGGTCAGGAGACCGGTCAGCACATTTCTCTGGAAACGCGACGCCATGCTTAGCCTGCCGGGTTTGCCCTCAACTTGTCCGGCAGAGTAGTTCGAAGCTTGCGGCCATGACAATCGCCAGACATTCGCCCTTCCGGGAAGCGGTCGGTTTCCGCTACCTTGCTCCCGTCCAAAATTTCCGTTGGGGAAGGTGGATGAAGATCAAGCGCCTCGAGACCTTCTCGACTCCCGATGTCGGCTTTGTCCGGGTGATTTCCGAGGATGGCGCCCAGGGTTTCGGGCAGGTGTCGCCCTACAATGCCGACATCACCTGCACCATTTTTCATCGCCAGGTGGCGCGCTGGGCCCTCGGTGAAGACGAGGAGGATATCGAGCGGCTGGTGGCGCTGATTCCCGAGCGCGAGCACAAATACCCTGGTTCCTACCTTTTCCGGGCCTTGGCAGGGCTCGACACCGCGCTATGGGACCTCAAGGGCAAGCGTGCCGGCAAGAGCGTGTGCACGCTCCTCGGCGGCACGCCGCGCCGGTTTCCGGTCTATGCCTCCAGCATGAAACGGGGCGAGATCACCCCTGAGGACGAGGCTCGGCGCTTTGCCATGCTCCGCGACCGGTTCGGCTATCAGGCATTCAAGTTCCGGGTCGGCAGGGAGTGCGGTCATGACCAGGACGAATGGCCGGGCCGCACCGATGCCATCGTTCCGCTGATCCGCCGGACCCTCGGCGAGGATGTTCGGCTGCTGGTCGATGCCAATAGCTGCTACACCCCGAAGCGGGCGATCGAGGTCGGCCGCATGCTTGAAGACAACGGGGTGGTCCATTTCGAGGAACCATGCCCCTATTGGGAGCATCATTGGACGCGCCAGGTTCGCGAGGCGCTCAGCCTCGATGTGACCGGGGGCGAGCAGGATTGCAACCTGACCCTTTGGCGCCACATGATCGATCTGGCAGCCGTCGATGTGGTCCAGCCGGACGTCTGCTACATCGGCGGCATCTGCCGCCTGCTCAAAGTGGCTAGGATGGCGAGGGAGGCGCACCTTCCGGTCACGCCGCACTCGGCAAACCAGAGCCTCGTCACGGTGTTCACGCTGCATGTCATGGGGGCGCTGGCCAATGCCGGGCCCTATGTCGAGTTTTCGATCGAGGGTCCTGACTATTACCCCTGGGAGGTCGGTCTCCTGGCGACGCCTTTGGCCGTTAAGGACGGCAAGGTGCAGATTCCCGAGGGACCCGGCTGGGGAATCGACGTCGCCAGCGATTGGCTCGATCGCGCCCATTATCAGGCGAGCGCGCTGGAATAAAAAAAGCGGCCGGAGGTGTGCCGGCCGACTCAAGGGATCCGAACATCCGCAGGAGGACTGGCGACGTTCGGGCAAATGCAAGTCCAGGCTTAGAGGGTCGCGCCTCGCCTGACAATTCCGATTGTGCGACGCAACAAAGATTTTTGATGAGCCTGCGCAATGTGATAGCAGGAGTCTGAGTTTTGTTCGCTGCGCTGCGCATAAATCGGGCAGCCGATCAGGCGAGCCGCGGATAGAGCGACTTCAGCCGGCCATAGGTCTCACGCCACAGCCGGTAGCGGTTCGCCAGCCGCTCGCTCTCGCCGGGCTGAGGGCGGAAGAGCCGACCGAGCGCGACATAGGCCTCGATGCGGTCGAAGTCGCTGATTGCGCCGATCCCGACTCCGGCCACGAAGGCAGCGCCGAGGCAGGAGCCCGGATGGCGGTCGATGCGGCGCACCGGCAAGTTCAATGCGTCGGCCGCGAGCTCAAGCCAAAGGTCGCTCGCCGCACCGCCATCGGCAGCGAAGGCCCGCTCCACCACGAGGCCGTTCTCGGCGAAGGTCTCGACATGGTGGCGGAAGCCGAAGACGATGCCTTCGAGCGCTGCCCGCCACACATGGCCGAGTTGATGATGAAGCCCGAGCCCGACGATGGTGCCGCGGGCATTGGGGTCCATCAGGGGCGTCTTCTCGCCGAGCATATAGGGCAGGAACAACAGGTCGCCGCCCGGTCCGACCTCGATGGCCTTGCGGTCCAGCCATTGATGCGGCGACATCCCGGCCGCCATCGCCTCGGCGATCTCGGCGCGCGCCAAATTGTCGATGATCCAGTTCAGGAGATTGCCGCCCGAGGCCATGCAGCCATTGGGGAACCAGAGGCCAGGCACGATGTGATGGTCGATGAACAGGCGCCGATCGGTGACCGGCCGGTCGGCGGACAGCAGGATATCCGCCGCCCCGCCGAATTTCAGCACGAGATCGCCATTGCGCCTGGCGCCACAGACAAAGGCGGATGCCACATGGTCGGCGCAGCCGGCGACAACCGGTATGCCGGGGTGCAGCCCGAGGTGACGGGCGGCGGATGGCGAAACGCTGCCAATGATCTCGTGGCTGTCACGAATGGCCGGCAGGATTGCCGGGTCAATGCCGGAAAGGGCGACGAGGCGCGGGTCGTACTCGCCTGTGGCGAGTGCCACGAAGCCCGACTCGAGCGCCCAATTGTGCTCGACCCCGATGCTTCCGGTGATTTTGTAGGTGATGTAGTCGGATGCGCCGAGAACATGCTGCGCTGCAGCGAAACTCTCCGGCTCGTGCTGCCGCAGCCACATCAGCTTCGGACCGACGAGCTGCTGGCTGTAGCCGGTGCCGGTCAGCGCCAGGAATTCCGATTCCTCCATTCCGGCGGCGAAGCGGGCGAGCTCGTCGACGGCCCGCGCGTCGTTCTGCTGGATGCTGCGGCGGAGCACGGCGCCGCGCTGGTCGACGAGAACGATCGCCGGCAGCATCCCGGTCACCCCGATGGCGGCGATCGCGTTGGGCGCAAGGCCGCAGGTCGCCATCAGCGACCGGGTGATGTCTCCGACATTGGCCCACCACTCCTCGGGATCCTCCTCGGCCCAGTTCAGCTCTGGCGTATGCAGCGTGACCGGGCGGCTCTCGATCCCGAGCGTCCGGCCCTCGGTGTCGATAACGATTCCGATCGTCGAGGTCGTGCCGATGTCGAGCCCGAGCAGGAGGGTCATGTCAGCGCAAGGCTCGGACCTTGTCCATGAAGCGGGCGACTCGTTTCCCATCGACCCGGTTGAAGGTCTTCCCCTCGACCTTGAAATGAGTGCCGACAATGGCGCCGTCACCGACGTTGAGGATCTCGCCGACGCTGTCGATCGTCACCCCGGTATTGGCGAAGACCGGCGTTTCCGGAACCGCCTCCTTGGCTTCCCTGAGCCGCGCCGTGTCGACCGCCTCCCCGGTCATCGGACCGGAAACCAGGACAATGTCGGCGAGCGAGGAGAAAACGGCATTGCGCGCCCGCTGCGCGATGGAGCGGCTGCCGAGCGGCGAGGCGAATTCGGCATTGATGTTGAACAGGAGCTTGAGGTCGGGACGTCCGCCATCGGCGCGCAGCCGCAGGGCACTTGCGGCATCCGGGGTCCACAACCCCATGTCGGACTCATGGACACCGGTGAAGATCTCGCGGGCGAAGCGGGCGCCGCTGGCGATGGCGAGCGCGACCGTCGCGACAGGGTCCCAAAGATAGTTCACGCCAAACGGCAGACGGATCACCGGCTTGAGCTGTCCGACGGCGAAGGCGAAGGCCGCCAGCGTCACCGGCGATGCCCTGAGAAGATAGGGGCGGTCATTCTCGTTGCCGAACATCACCGCATCGACGCCGCCATTCTGAAGCGCCTCGATGTCGCCTGCTGCCTCGTCGATCACCTTGGCCATGCCGCTCGCCTTGTCATGGAGAGGTGAGCCGGGCAGGGCACCCAGATGAATCATGCCGATGACCGGCTTGTCGGTTCCGAAAGTGTCTCTCAGCATGCTCATTGCTGCTCCTCAGCTCCGACGCGACGGACGCGCCAAGGCGCGCTTGGTGGCGGCATCGAAAAGATGGATTTCGCGTGGATCATAATGGAAGGTCAGTCTTTCATCGGGTCCTGCGGTGAAGCCGCGCGGACAGCGTATCATGATTTCCGGATTGCCCGGATGACCGAGCGAGGCCACCAGGATGACCTCGGGCCCGAGCACCTCCGTTGCGACCACATGGGCATCGACGGGCTGGCCGCGCTCCGGTGACAGGTGGAAATCCTCCGGCCGGAGCCCGATGATCACCTCGCCGCCGGCATGCCGATGGGCGAGGCTTGCCTGAGCCGCGGGCAATGACAGGCTCACGCCTGCGACTGTGGCGGCAAGGCCACCGCCGGGAGCCGGCTCGAGCCGACCGTGGAGCAGGTTCATCGGCGGGCTGGCGAGAAAGCCGGCCACGAAGGTGTCGACGGGCTCCCGGTAGACGGCCATCGGCGCGCCGGTCTGGACGACGATGCCGTCGCGCATGATGCAGATGCGCTGCCCCATGGTCATGGCTTCGACCTGGTCATGGGTGACGTGAACGATGGTGGTGCCGAGCTGGCGGTGCAGCTTGATGAGCTCGGTGCGCATCGATGCCCTGAGCTTGGCATCGAGGTTCGAGAGCGGCTCGTCGAGGAGGAAGGCCTTGGGTTCCCGCACCAGCGCCCGGCCAAGCGCCACGCGCTGGCGCTGCCCGCCCGACAATTCGCGCGGCTTGCGGCCGAGAAGCTCGCCGATGCCGAGCGTCTCGGCAATGCGGGCGATCCGACGCTCGATCTCGCCGCGCCCCACTCGGCGGAGCTTCAAGCCGAAGGCGAGGTTCTGCGCGACAGTCATATGCGGATAGAGCGCGTAGTTCTGAAACACGATGGCGATGTCGCGATCGGCCGGATCGACATCGTTCACGACGTGTCCGCCAATGCTGATGGTGCCCCGCGTGACGCTTTCGAGCCCGGCGATCATCCGCAATGTAGTGGACTTGCCGCAGCCCGAGGGCCCGAGCAGGATCATGAACTCGCCGTCACGGATGTCGAGCGAGACATCGCGCACCGCCTGAACCCCGTTGGGATAGATCTTGTCGACCTGATCGAGAGCGATTGCAGCCATGAGGGTCGAATGTCCGGTCAGGTGAGGGAGCGCATATAGCGGTAGAGAAAGGCGGTGAGCAGGAGAACGATGCCCATCAGGACGATCGCCATCGCCGATGCCTCGCCGATGTTCAGGCTGACGAAAGCGGTGCGGTAGATGAAATAGCTGACGAGGTCGGTTGCGACGCCGGGCCCTCCGCGGGTCATGATGTAGATGAGATCATAGGTGCGCACCGCGAAGATCAGGCGGATCAGCAGCGTCACCACGATGATCGGCAACATCAACGGAAGGGTGATGTGCCAGAAGGACTGCAGCGCGTTGGCGCCGTCGACCCTGGCAGCCTCATAGGGCTCGCGCGGCAAGGCGGAAAGGCCCGCTAGCAGCAGAACGACCATGAACGACACCTGGTGCCAGATATCGACCATGATGATGGTCCATAGCGCCACCTTGGTGCTGCCGAGCCAATTGACCGGCGCGATGCCGACGACACCGAGCAGGTAGTTGACGATGCCGAGAGAGGGGTGGAGGAACATGCGCCAGATCAAGCCGACGACGACCGGATTCATCAGCAGCGGACAGAGCAGGATGCCGTAATAAATCGGCTTCATGCGCTCGACCGTATTGAGCATCAAGGCCACGAGGAATCCGAGCAGGAATTCGAGCACCACCACGGCCACCACGAAGAAGGCGGTGAGTCCGAGGCTGTGGCGGAATTCAGGATCCGTGACTGCCCGGCGGAAATTGGCGAGGCCGCTATAGGTGTCGAAATGGGGGTTGATCAGCGTGTAATCATGGACCGAGGTGAACAAGGCCCAGAGCACCGGAAACAGGATGACGAGAAACAAGGTGGCGAGGGCGGGAGCAGCCATCATCCAGCCGAAGCGTGCATCGGCGCGATCGATCTCCGTCCTCGCCATCGCCGGGCGGTCCGTTTGCTCGAAGACTTCGGCTATTTCAGCTTGCCGTCCTTCTTTGCAAGCTCGATGAACTCGGTTTCGACGGTGGCCAGCGCATCGGCTGGCTTCTTCTCGCCGGCCACCCCCAGGCTGAGCTCGCGGCCAAGCACCTCCACGAGCTGCGGCGTATAGGTGAAGACCGGGAAGTTATGGCTGGTCAGCAGCATCTTCTTCAACGCTTGGGCATAAGGATATTTGGCATTGACTTCCGGATCGTCGAAAATATCGCTACGCGTCGGCGAGCCGCCCTGCAGCGCCCGCTTCTTCGCCGTCTCATGCGACTCGACCCATTTGATGAAGGTCCATGCCGCGTCGGGATTGGGGCTCGATTTCGGGATGGCCCAACCCCAGGCGCCGTTGAGGCTCGCGCCAGTTTCGGGATTCGGGCCCGGGACCGGCATGATCTCGACCTTGCCGACGACCGAGGACTTCGTAGGATCGTCGATTGAAGCGCGGAAGAAATTATAGGTGATGTAGCTGTAGGCCTTTCCCTGCGCCATGACGTTGAAGGCTTCGTCGAATGAGAAGCTTGCCGAGCCGACCGGTCCGTACTTGTTCACATTGGTGGCGTACTGCTCGAGTGCCGCCGCCCCCTTCTCGTTGTCGAACGTCGGCTTCCAGTTGTCGTCATGGTACTCGGCGCCATTGGCGAAGAGATAGTTCGACCATTCCATGGCGATCGGATCAGGACGCAGTCCCTGATTGACCACGCCATGCATGCCGTCCTTGGTGAAGAACGCCACCTGTTTCAGATATTCGTCCCAGGTCTTTGGCGGCGCCAGGTCGAAACCGTTGGCAGCCTTGAAATCGGCCTTGTTCTTGT
>JBIOYR010000132.1:0-5957 GCA_044870245.1 Aestuariivirgaceae bacterium | reverse complement strand
AGATCCATTGGCCGTGAATGCCCACGGCGCAGAAGGCGCCGTGATCATTGCCGGTCTGGTACCACTGGCTGCGGTACCGGCCGGCAGGAAGCAGGTTGACCATCTCGCCATCGAGCCAGGCCTGCCGACTGCCGGCAGTGCGAATGTCGTCGATCCAGGAGCCGGGAACGATCGGGCGGGTCCGCGCAAATCCGCGGTTGCGCATCATCTCGCCGAACAGCGCCAGATCGGCGATGGTGGCGCAGATGCCGCCGGCGGTCCGCGACGCGCCGAGCCGGTCGACGGTGATCTCGGCATCGCCGGCGCCGAGCGGTCGCCAGATCCGCTCGGAAAGGAGGCTGGCGAAGGGCTGGCGTGCCGCGCGCTCCAGGATCCAGCCGAGAAGATCCGAATTGGGCGACTGATAGGCGAAGCGCTGGCCATGCGGCCGGCTCAGCTTGGCGAGCTCGCTCAGGAAGCTCTTGAGATCGGCCGGCTTGGGCGAGGGGTTCCAGCCGGTCGCCATGCGGTAGCGGGCGAAGACGCCGGTCTGGTCGAGATAGTTCTCCTCGAAATCGAGGCTCACCGTCATGTCGAGGACGTGGCGCACCGTCGCGTCGCCATAGGCCGAGCCTTCGATCTCGGGAACATAGGTGCGGACCGGCGCCTCGACATCGAGGAGCCCGTCGGCGACCAGGCAGCCGGCGAGCACGCCGGTCAGCGACTTGCTCACCGAGAAAATAATATGCGGCTCGCGCGCGGCATCGGCATGGGCGTACCATTCATAGATCACCGTGCCCTGCCTGACGACCATGAGCGCGTCAGTGAAGGTCAGGCGGATCACCTCCTGGAACGGCAGCGTCCGACCGTCGGGCGCGGCGATCTCGAGGGTCGCGAGATCGACGGTGCGGCGCGGCAGTCGGGACGGTTGCCGCGCTCCCGCCACCCTGGCGGTCGGAACGATCTCGCGGACATGGTTGAACGCCCAGCGATTGTGCGGCGGCTCGCGCCAATTGCCGAGATGGGTGTCGGCTCGATTCATGTGACCTTCCATTGTCATCGTGTCAGGGGACGTTCCAGCGGCGGGGGCGGGCAAGCGCGGTGGCGTTGCGACCGTAGTCGCGATAGCGGGCGCCGAGGAGGGCGATCTCTGCAGGGGTGAGATGCACCGGCGTCCCGGCCGACAGTGCCAGAAGATATTGGCGCGCCAGCACCTCGAGCTGCAGGGTGGTCTCGAAGGCCTCGCCGAGCGAGGCGCCGCGCGCCAGCATGCCGTGACTGCCGAGCAGGCAGGCCGTGCGGTGAACAAGCGCATCGCCGGCGGCTTCGCCGAGCTCGGGTGTGCCGAAGGTCAGATGCGGGGTGCATGGCACGTCATCGCCGCCGAAGCCGCCGACCATGTAGTGGAAGGCGGGGATCGGCCGGCGCAGGCAGGACAGGGCGACGCAGGCGTCGGGATGGCCGTGAATGACCGCGCCGGCCGCGGGCAGGCGTCGGTAGACGGCGGCGTGCATCGCCCATTCGCTGGAGGGCCGGACAGGGCCGGCATGGCTGCCATCGAGCCCGGCCGCCACCAGCTCTGCTTCCTCCACCTCCTCCGGCGGCACGCCGGTCGGGGTGATCAGCATTCCTTCGCCGAAGCGCACGCTGACATTGCCGGCAGCCCCGACATTCAGGCCACGCTGCGCGAGCTCGCGGTAACATTCGACGATGGCCCGGCGGATCGCCGTTTCGGCAGCGCTCATTTCGGCAATTCCCTTGGCGCCCTCGGGCGGGCTACTGTCTACAAGCTTAAACCCGGGTGGAGACGCCTGCATCCCCTCAGGTGGAGACGTTGGTCGATGGCTGAATCGAAGGTCCCGTCGCGCTTCGAGACGCTGGCGGTGATCGGCAATGGCATCATCGGGCATGGCGTTGCCCAGATTTTCGCGATGGCCGGCAAGAAGGTGATGCTGGTGGGACGGGCGCAGGACAGCCTGGAGCGGGCGCTTGGCCGGATCCGCGGCAGCCTCGAGGATTTCGTGGCGCATGAGCTGCTGGCGGCTGGCGCGGTCGCCAAGGTTCTCGGGCGGATCTCGCCGACCACGCGGCTCGAGGATGCGGCGGCAGCGGAGCTCGTCATCGAGGCGGTCACCGAGGACCTGGTGCTCAAGCGCGACCTCTTCGCCAGGCTCGACAGGATCTGCCCGCCACCGGCGGTGCTGGCATCGTCGAGCGGCCAGCCGGCGAGCGCGCTGATCGAGCGGGTGACCACGCCGGAGCGGGTGGTCGCGGCGCATTTCTGGTACCCGCCGCAGCTCATCCCGCTGGTCGAGATCTGCGGCGGTCCGAAAACGTCGCCCGAGGTGGTGGCGTTCACTGCCGAGGCCATTCGCGAGGCCGGCAAGGAGCCGGTGATCATCAATCGCGAGATCGCCGGGTTCATCGGCAACCGGCTGCAATTCGCCATGCTCAGGGAGGCGTGGGCGCTGTGGGCCTCGGGGGCGGCATCGGCCGAGGCGATCGATGCGGTGGTGCGCAACAGCTTCGGCCGGCGGGTGGCGATCACCGGGCCGCTCGAGTCGGCGGATGTCGCCGGGCTTGCGACCATGTATCATTTCGGCCGGTCGCTGATCCCCGATCTCGACCGCGCCCGCGAGCCGGCGGAGGCGGTTGCCAGGCTGGTGGCGGAGGGCGCCAACGGACTCCCCAACAAGCGCGGAGTGCATGACTGGACGAAGCGGGACGGCGACGCGCTGCTCAAGGCGCGGATGGCGGAGCTGTTCCGCTGGCTGAAGCACGACCGCGAGACCTCGCGATGAGCGTCGAGTCGAACGGAGCGGCGGCAAGCCAGGACCCTTATTGGTGGCGGGCAGCGCCACGCCAGGCGGAGCCGGAGCGGCCATTGCCCAAGGGCGCCGATGTGGTGATCGTCGGCTCGGGCTTCACCGGGACGGTGGCGGCGCTCCATCTGGCGCGAGCCGGCCGTCACGTGCTGGTGCTCGATCGCGGCGAGCCCGGGGTCGGTGCCAGCACGCGCAATGCCGGCTATGTCGGTCGCACCCTCAAGCACAGCTTCGCCGACATCATGGAGAGCGAGGGGCTGGAACGGGCGATCACGGTCTATCGCGAGATGCGGCAGGCCTTCGACTGCGTGTTCGAGACCGTCGAGGCGGAAGGGATCGACTGCCGGCTCAGGCGTCAGGGCCGCTTCATGACGGCGGTGACGCCGGCGCAATATGAGGGAATGGCGCGCGAGCTCGAGCTGCGCAAGACGCATCTCGGCGAGGAGTTCGCGATGCTCGGCCGCGACGGGCAGGGCGCCGAGATCGACACCGCGCGCTATTGCGGGGGCGCGATCATTCCCGACCTTGGTGGACTTCATCCCGGGCTCTATCATCAAGGCCTGCTGGAGCGGGCGAAGAGCGCCGGTGCGGACATACGCGGGCAGACGCCGGTCACCGCGGTCGCCGGCGACAGCGGCCGCTTCGAGGTCGCGACGAAGCACGGCACGGTGCTGGCGCGCGACGTCCTGATCGCCACCAATGGCTATACCGGCGGGGTGATGCCCTGGCTCGACCGCCGGGTGATTCCGTTCGACGGCTATATGATCGCGACCGAGCCGCTGCCGGACGAGCAGGCGGCGAAGCTCCTCCCCGGTGGCCGGACCTTCGTCGACTGGAACTTCAATGTCGACTTCGTGCGACGGGCGCCGGACGATCCGCGCCGCATCCTGTTCGGCGGGCTGACCGGAGCGCGGGCCGCTCTGCCGACGATGGCCGGGCGGCTCAAGGCGCGGCTCACCAGGATCTTTCCGGCGCTGGCGGACGCGCGCATCGACAATGTGTGGACCGGGCGCTGCGCCGGGACATTCGACATGTACCCTCATCTCGGCAGCCATCAGGGAATCCACTACGCGCTCGGCTATTGCTTCGCCGGGGTGCCGATGGGCACCTGGTTCGGCATCAAGGCGGCGCATCGCATTCTTCGGCGCAACGATCCGCCTTCGGTGTTCGCCGACCGACCGTTCCCGACCCATCCGCTCTATAGCGGCAATCCCTGGTGGGTGCCCCTGATGCTGAGCTGGCTGTCGCGGAAGGACGCGTAGGGCGTGAGTAGCGAATAGTGAGTAGGGTCCGGACCACCTTTCGACCCACCAGGTTACGATAGTGTCCGGACCCTTTAGCTTGCACGCATGCGCGCCGTCCCATTACTCCCTTCTCCCCGTCCTTACGGGGAGAAGGTGCCCGGAGGGGCGGATGAGGGGTCTTCCGCCCTCAGCTGTTGCTCCAAAGCCGCCAACACTGTCGACAAGACATCGGGCATGTTCTGGTAAACATCGAGATTGCCCACCCGCAGGATGCGGAAACCGAGCCGCGACAGGACGAGCTCACGCTGTCTGTCATAAGCCAACTCCTCAGGGCTTGAATGCGTCGCCCCGTCGACCTCGAGGATGAGCTTGGCGCGGCGGCACAGAAAATCGACAATATAGTTGGCGATAAGGACCTGGCGGCGGAATTTGAAACCATCGAGCCGCCGATCGCGCAGCACGCTCCATAAGAGAGCCTCGGCACCCGTTTGCCGTCAGCGCAGCTGTTTGACGCGACGGCGCAGAGTCTCATCGTCGACCATCGTGCATTTCCCCGGCAAAAATGCCCCTCATCCGCCCCTCCGGGGCACCTTCTCCCCACTCCGTGGGGAGAAGGGAGTAAGGAGAGGCGCGCCACGTGAACAGAGCATTTCACGATTATTGCAAGAGAGCCCCTCACCCGGCGCTTCGCGCCACCCTCTCCCACGCTGACGCGGGGAGAGGGGAGTCATAGAGGCGGAGCCTCGAAGTCAAGCACTTCCATATTGAGTCCTGACCCTTGGCGACAGCACGCGCCTCTCAAGCCTCGAACTCGAGGAACGAGCATTCGACCTCGCCGATGCCCTTGAGGTCGACGATGATCGGCGGGGTGAAGACATGCGCCCCTTCGAGCGCGGCGCGGGTCCTGGCGCTGACATGGATGCGGCCCGGCTCGCCATAGGATTCGAGCCTCGCGGCGAGATTGACGGTGTCGCCCCAGACATCATAGGTCACCTTGGCCTGGCCGATCACGCCGGCCATCACCGGCCCTGAGGCGATGCCGACCCGCATGCTGAGGTCGAGGCCGTGGCGGCGGCCGACCCGCTTCGCTGTCCTGAGCAGCGCGCAGGCGAAGCGGACCGCCGTCTCGGCATGGTCCGGTCGCGGCACGGGCAAGCCGGCCACCGCCATATAGGCATCGCCGATGGTCTTGATCTGGATCATGCCGAGGGCGACCGCCTCCTTGTCGAAGGCGGTGAAGAGCTCATCGAGCAGCCTGACGATGCGGGCGGGACCAAGCACCGAGGAGAGCGGGGTGAAGCCCTTGAGATCGGCAAAGAGAATGGTCGCCTCGTCATAGCTGTCGGCGATGGTCTCCTCGGGCTTCTCCTTCAGCCGCTGCACGATCTCGCCCGGCATCATCTTGTGCAGCAGCGCGTCCATCCGCTCTTCGGCGAGATGGGCAAGCCGGAAGCCGTAGAACACGATGAGAAAGATGATCGCCATGATCGATATGGCGGAGTTGGCGTAGAGCTGGTCGAGGAACCAGTCCTCCTCCATGACGATCGCGTTGTCGGGCGGGAACAGGAACCAGCCGGCGAGATGGCAGATCAGCGCCAGCACGGCGATGGCGATGGCCAGCGGCAGGCGCTCGACCCCGAGCACGGCGAGGGTCACCGCGGCGGCGCCGATATAGTTGAGCTGGATGCCGGAATCGCGGCCGAGAAAGGCGATGAAATAGAGCATGGTCGAGAACAGCACCGCGGTCAGCCACAGCGCGGCAGCGCTCAAGCCGTAGCGGTGGAGCAGGGGAACCGAGGCGGTGCAGATGGCGGAGATCACATTGCCGACGACGAGCGGGCCGAGCGCTGCAAGATCATGGGCGGCATAGGTGACGGCATAGGTCAGCGAGGAGATCGCCGCGAGATAG
>JBIOYR010000131.1:0-7423 GCA_044870245.1 Aestuariivirgaceae bacterium | reverse complement strand
CCACTCCTGAGGAGCAAGGCATTTACGGCCATGGCGGTGACGCCATGGCCGATCTTCGACGTTGTCAGGCAAGGTCGAGGCCGCTGCTCGCGGCTGAGCGGCGGCACAACCAACGCGATTATTCGATATCTGACTTACAAGCTATCATTGACTTTGATAATCATTCCACTTAACAATTCACCAGCTTCGGGGGAAATCATGCTCGGTACGGTGTTTCCAGCACCGGTATTGCAGCGGCCTGTCGGCGAGGTCCTGGAATCGGCAGCTGCAGTGCTTGCAATACCGCCACTTCATTGTCCTTTTCCTTCCGTGCCCGTTCATCCGGCTGTCGAAGAAATGATCGTGCGCACGCTCGAATGGGCGAGCAGCCGCGGACTTCTTCCGGACGAACAAGGCGCTGCCGCCAAAGCCAGAAGCCACGTCATGCTCGCTGCCGGGTGCTACCCCACCGCACCATTCGATCGTCTTGCGATCATCAGCGATTTCATCAATTGGCTTCTTTCCGACGATGCTTGCGAAAATCTCTCCCTGGATGGCACTCCACCCAGAGAAATCCGCGCGTTCCTGAGTCAGATCTACGCCGTCATCGGCGTTCCTTGCGCCCCGCGAGACGTTCGCTTCAGCAGAGCCGAAGCTTTCGAGGAGGCTCTGCACGACATTTGGAGCCGTATTGTCCGGGCCAGCACTCCGCAGTGGCGCAAGCGTTTCACGCGACACGTGGCGAACTACATCGATGGATGTGTCTGGGAAGCCAGCAATCGCAATGTCGGGCAGATGCCAAGTCGCGCGGTCTATCAGTCGATGCGCAGCCACACCTCGGGCATGTACCTCTTCTGGGACTTCATCGAGCTCACTGGTGATTTCCTGCTACCCGACACTGTCGTCGAGCACCCGATGGTTACCGAGCTCGCAAGGACAGCGAACATGGTCGTATCTCTCGCGAACGACATTTTTTCGCTGCAGAAGGAGTCTTCGAACGGCGACATCCATAATATCGTCCTTGTACTCCAGCACGAAGAGGCGTTGACACCCCAGGAAGCTTGTCGTCGCACCGTCGATCTGCATGATGCGCAAGTCCGCCATTATTGCGTGCTGGAAACCCTTCTGCCGACATTTGGCGGCTCGATTGACCAGCATCTGGCACGCTACTGCGAAGGCATGCGGATCTGGATGCGTGCCAATCATGATTGGTCGACAGTCACGCCCCGTTACAACGCTGTGGGTGTCGTCACTGGACGCCAAATGGCGAAGTAGCGCGTGAGCCCTTCGAATATCGAGCCAAGTGCAGTGCATGAGGATATGCATCATCGTTAAGTGCATAGCATTCCCATCGGTCCGGGGGGTCCATCATGAGAACACACGATCTGGCGGCATCGCAGACCTTCGATCGGAAGGAGGCGCCGTCCGTCCATTCGAGCGCGCAGAGCAACGAAGCGCAGCCGAATCTTCTAAGGACGATGAAGGACGTCTCGGAAGCCGTCGAGTGCGAGCTCGACTCGCTTTTGCCGCGCGAGGATGGAAGCCAGGAATCCCAGCTGTTCTCCGCCATGCGCTATGCATGTCTGGGAGGCGGCAAGCGGATCCGGCCATTTCTGGTGATCACCACTGCCAGAATTTTCGGCGCACCGGAGAGCTCTGCGCTTCGCGTTGCGGCGGCCGTGGAGATGCTGCATTGCTTCTCGCTTGTCCATGACGATCTTCCTGCCATGGACAATGCGATTCTACGCCGGGGGAAACCCGCATTGCACCGCTGCTACGGCCAGGCGACGGCTATTCTTGCTGGCGATGCACTGCTCATGCTCTCCATTGCCACTCTCGCCGAGCAGAGAACTCACCCCGATCCGGCGGTGCGCTGTGAGCTGATCCGGTTGCTTGGGCTTGCGGCGGGACATGCCGGCATGGCGCGCGGCCAGATGCTCGATCTCCTGGCCGAGCGCCAGCGACTTTCCTGCGCCGATATCGAGCGGCTGGAATGGTTGAAGACGGGTGCGCTGCTTTCGTTTGCCTGCGAAGCCGGTGCGGTGCTCGGCTGGGCCAGTCCGATCGCCCGCCAGGCGCTCAGGCGCTATGCAAATCACATCGGTGTCGCCTTTCAGATCGTCGACGATCTTCTCGACGTCGAGGGCACCGAATCGGAAACCGGAAAGGCGGTGCTCGCCGATGCCCGGCAGGGCAAGGCGACATTGGTCTCGCAATTGGGTGCATCAAGCGCTCGCGAGCGTGCGAACGGCCTTGTCGAGGCTGCAATGCTTGCGCTGGACGGACTCGGTATGCCAGCCGACCTTCTTCGCGAACTGGCACTCTACATCATTGGAAGACGACATTGACCAGTGCTGAGGCGGCATGCTCCGCCTCAAGAACAGATCGCCGGCGTGCGTCGATGACTGCCGGCAGTGCGGAATTGGCAATATCAGGGAGTGGTTGGCCGGCCTAGGAAAGTTGTCGGGCAACGGGATTTCGGAAACAATAGAACCCTGCAGCGGTTGGCAATCTGCTCAGCCTCTGCTCTAGTCTGGACAATACTCGATGCCTACGAAGCAGATCTTGCGATGCACGACATCACGGAAAGAGAAGCAGCACCGCCGGCTGGAGAGATTCGAGGCCTTGCGAAATATCGCAGGCAATTTCCGACGACGGCCTGGCTGCGGCGGCGTGCACCGGGAAATGTGCCGTTCTTTGCGTTCGAATTTGGTGACACCGGCGCCGGGAACGATGTCGGCATCGTGCACAACTGGGCAGCGCTCGATGCGGTCCAGATCGTGCCTCGCTACGGAGTCATGCCGACGCTTCCACCGGTCGATATCGAACTGTTTGGACATCGCTATGCAGCGCCGATCGGCGTCGCGCCGATAGGCGGAGCGTCACTGGTCTGGCCAGGCGCCGATCTGCTGATGGCGAAGGCGGCCCAACGCGCACGCGTTCCATATACCTTGAGCGCAGCCGGAGGAGCCACCATCGAGCAGGCCGCCGCGGCTGCGCCGGATGTTTTCTGGTTTCAACTTTATCGATTCGCGCATGATGACCACAAGATCGGTTTCGATCTTGTACGGCGGGCGCAAGCGGTCGATGCCAAAGTGCTCGTTCTGACGATTGACGTGCCGGTTCGCACGACTCGATCTCGCGAAACCTATGCGGGGCTCGCGAACGAATTTCGTCCCAACATGCGAATGATCTACGAAATGCTGGTGCGGCCGAGATGGTTGCTCGCGCTGATGCGTCATGGCTACCCGCGCTTTGCCACGATCGGCGACTATGCGCCGGCGGGAGCAACCGCAAACGAGATCATCGCTTTTGCCCGGGCGCGTGTGGGTGGCGCCTTTACCTGGGAGGAAATCAAGCGCTATCGCGACGCCTGGAAGGGTCCGATGGCGGTCAAGGGAATTCTGCACCCCGAGGATGCCCGGAAGGCGGCAGCGCTCGGGATCGACGGCATATGGGTTTCGAACCATGGCGGGCGCCAGATCGAAGCACTGGTGCCGTCGATCGATGTTCTTCCAGCGATCGTCTCGGCTGTCGGAAGTCCGACGACCGTGCTGTTCGACAGCGGCGTGCGCGGTGGGCAAGACGTCATGCGTGCGCTCGCGCTTGGCGCCAATGCTGCTTTTGCGGGAAAAGCATTCCTGTGGGCGGTGGCCGCGCTCGGTGATGACGGCCCGGACTACCTCATCAACCTTTACGTCGACGAATTGCGTGCTTCGCTCGGCCAGATCGGAGCGCGATCCATCGCGGAAGCGAGAGAAGCGACCATCCGACATCCTGCCGCGCTTGCTTTTGACGCCGGAGAGCGGCTGTCGCGCCTGCCCAACTGACCTACTGCATAGACGTCGTCGTTCTTGGCCATCACGTAAGCCTCGTGGTCGACCGGATCGCCCACTGAAGATCGTTCTCGCTGGCATAGAGGAGCTCGAATGGCTGCACGGCAACGAACTCTCGCACTGCGCGGCATACGCCGTGATGCCGGTGGGAGGGGTCCGGTTGCCAATCATCTCCGGCGATCACGCCACCGGGTTTGACCTTTCGCTGCAGCAGATCGAGTTCGGATTTCGTCTGTTCGTATTGATGCGTGGTGTCCACATAGGCCCAATCCAGGGCGCCGTCATCGAGCCGCTTCAGGAATGCAAGGTCGGTGTCGATAACGAGCTCCAGCCGGCCCGCAACAAGGTCGTCTCGATGTTCGTCGAGAATTCGGCGAAGCGCGTTGATGGTGGACCGGTCGCCGCTCGCCCATTCCCATCGCGCTCCCAGCCTATGCCAGGGGTCGACAATGTAGAGCTTCCTGGCTCGCGTGGCTTCCAGCAGCGAGCGCGTGAACGTGCCTTTGAAAACACCCAGCTCAGCACCAACACCGTTCGCGGGAATTGTCTTCCGAAGGAACTCCTCGCGAAGCTCGTTCCTGTTCCCTTCGGAGACCCTGTACTTCCACTCGCCAAGAGCTGTGTTGCGCAGGACCTGCCGAACAAATTTGCCAACGATATCGGTCGCCAGAATGGCCGAAAGTCGCTGTTCCATGCCCACCTCCGTCCAAGGGAGCACGCTCAAATCGAACCGATAATACAGCTTCTCGGGCCCTTGATACAGACCGACAATCGGACCGGGGCCTTCCTGCCTACCCTCCGATTCAGGGAACGGGAATCAGGATCGGGGCGCCCTTGTCCTTGACCATGAAGACGACGAACTTCGCCGGCGCCGTCGTGCTGGCATTGCGACCAACGACGTGCACGTCGCCTGGCCCTTCATAGAAGGTTTGACCGGGATGGAGGGTGACTGGCGCGCCTCCCTTGACCTGCATGACGATCGAGCCTTCCAGGACGAAGACGAACACATTCGCGTTGTGCCGATGGATCGAGTCCGTCCCTCCGGGAGCATATTCCACCGTCAGCATCGTCGCTTCCTTGCCGTCGATCCCCGTCAGATCGCGAGAGAGGAGCGGCGCTACCTTTGTTTCGCTGGCTTGCGTCGGAGCGACAGTTGTCAGGCTGAGGAACACGCTCGCCAACAGGACACGGTACATTTCGGTTTTCCCTTCCTCGTCAAGTGAATTTCTTCCGATGTCGATGTCATGCACATCAAAACATCACACGCCGATGCTACATGAAGCTCCCGAACATGCGAGCGAAACGAAAGGGAACCAGGGACTGACTGGCCAGTTCCCAAATATGGACCGCGAGACAATCCTGCGGGAACTCGCTCAGATTGAGGACCGAGTTGCGCGGACTCAGCGCCAGATTGCCTCTTATCGCGGGACGGTATCCCGGCTCGAGGAAGATGGCCGTGATGCCGAATGGGCGAGATTGATGCTGCGCCAATGCGAGGAGGTGCTCGCACTTCATTTGACCCTGCACGCGAAACTGGTCGATCGGCTCTCGCGGTCGGCGAACTAGACGTCCCGTCGAATTGGGTCCATCCTTGACTGCCATCGGCCGTCCGGCGGCCGAAAGACACCAATTTCGCTCCCGTCCCCTTCATCAGGGAGGACGTCATGGCACCAAAGATCGATACGCTTCTTACGCCCGAAACACTCAAGATCGTGTATGGCGCGTTCAATGAATGTCTCAAGGCCGCGGAGGCTCGTCAGCCATTGGACGGCAAGGCGAGGGCCGCGTTTCAGGTTCGAGTGGCTCGAGCGATCCTCAGAGCGGTCGCCCAAGGGGAACGGGACCCGGAGACGCTCAAGGCGATCGGGCTCGAGAGTGGCCGGGAGCTTTCAAGCACTGATCCCGGCAGGCAGTAGGGGGCACAAATCACTGGCTGCTGACCGACTGATTGGCCATGCGATAGCCTTTGCTCACGATCTGTGAAACCGCGCATCTCAGATATGCCGGATCGCTCGCCTGCGCTCCGAACCGATCGGGATCGTATCGACGCTGATCGAAGCTCCCCGGCTTGTTGGTCAGCATGTCGGCAATGATGGCTCCGGTCATGGCCGACCAGGTAACACCAGCGGAATTCATGGCAGTGGCAACCGAAAGACCGCTCACCGCGCCGATCCGCCCGATCAGCGGCAGCCCGTCCGGAGTGAAGGTCTCCGGACCGTTGATGAAGCTGCGCACCGGCGCATCGAGGAGTGCCGGAAACAGCTCTGCGGCATGCCCGAAATACGGTGCGATCTTGTCCCAGTCGGGTGGTAGAAGCGAGAATGAGAAGGGCTCCGGAAGGCTGTTGGGCTCGATGGGCTTCGCATCCTCGTCGAAGCATCCCACCAGAAGTCCGCCAACCTCCTCACGCCCGTAGAGGAGGCGATCCGGCGCGATGAAGGACGGCATCTCGCGCGGCAGACGCCGAGGGAATTCCGCAATGATGTAGAAGTGCTGGCAAGGCCATTGTGCGAGCGCAATGCCCGCTGAGGCGAGCAGGTCGCGAGACCACAGGCCGGCGGCCACGACGACCTCGTCTGCAGCTATCCGGCCAATGCTGGAGTGAACGCCCGTAATGCGGTCACCGCGACATTCGAAGCCCTCGACCGTCACGCCTTCTCGAATTTCCGCACCGGCCTTGCGTGCGGCGGATGCATAGGCGGCGGTTACGTCGGCGGGATTGGTACGGCCGGAGAGAGGGTGGAACCAAATGCCGTCGACGCCTTGGGGGTCGAGCAAAGGATTGAGTCGGCGTGCTTCTGCCGGATCGAGCCAACGGGCTTCGATACCGCGCTCTTGCGCTGCGGCATCGAAACGCGCGAAGGCCGTCTTGGTCTCGGGCGATCGGGCAATGAACATTCGCCCTGTGCGCACCCAACCGGTGGTGTGATCGGTCACGCGTTCGAGCTCGGCCAAGGTGTCGAATGCGTAGAGAACCGGTGCATCGTGATCCGGCAGCGGCTTCCAGGTGAGGTTTCCCGCCGAATGCCAGGTCGTGCCCGAACCCAATTGCTCTCGTTCCAGCAGAAGAACCTGCCCTGCCCCGCCCTTCGCCAGGTGCCAGGCGATGCTGGCACCGATGACGCCACCTCCAATGACCACACATTTCATGACAAGCCTCGATGGAATCCGCTATTGGACCGCACCACGCGTCAGTGAGACAATAGCCCGGCCCCATGACGACTTGGAGAGGCAACATGAAAATCGCGTTGCATGGCTTGGGTCTCATTGCCGCTCTCAGCATACCGCTCTCTGCTCCCGGCCGAGCAGCGGATACCGTTCCGGTCACCGTCGACAATTTCATCCGCGCCGAATCCGACCTCTATATCGGCAACGCCGCCAAGGAAGGCGGGCTCGGCAAGCTCAGTCATCGTCGCGAACCCGCCTCGATCGACAAGCAGAGCGTCATCCGGCTCAACCGCGACACGCTCTATTCCTCGGGCGTGTTCGACCTTGATGCGGGTCCGGTCACGATCACGCTGCCGGATGCCGGAAAGCGGTTCATGTCGATGCAGGTGATCAACCAGAACCACTATGTGCCAGCCGTCTATTACGGCAAGGGCTCGCAT
>JBIOYR010000130.1:0-11201 GCA_044870245.1 Aestuariivirgaceae bacterium | reverse complement strand
GGCCTGCGCCACCGCGCGCACCGCCTTCGGGGCGCCGATCCGCCTGGCGATCTCGGCATAACTGACCGTGCTGCCGGGCGGGATGGCGGTGAGGGCCCGCCAGACGCGCTGCTGGAAGGCGGTGCCCTTGAGGTCGAGAGGAAGATCGCTGCCCTTGCCTGGCGCCTCGATCAGCCCCACCACACGCCCCACCAGCGCTTCGAAATCGGCATCGCCGCCAACCAGCCGCGCCTTTGGGAAGCGATCCTCGAGTGCTGCGACCAGCGGCTCCGGCGCATCGCCGAGCATGATCGCGCACACGCCCTTGTCGGTCGCCGCCACCAGGAAGGCGCCGAGCGAGCAGCTGCCGACGGCAAAGCGGATCTCCGCACCGCGCCCACCCGCCCGGTACTCGGACGGCCGCATGCCGAGCCGCGCGGTCGAGCCCTCGTAGAACCGGCTCGAGGAGGAGTAGCCGGCGCCATAGATCGCCGCCGTGATGCTTTCGCCGCTTTCGAGACCCTCGCGGGCGAGCCCGGCGCGATGCGCCGCGGCAAAGGCCTTGGGCGTCACCCCGGTCGTCTCCTTGAACAGCCGGTGGAAATGGAACGCCGACAGTCCCGCCGCCTCCGCCAAGGCGGTGAATTGCGGCACGGGGTCGCCGTCCTCGACCGCCCGCTCGATCGCGCGGCAGGCCTCGGCGACCACCTTGGACTGGCGCTCGGCCAGGCTCTCGGCATCCGGCCGGCAGCGCTTGCAGGGCCGGAAACCCGCCTGCGCCGCCGCGGCGCCGTCGGGATAGAACAGCATATTCTCGCGCTTGGCCTGCCGCGCCGGGCAGGACGGCCGGCAATAGATCCGGGTGGTCTTGACGGCAAGGACGAAACGGCCGTCGGCCGCCTTGTCGCGCCGCCTGACGGCGTCCCAGCGCTGGTCGTCGTTCACGGCCGGAACCCCGGCCTTTTGGGTGATTGTAGTGTCCATGACGATGGTTTCCCTGTTGGTCATGGGCCAACAAATAGGACAAGGCTAGGATATGGACACTCCGCGTCTTGCGGTCAAATTTTACGAGGGGTAGCGAGGTTCTCCAGCAGGTCGTCCATTATATCGCCTTGCTCCTGCCAAGCAGAATCCAGGCGCGGGCGAGCGGGACCGGTCTGGCCAGGGATCTGGGCCAGTTGTTCGACGAGAGACTCCGTATCTCTGCCGTACCGTTGGAAGTAGACATCCAGCGCTTCGAATGGTCTCAGCCCCTCGTCGAGAATAGCCGAAAGGCGTTGGACCTGTTCATCTCCGTTGAGCAGATTTACGTCCGGATCGAATCCTATCATCTCTCTTGAGTATGCGGCCAGACTTCCAGAGATCTCCTCGAGGGGTCGAGCAAACTCCTTAAAGAGCAGACCAATCCTCATCCTTTCTCGCGTAGCCGGCGATCCCACATTTTCCGGAATGTTCAAACATTCCTCCAACCATCGATGGCGTTGAAAGAAGGAACAGATTTGCAAATTCGCTTCGAAAGGCAACAATTCGAGAAGCTTGGAGACGTCGTCGTCCGGTTCGAAAGCGGGATTCTTGTCAATCTCCTCAATGAACCAATTCAAAGAAGGCTTTATTATCTGCTCATAAACATCAGCGTCATTTCGGATGCTCTGAGATTTCATCGGCCGCTTGGATGCGAAATCCTCCTCGGCGACAAGCCCGCGAAGCGCAGAGACCAGAAGTCCGCTATGACCTTCCAGCTTTTCCTTGAACGCCTGGCTATCGATCAAGGTCAAAAGGGCCTGCGCACGATCAGGTGTGACGCCCCGGTGCTGCAAGTCTTGCCTTACGCGGTGCATCCATTTGTGAGGGTACCCTGAGAGTTCCGGGTATCGAAGTCTGAGCTCCTTTGCAAGATCATGAATCGCGTACCGCAGTCGCTTGGGATCGGTGATGTCCCAAAGCTGCCGAAGGGGCGAAGTGCCCTTCGGCTCGGTCGCGCCTGGGACCAATTTATCTTCCGCGAGGTCGTCGGGAACATACTCAAATAAATCTTCGTCTTCCGAGTTCTCGGTAACGGTCAGCTGCTTTGGCGCTCTCGCCATTATCGAATTCATGGCGTCGCTCAGCAATATCATTGGAGTCCTTTTGAATTGATCGAACATAGCGCGAAAAAGCAGCAGCAGCAGCTCACGTTGCTCATCTGAACTTGTCAGGTTGGCGATCGTGGAAACGAGCAGATTGGCTAATTCTCGTCTCGCATTCCCACCTTGAACACCGTGCCTTTTAAGTGCGGATTCCAGGAGGCCAGTGACAGTCGCGATATCGAATGTCCCCCTTTTTTCAAACGTGCGCCATATGTCCGCAAGAGCATCCCAGGTCTTGATCCGGTCCTGGCGAGAGATCGAAACCGGCTGCGGAGGCCGCTCCAGAGCGTTCCGGACGAGATCGGCAGCCCTCGCTCCGGCTCCCTTCTTGACCTCCTGCCACGCCGACCCAAGGGCACGCTGCATGGCAGCCTGCTTCGTCGCATCATGATGATGATCAATCGTGAGATCGGCCTCGACGCCAATTTTAGCGCTTAGTTCTCGAAGTGTGTCGCCAGTAGCGTCGATGTTGTCGAGGACCGTCTTCAGTAAAGTCAAAAACTGCTTCTCTGAGTTGCTCGTTGTACCTTGTACGCGGATCTGATCGATTACGGCTTGGATGGATTGACGAGTAGCGGCGAACGTTTTGAAGTTTTTCGCCAGTTGACGGAGTTGACCATCGGTGATCTTCGCTTGTACCTTTGCGAGATTGTGAGTGTTCGCTTTCTTATGCGTTTGCCTGTCGGCCAGTTCGGTGAGTTCGACGAATGTCGCGATGACGTCGAGCTTTGGCTGAGACAACTTGCTGAGATAGGATTGATATAGCTCCTTCTGACGACCGGTCTGCACTGATGGCGGTAAAACGGTGCATGATTTCGGTGACCGCGTCGACGACCCGACTCCCTTGCCATGCGCAAAGAGCAGCGGCAGTTTCGTGATCTCGGCCTTGAACTTGGCCCGGGCGCGCGGCCACGGGTTCCGGATGTTGATATGCGAGATCGTATTGACCAGGCGGCTAGCCAGCGTTTTGATTAACTCGGTCATCCGTCCCCCCTCGATGCTCCGCTTGGTAGAAGTCGCTTATGATGCTGCGGACGTGGGCGGCCTTGTCCTGGAATGCATAGTCACGTGCGTGCTTCAGAAAGGCGCTTGCCGTCTCGCCGTGGAACGTCAGCTTCTGCGCCTCGAGCACTTTTTGCACGGTCGCTTCGAAATTATCGGAAGAATGCGCATAGGAGGCGAGCTCATGAACGGCTGCCCAGACGCTGAGCGGGGACTCCGATGCCTCGGCGAGTTTCGGCACGCGCAGCTCCTCCCAACGCCCCTCTGATTCCTTGATGGCGGCGACTGCCTTCAGAAGTTCCGCTGCAGCACCTCTTTGACCCTCGAGCTGCTGGTAAATCGCATCGCGCAATCCGTAGAACAGGCCGTGCAGGTGGATCCGCTTTTGCTTGCGCGACAGGAGCGATGCGATCTCGCGCGCCGTCGCCTCGGGGTGCGCCTTCCCTGCCTGGCGAAGCGCCCATACGAGGGTCCTTCGGAGAATTGACCGGTCAACACGACCATCGTCGGAAAGCATCGAGGTCAAATGTCTGAGATTGAAATTGCTATCGGCCCAGCTTGCGCCTTCGGGCGGCGGGTTGGTGAGCGCCAGCTTGACGAATCCGTCGGGCGGTAGATCGGTTTTCCGCTTGACCGAATCCCAGGCATCCTCCAAGGCATCGACGAAGCAGCCCGCCTCTCCTTCGTTCACTGGCGCATTATCGAAGCTGACCTTGATGCCTCGAGCTCTGAGCAGTTCCTCGACATCGCTTTCCATATTGACCAAAACATTGCGCATCGACTTGAGATCTTTCAGGAGACCGACCTCCCTGTCATTGAGTTGCGGCCGCTCCATTTCCTGGATCAGATCGTTCAGGGCGGCCTTCATTTCCCCTTTGCCCTTGAGCTTTTTGTACAGGCGATAGAGCTGCAGCCTATCCAGAGCGCCGAGCTCGGTGCTCATGATGACTGAGCCCTTGCTCTCGTGAACGAAGTCGGCCAGATCCATCATGATCTGCCGCGATGTCGTCTTGCTGCGGGACAGGGATTGGATAAAACATGCCTGGGGGGTCACTCCGGTCGGAATTTTGACACTGCCAAGCTTCACGCGCAGGGAAAGCCTCACGATCCCGCTTTCGAAACGCGCACGTGCGCGCGGCCAATGCTCCCGCAGAACGGCGCTCGGGGTGATTTTGCTGAAATAACGAGCGACGGCTCCGGTGAGGTCGGTCATTCATCGCCCCCGCCGTGCGGCGAGCCTGCGATATCATCGCCGATAAAGCTGCAGAGAGCTTTCCAGGCATCGCCGGTCTCTTCAACCTTTCTCAGATAGATCTTCCTGTCCTGTTCTTGTTGCGGCGACAGGGACGTTGGCTTCTCCCGTTCAAAATTCACATGCGCCAGATCATCGAATCCGGCGATCAACGAAGAAAGCAAGGGTCCTTCAACTTTGCCGGCCGCAGCCTCCTTAAAGGAACTTGCGACCCATGGGTTCCTATCGAAGAAATCGGCGATAACGAGGAGTGAGTCATCGCTGAGGGTGTCGATTTTGCTGACGAGGGCATCTGGGTCCTCGTGTTGACCAAAGTCGGTATAGAATTCAGCGATCAGATCAAGCACCGTTTCATCGGCCAGACTGCGTAACGCTTTTTGAATGAGAGGTGAGGCGCTGCTCGTCGATTTGACATCGACAAGCGTCAGAAAGCTCACTTGCTCCGTTTGGGGACGCGAGCGCAGATGCTCCTTTGCCCGCTCAACGAATTGTTCATCATTTGCCGGTCTTCCCATGGCGATCGAAACGGCAAGTTCGTTGAGCCGCATGATATGATCGTCCGTCTGCCTGCCGGCCTTCTTGATGTCATCGAGCGCTCTTTTGAGGTCATATCTGGCGGAACCCACGCCGTCGATCACATCCGACATCGCCTCCAGCAGCGGCGGCAGAAGCTTTGCCTGACTATGCCTCGGTGCTTTCGTCAACCAATCGACATTCTTCTGCACAATTTGATCCGGCGCATCGACTCCGACCTTGCGCAACGCGCCCGTTAGCATGTTTCTGAGCGATTCGGGCGGAATCGCATTGTATACTTTGAACACCTCCCTCGCTTCCTTGAGGTCAAGGGCGAAATCCTTTTGCGCCTTCGTGCCGCTCAGTTCTCGCCTTTTATCCTTGGCGCGCAGAAGCTCCTGTTGGAATATCTTGCCAGGCGCCGCTGTGACACTCTGATGGAGAGGAATCCAAGTGTTGTTCACCACCCAGTCGAGTTGAGATTGCCTGCGGTCATCAACGTCAACTGCCAGTGTCTCCCCTCTGTAACGTGCGCGATCCATCAATTGCTCGGCGAGGCGCTCGAAGTTGCCATTGAGTTGCTTGAGGAATTTGAGGTGCTGTGGCCCGTGGTTGATCCGATCCGAGTACGAGCTCTTAATGTGCGCTTGGAGAACGGAGAACAGCTCGCCATGCGCCTCGAGATTGTCGAGCATGCGCTGCGCCTGATGGCGGCTGACCTTGAGCTCTGAGAAGGCGTTCGGGTTCACCTCCGTGAGCCGGACGAGACCGAGCATGGTGTCCAGGGAATCCATCTTACCCTTCGACAGCTTCCGCAGAAAATCCTGCTCGCGAAACTCTGCAGATCCGGAATTGCCGCGGGGCGGCGCTGTCTTGCATTTCCAGTTGGTCGCATTGAGAAACCGATATTGCAGCTCTTTCACACCGCGCATGAAACTGGCGCCGGCGCGGGCAGCCTTGGACCCAGAGGTGGGATAGAGATCCGATTGACCGATGGCGGGATTTTTAATCCCCGTGTTGATGCGCGACACGACAGACATCCCCCGGCTGACCTTCGATCAGCAGAATTTATATCGCAATAAGCGCGATCCAGCTGTGCCGTTCGGCACAGGCTTGGCGAAGTTTTCGGGTTAACCTGCGCCGCGGACGACGCGGATGCCGAGGTCGCGGATGCGGGTCCTCAGCGTGTTGCGGTTGATGCCGAGAAGCTCGGCGGCGCGGATCTGGTTGCCCTGTGTGGCGGCGAGCGCGGCGCTGATCAGCGGCAGCTCGAGCTCGCGCAGCATCCGCTGATAGAGCCCGGGCGGCGGCAGCGCCGGCGCATGCTGGGCGAAATAGCGGTTGAGATAGGCTTCGGCGAACTCCGACAGCGTCTCGGGCGCCTCGATCTCATCGGCAGGCCGCGCGGCGGCAAAGGCGCTGTTGAGCTCCTCCTCGATCACCTGGGCCGAAATCTCCTCGCCGGGGTGAACCGCCACCACCCGCCGGATGAGATTCTCGAGCTCGCGGATGTTGCCCGGCCAGCGATGCTCCATCAGCCGCTCGACCGCCCCCTGCGACAGCGTCTTTTGCGGCAGGCCCTCGCGGGCCGCGACGGTCAGGAAATACTGCACCAGATCTGGGATGTCGCCCGGCCGCTCGCGCAAGGGCGGCAGCCGGATCGGCACGACATTGAGCCGGAAGAACAGGTCCTCGCGAAACTGCCCCTGGGCGATCAACTGGCGGAGATCGCGATGGGTCGCTGCAATGATTCGGACATCGGTGCGGATCGGCCTGGTGCCGCCGACGGTGTGATACTCGCCCTCCTGCAGCACGCGCAGGAGCCGCGTCTGCGCCTCCATCGGCATGTCGCCGATCTCGTCGAGAAACAGCGTGCCGCCCTGCGCCTGCTCGAAACGTCCGGCATAGCGCTGTGCCGCGCCGGTGAAGGAGCCCTTCTCATGGCCGAACAGCTCCGATTCAATGAGCTCCCGCGGGATCGCCGCCATATTGACCGCGACGAACGGTCCGCGGCGCCGCTTGCCGAACTCGTGCAGCGCCCGCGCCACCAGCTCCTTGCCGGTGCCGCTCTCGCCGATGATGGTGACGGTGAGGTCGGTCTGGGTCATCCGTCCGATGACCCGGTAGATCTCCTGCATCGCCGGCGAACGGCCGACGATCGGCAGATTATCGGCTGCCACCTCGCTCGCCGGCGGCCGGTGGCCGCTCCGCTGGCGCCGCGAATCCTCGATCGCCCGGCCGGTCAGCCGGATCAGATCGTTGAGGTCGAAGGGCTTCGGCAGATATTCATAGGCGCCGCGCTCTGCCGCGGTGATCGCCGTCATCATGGTGTTCTTGGCGCTCATCACCAAGACCGGCAGCGACGGCCGCGCCTTTTTCAGCCGCGGCAGCAGGTCGAAGCCGCTCTCGTCCGGCAGCACCACATCGGTGACGACCGCATCGCCCTCCCCTTCCGCCACCCAGCGCCACAGGGTCGCGGCGTTGCCGGTAGCGCGCACATTGTAGCCGGCCCGGCCGAAGGCCTGGGTCAGCACGGTGCGGATCGCGCTGTCGTCGTCGGCGATGAGAATGGTTGCCGGGGTCATTGCCGTCCGGCCATCGGAAGAAGCACGCGGAAAGTGGTCCGGCGGCTCGCCGAGCGGCAGTCGATCATGCCGCCATGGTCGCGGATGATCTTGGCGACCAGCGCCAGGCCGAGGCCCTTGCCGTTCGATTTCGAGGTGACGAAGGGATCGAACAGATGCGGCAGGATATCGTCACGAATGCCCGCGCCGGTGTCATGCACACAGACCTCTAACGGCAGCGAGATGCGCTCCGGCGATCCCGGGACCCCCATCCTTATGCCGGGCCGGAACGCCGTCTGGAACACGATCTCCCCCTGGCTCGCCCCCTCCTCGATCGCCTCGGCGGCATTCTTCGCGAGATTGAGGAACACTTGCACCAGCTGGTCACGATTGCCCTGGGCGAAGGGCAAGGACGGGTCATATTCCTGGCGGATCGCCACGCCCCGCGCGAATCCCGCCCGCGCCAGCTGCTCGACATGGTCGAGCACCGCATGGAGATTGACCGGCCCGAGCTGCGGCGGGCGGTCGTCGGAGAACACTTCCATCTGGTCGAGAAGATCGCGGATACGGTCGGTCTCGGCGCAGATCAGCCGGGTGAACTCGCGATCCTCGGCCGGGAGCGCCGGCTCGATCAGCTGTGCGGCGCCGCGGATGCCGGACAACGGATTCTTGATCTCATGCGCCAGCATCGAGGCGAGGCCGGACACCGAGCGGGCCGATTTGCGGTGGGTGAGCTGGCGGTCCAGCCGCTCGGCAGCGGCGCGCTCGAGCAACACCATGAGAATGGTGCCCGGCTCATCCGGCACCGGCACCGCCTGGACGTCGACGACCCGCTCGCCGCCGGTGCGGGGCGTCCCCACATGCACCGCATACTCGTTGATTCGGGCATTCTCCTGCCGGACCTGGGCGAGCAGCCCGATCAGCGGGCTCGAGAAAGGCACCACATCCCCCAGGCGGAGCCGCTTCAGCACGCTCTGGCTGGTGGCAGAGAAATATTCGGCCGCGCCATTGGCATAGGTGATCGCCTGCCCGGCATCGACCACGATCACCGGACAGGGCAATGCCTCGATCAGATTGGCAGCGGTAATGCCCATAAATTGTGCAAAATCCGATTGTGATTAGTTTTGCGGCAGCGACCCTAGCGCGACCACGACCTGCGAACAATCCGTCAAATGGACGCGATCATGTCAGGCGTAGGCAGATAGGCAGTAGGCAGTGATTTGTGCTCTACAACTGCTTAGTGCCTAATGCCGACTGCCTTAAGGCTTCTGGAGCACCCGAATATGACAACTGCCGCCATCATTGTCGCCGCCGGCACCGGCAGCCGCGTCGGGGGCGATATTCCCAAGCAGTATCAGCTCCTTGGCGGAATGCCAGTGCTCCGGATGACCACCCTTGCCTTCGCCCGGCATCCGGCGGTTGATCGCATCCAGCTGGTGATCGGCGACGGTCACGAGCCGCTTTGCCGACAGGCCCTGGAAGGTCTCGACCTGCCTCCGCCGGTGCTGGGCGGGACCACCCGCCAGGCTTCCGTCCGCCATGGGCTCGAAGCCTTGGCGGCGAACCCGCCGGGGCGGGTGCTGATCCATGACGCAGCCCGGCCCTTTGTCACCAGCGTATTGATATCCCGGGTGATTTCGGCGCTGGACAGCCATCCGGCAGCAATCCCGGGCCTGCCCGTTGCCGACACGCTCAAGCGCGTCGAGGACGATCTCGTCCGCACCACCTTTAACCGCGCCGGCCTGATGGCAGTGCAAACGCCCCAGGGTTTTCGCTACGACCTCATACGTGCCGCCCACCGCCGTGCCGCCGAAGAGCAGGTCACCGACATGACCGACGATTCATCCATCGCCGAATGGGCCGGCCTGACCGTCGCGGTGGTGGCCGGCGCGCCCGAGAACCGCAAGCTCACCACCGCCGGCGATCTGAGCGAGGCCGCATGCCGCCTCAGCGCCGAGGCCATGCTGGCGACCGGCGACATCCGGGTAGGCCAGGGTTTCGACGTCCATGGCTTCGAGCCGGGCGACGGCGTCACGCTGTGCGGCGTGCGCATCCCCCATGATCAGCGCCTCCGCGGTCACTCGGATGCCGACGCCCCGCTCCACGCCGTGACGGATGCCATTCTCGGTGCCATCGGCGAAGGTGATATCGGTGTCCACTTCCCGCCCTCCGATCCGCAGTGGCGGGGCGCCGACTCGGCGGTGTTCCTGCGCCATGCCATGCAATTGCTGGCGACGCGCGGCGGCCTGATCGCCAATATCGACATCACCATTGTCGCCGAGGCGCCGAAGATCGCGCCGCATGTCGCCGCCATGCGTGAGAGGCTTTCGGCGATCCTCGGGATCAAGGGAGACCGGATCGGAATTAAGGCCACGACCAGCGAGACGCTGGGATTCACCGGGCGCCGCGAGGGTCTCGTCGCGATGGCCACCGCCACCGTCCGGCTGCCCTGGGGCTCATAAAGCATGGAATTCGATCGCAAGCTCATTCGCGAGGTCAAGGACGTTCTCGACCGCTGCCGCGATGGCGGGCTCATGCTGGCAACCGTCGAAAGCTGCACCGGCGGCCTGCTCGCGGCGGCGCTGACCGCCGTTCCCGGCTCCTCGGCGGTGGTCGAGCGCGGCTACGTGACCTATTCCAACGCTGCCAAAACCGCGATGGTCGGCGTTCCCGAAGCGCTGATCAGCCGCGACGGCGCGGTGAGCGAGACGGTCGCCCGCGCCATGGCCGAGGGCGCCCTCGAACGCTCGCCGGCCGACATCGCGGTTGCCATCACCGGGATCGCCGGCCCGGATGGCGGCACCAAGGAAAGGCCGGTCGGCCTCGTTCACATCGCTGCAGCACGCCGGGGACATGCTACACTGCATCGCCGCATGCTGTTCGGCGAGCAGGGGCGCGATCGCATCCGCCTGCTCGCCGTCAGGACGGCGCTGGTCATGGTGATTGCGCAGATCTCTTCGGGCGGGCTCGTCGCATGAAAGGAAGGCTTCTCCTGGCGCTGGCTGGTCTCGGGGCGATCGGATCCCTGACCCCGCTCGCCGCGCATGGTGCCGGGTTGAGCGACATCGCCGGCTACCGGCAGATCGCCGAGAGCGAAGCGCGACGGGCCGGCGTGCCGCGGCAGATCGTCGACGCCGTCATGCGGGTCGAGAGCGGCTATGATCCGAGTGCCTCGGGCCTCGCCGGCGAGGTCGGCCTGATGCAGATCCTGCCCGGGACCGCCGCGATGCTGGGGTTTCGCGGCACCATGGAGGAGCTCCGCGAGCCGAGCACCAATATCCGGCTTGGCGTCGCCTATCTGGCGCAGGCCTGGCGGCTGGCCGGCGGCGATCTCTGCACCACCGTCATGAAGTACCGCGCCGGCCATGGCGAGACGCGCTTTTCCTTCCTCTCGGTCGAATATTGCCGCCGGATCAGGGCCCATCTCGCAACCCTCGGCTTCCCGATCGACGGGCCGCTGCCGCCCGCCACCTTCGGCGTCCCGGTGCCGGTCCTCACCGATGCGGCGCTCACCGCCGATGCCGGCGACGCCACCGCAAGCCCGGTCAAGAAGAAGCGGGATTGCTTCCGGCGGGTGGCTCAGCCCGGCAGGCGCTTCGGCACCTGCATCTCGAAGGCGCGTTTTGCGGCGATGGGATTGTTGAAGGGTGGGTGAAGCGAGGCACTAGGCAGTAGGCAATAGGCAGTGAACAGCGATCTTCCCTACTGCCTACTGCCTACTGCCTACTGCCTACTGCCTACTGCCTACTGCCTACTGCCTACTGC
>JBIOYR010000129.1:0-36827 GCA_044870245.1 Aestuariivirgaceae bacterium | reverse complement strand
TCACATCGCCGTCGCGCAACAGCCCGATCGGGCCTCCCACCGCCGCTTCCGGACCGACGTGACCGATGCAGAATCCCCGCGTTGCACCCGAGAAACGGCCAGGGCATGGGGGACAAGGTGGCGCTGATAACCGATGGCCGTTTCTCGGGTGCAACGCGGGGATTCTGCATCGGTCACGTCGGTCCGGAAGCGGCGGTGGGAGGCCCGATCGGGCTGTTGCGCGACGGCGATGTGATCGAGATCGACGCCGACAAAGGCGTGCTTGCGGTTCGACTGAGCGATCAGGAGCTCGCCGAACGGCGCAAGGACTGGCAACCGCGCGACCATGGCTATGGGTCAGGCGCGATCTGGAAATTCGCTCGCGATGTCGGGTCGGCGCGGTATGGCGCCGTGACCCACCCTGGAGGTCAAGGTGAGAGTGTGTGTTATGCGGACATATAGGAAAGACTGCCAGACAAGATGGGCAGGTCGACTCCTGCTCGCTCTCGCCTTGCTCGGCGGGACGGCGGGGTCGACGATCAGCCCGGGGGCGGCGCAGGAAAGCGACGGCTTCGGATCGCAATTCTATTCCTTCGTGCCGGCCAAGCCCGACTCCGAGCTGCCCAAGCTTGGCGATGTGTCGTTGTGGCGCGACGACATGAAGATGGCGAAGCAGTTCTACGGCGAAGGCGACTATGTCCGGGCCCGCGAACATCTCGAGAAGGCGTCGAAGGCGGGCAGCCTGATCGCCACCTGGTATCTCGGCGACATGTATCGCACCGGCAAGGGTGTGGCGGTCGATACCGGCAAGTCCTTCACCTATTACCGTCAGGTGGCGCTCGCCTATGATGCCGAGCAGCCCAATCGCCGGCTGATGCGCATCACCGTCGATGCGCTGGTGCGGGTGGCCGACATCTATCGCGACGGGGCGCCGGATCACAGCATCCACAAGGATCCGGTGCGAGCCTACAATCTTTATTCGACGGCCGCCGGCCATGGTCATCCTGCCGCGATCTATGCGATCGGCGTGATGTATCTGAAGGGCCAGGGCGTCAAGAAGATGCCGGATCAGGGCATTCGCTGGTTGATGCGGGCGGCCCGCAAGCGCTATGCGCCCGCCGAGGCCATGCTGGGCGACCTGCATTATGACGGCATTCATGTGAAGCAGGACAAGGCCAAGGCGGTGATGTGGTACACCCTCGCCCGCCAGACGGCGCGGCCCGATGCCTATCCGCAGATCATTTCGCGGTTCGGCACGCTGCTCGACGAGGTGTCGGACGAGGAGCGCTCCTCCGGCGAGGCGCTGGCGGTGCAATGGTCGGAGCAATATCCGGCCGAAGAGCTTCCGTCAGCGGACGAGTAGAAGTTCAGGCAGTAGCCAAATAGGCAGTAGGCAGTGAGCGGTGCCTTTCCCTAATGCCTAATGCCTCACCTAGACATCCAGCTCGGCGATCACCGGCACGTGGTCCGACGGCTTGTCCCAGCCGCGGACGTTCCTGTCGACTCGAATCGACGTCAGCCGGTCGACGGCCTGCGGCGACATCACCTGGTGGTCGATGCGAATGCCGTTGTTGCGCTGCCAGGCACCGGCTTGATAATCCCAGAAGGTGTAGATCGGTTCGTCGGGGTGGAGCAGGCGCACGGCATCGGTCAGGCCGAGATTGAGGAGGGTGCGGAAGCGGGCGCGGGTCTCCGGCTGGAACAGCGCGTCATTGACCCAGAGCTCCGGCCGCCTGGCATCGACCGGCGCGGGAATGACGTTGAAGTCGCCGGTCATGACGAAGGCTTCCTCGTCCTTGAGCAGCTCGCCGGCCCGCGCCGTCAAGCGGTCCATCCAATCGAGCTTGTACTGGAACTTGTCGGTGCCGATGGGATTGCCATTCGGCAGATAAAGGCAGGCGATGCGGACGACGCCGCGGTCGCCCGGCACCACCACCTCGAGATAGCGCGAATGCTGGTCGCTGTCGTCGCCGCCGGGAAGCCGCCGCGTCACGTCCTCGAGCGGCCGCTTGGACAGGACAGCAACGCCGTTGAAGCCCTTCTGGCCGTGCACGGCGACGTTGTAGCCGAGCTCCTCCAGGGCTTCACCGGGGAAGGCCTCGTCCTCGCATTTGATCTCCTGGAGGCAGCAAATGTCCGGCGAGGTGTCCTTCAGCCAGCGCAGCAGATTGGCGAGGCGTGCCTTGACGCCGTTGATGTTCCAGGTGGCGATCTGCATGGAAGCTTGAAGATGCTCTAGACCGAGAACGAGGTGCCGCAGCCGCAGGAGACGGTGGCGTTCGGATTGTTGACCTTGAAGGAGGCGCCGATCAGCCCGTCCTCGAAATCGATCTCGGAGCCGAGAAGGTAGACGAGGGATACGGAATCGATCAAAACGGTGGCACCGTCCCGTTCAATCGCAAGGTCATCCTCCATGGCGGTGTCGGCCAGGGCGAAATCATACTGGAAACCCGAGCAGCCGCCCCCGAGCACTGACAGGCGCAGCGCGGTTTTTTCGCCATTTCCGGCGGCGGCGATTGCGCGGATCCGCTCGGCGGCGCGGGCGGTCAGGGTGACGGGTTCGGACATCGGAGCTTCGACCAGATTGAGCGGTATCGATCGTCGACCACTATGTCGGGCGCGCGCGGGCATTTGTCAATCCGGGCGGGCCGTACCATGGTGCTCTCGGTGATGCGGCCCGATTCGGCAGCCTATGCCTGCGACGCCGGCGCGTCGCGGGGGCGGCTGGTCGAGGAGCCCGAGACGCCGTCACGAACGGTGTTCCAGCGGGATCGCGACCGGATCATCCATTCCGCCGCGTTCCGGCGGCTCAAGCACAAGACCCAGGTGTTCGTCTATCACGAGGGGGATCATTATCGCACGCGCCTGACCCACAGTCTCGAAGTGGCGCAGATCGCCCGTTCCATCGCCCGGACGCTCGGGCTCGACGAGGACCTGACCGAGGCGATCGCGCTGGCGCATGATCTCGGCCATACCCCGTTCGGCCATGCCGGGGAGCAGGAGCTCGATCGGCTGATGGCGCCCTATGGCGGGTTCGATCACAATTCCCAGACGCTCAGGATCGTGACCCGACTGGAGCGCCGCTATGCGGCATTCGACGGGCTCAATCTCACCTGGGAGACGCTCGAAGGCTTGATCAAGCACAATGGTCCGATCGCCAGCGCATCGACGGCGGTGCTCGAGCTCGTGGCAACGCTCGGGGTCGACCCGTCGAGCTATGCGCCGGCCGAGGCACAGGCGGCGGCGATCGCCGACGACATCGCCTACAACGCTCATGACATCGATGACGGGTTGCGGGCACAGCTCTTCGCGGTGATCGATCTCGGCGATGTGCCGCTGGCCGGCGAGGCGCTGAGCGAGGTGCTGAAGACCTGGCCGCGGCTCGACCGGGCGCGAATCATCCATGAGACCGTTCGCCGCGTCATCTCGTGGATGATCGGCGATGTCATCGGCGAGACCCGCCGCCGGCTCAAGCGGCAACCGATGACGAGCGCCGATCAAGTGCGGGAACGGGGCGAGCGACTGGTGTGCTTCTCGGCACAGATGCAGGAGAAGAACAGGGCGCTGCAGGCGTTCCTGTCGTTGCGCATGTACCGCCATGAGAAGGTAATGGACATCATGGGGCGGGCGCAGCGGGTGGTGCGCGACCTCTTCCAGGCCTATGTCCAGGATCCGCTGCTGCTGCCGGCGGGATGGATCGATGAAGGCACGGCAGACATGGCCAGCAATTATCCTCGCCAGGTCTGCGATTTCATCGCTGGAATGACCGATCGCTATGCGTTGGATCAGCACAAGCGGCTGTTTGACCTCGATCCGCTTTTCCGCTAAGCGCCGACTTGTCGGAGACGTGCATGGACCTGTTCAAGAAGTTCTACGAAAAATCGGCTGCCGCGAGCATCGCGGTCGTGCAGCGTCTCGCTCCCTCGGTCACGCTCGATCTCGACAAGCTGGCGGTGCAGGTGCCGCGCCATCGCGAGCATGGCGAGATGGCGAACAACGCGCCGTTCGTTGCAGCACCTCAGGCCGGCGTGACGCCGGCGGTCTTCGCCGATGCCTTCCTCAAGGAGTTCGCCGACGATCCCGACTTCGCGGTGTCGTTCGCCAAGCCGGGCTTCATCAACGCCAAGCTGTCGAATTCGGCGCTCCAGAGCGTGGTGGCCGACGTGCTGCGGGAGGCTGAGGATTTCGGGCAGTCCGACATGGGCCGCGGCCAGCGCGTCAATGTCGAATATGTCTCGGCCAATCCGACGGGACCCTTGCATGTCGGCCATTGCCGCGGCGCGGTGTTCGGCGATGCGCTCGCCAATCTCCTCGCCAAGATGGGCTTCGATGTCGCACGGGAGTATTACATCAACGATGCCGGGGCGCAGATCGATGTGCTGGCGCGGTCGGCCTATCTCAGATATCGCGAGGCGGGTGGCGAGACCATTGCGGAGATCCCGGCGGGACTCTATCCCGGCGATTATCTGAAGCCGGTCGGCCAGGCGCTGCTCGCTCGCCATGGCCGGTCGTTGCTGGACCTGCCCGAGTCGGAATGGCTGCCGGTGGTGCGTCAGGTGGCGGTGGCGATGATGCTGGATCTCATCAAGGAGGATCTCGCGACTCTCGGCATCCGTCACGAGGTGTTCGTGTCGGAGGCCGAGCTCCATCGCGGCGGCGGCGTCAAGATCGCGATCGCCGATCTGGCGCAGCAGGGCCTCGTTTATCAGGGTCGGCTGCCACCGCCCAAGGGTCAGCCACCGGAGGATTGGGAGGACCGCGAGCAGCTGCTGTTCCGCGCTTCGGATTTCGGCGACGACATCGACCGGCCGCTTGTCAAGTCGGATGGCTCCTACACCTATTTCGCATCCGATGTCGCTTACGCGCGCGACAAGATTGCCCGCGGCTTCGATCAATTGATCTATGTGCTGGGGGCCGACCATGGCGGCTATGTCAAACGGTTGCAGGCGCTGGTCGGGGCGCTGTCGCAGAAGCGCGTGGTGTGCGACGTCAAGCTGACGCAGCTCGTCAAGCTGTTCCGCGGCGGCGAGCCGGTGCGGATGTCGAAGCGGGCCGGCGAGTTCGTGACCTTGCGCGATGTCGTCGGCGAGGTCGGGGCCGATGTCGTGCGCTTCATCATGCTCTATCGCAAGAACGATGCGCCGCTCGATTTCGATTTCGAGAAGGTCACCGAGCAGTCGCGCGACAATCCGGTGTTCTACGTGCAGTACGCGCATGCGCGAATCTGCTCGGTGTTCCGAAATGCCGAGGTCGAACTGAGTGAGTCGATCACGAGCGATTCTCTCGCTTCGGCCGACCTCTCGCTGCTGACCGAAGAGCCGGTGCTCGAAGTTATCCGCAGGTTGTCCGAGTACCCTCGTGTGCTTGAGCAAGCGGCAGCGGCCCACGAGCCTCACAGAGTGGCCTTCTACCTCTTTGAATTGGCAAGTGATTTTCACGCACTTTGGAACGCGGGCGTAAAGTCGCCTCAATTGAGATTTATCTCGAAGTGGGATCGACCAGTCACCTTTGCGCGGCTCGCATTTCTGAGTGCGATTCGTTATGCTCTCGCCAGTGGCCTTAAGGTCCTCGGCGTGAGGCCCGTCGACGTTATGTAGGGGAAGACCGGGTAGATGGATCAGGACTCCACCAATAGCGGCGAACGGCGAAACTGGCGCGAACGATTGGGGATCGCGAAGGACGCTTCCAAGGATCTGCCGAAGATTTCCGAGGAATTCCGGTCGGAGAACGGTGGCAAGGCCACCGAGCCCCGGCTCGTCGTCGCGTCGCCAGGGGCCGGGCCGTCGAAGCCTGCATCGACCGAGGCGGGGCAGCCCGTGTCGGCGGGTCGCGGGCAGGGTGCCACCCCCGTTCGTCCAGCGCCGATGGCGCCGCGTCCGAACACCGGGGCGCCGGTGCGTCCGCCACAGAATCAGCATGCCGCCAACCAGATGGCGCCGCAAACGCCGCGGGCGGCTTCACCAAATGGTCAGGCAAAGCCGCAGCCGGCGGCGCCGAGCCGTGCCGCGGTTCCATCGGGGTCGCCGCGCGCGGTGATGCCGGTGCCATCCGCTGCCGCCAGTGGCAGCAGCGCTCCCGCCTCGGATGACTTCGCCGATCGCCTGCGCCAGCAGCGGGAGGCCGCCGAGCGGCTGGCGCGGCAGCGCGCCGCCACGGCGCGGAGCCAGGCGGCGCCGCCACCCTTGGCCAAAGCTCCGGAAGCGGCACCGCGCTTCAGCTTTGCGCCGGATGAGCTCGCGGCTGACGGCAAGCCGGGACCGGCGGCCGCCGCGCCGAAAGCGCCGCAGCGACCGGCTGCACCACCAAGTGGCGGGCAGCAGGGTTGGCAGCCGCCGTTCCAGGCGCAGCCAGCGCCGGGACAGTCGGCCTATGCGCCGCCGCGCAGCCCTGGCTACCCATATGGGCAGCAGCCTTACCAGCCGCAGCGCATGGCCGCGGCGCCGGCCTTTTCGCGCCAGCAGGGCCAGACGACGCAGCCGGCAGCCCAGGCAGCAGCGGCCTATGGCCAGGAGTCGTGGAATGGCGGCGACACGGTCGCCCGATCGGCGCCGGCAAGGCCGGCATCGCCGCAGCGTGCCGAGGCCTATGCGGCGCAGCCCGAGCTTGGCTATGGCAATGTCGCGGAGGATGTCTATGCCGATCCGACGCGCCCTCGCCGCGCGGTGGCGGTGGCGCCGCGGGTGCCGGTGGCGCGGCAGCGGTTGCCCGACCCGGAGGAGCATGAGCAGGACGAGGGCTATGACGGCGAGCGCCGCTCCGACGCCCGAGCCGTCGGGCGGCAGCGGGCGCAGGTCGCCGACTACAACAACGCCTATCGCGAGTATGATGAGGAGTATGCCGAGGAGGAGCCGCGGGGACGCGGCGGGCCGCTGATCCTGCTCCTGGCGCTGCTGGCGCTTGCCTTGATCGTCGGTGTGCTGATCTTCTTCTACACCCAGAAATTCAGCCTGCCGTCATCATCGGCATCGACGGCCAATCACGAGATCCCGGTCATCGCGGCGCCTGAGGAACCCGCCAAGGCGACACCCGAGCCGCAGATCGACACGCCGGCCCCCGGACCGGCGGCAGCGGCAAACGCTCCGCCGCCGCAGCCACTGCAGCAGGGTCGCAAGCAGATCTACGACCGGATCATGGGCGAGGAAGCGGTCGAGCAGAACAAGCTGGTGCCGACCGAGGAGCAGCCGGTGGCGCCGCCGCGCAGCAACGACAGCCAGGATTCGGGCGATACCGAGACGGGTGCCGGTGCGCCGCTGCCTGAGCCGGGATCGGACTCAGGCCCGCCGCCGGAGCCGAGCAGCCATGACGGCACGGCTCCGGAGCCATTGCCGCTGCCACCGCCGCCCGGCGTGCAGGGCAGCAACCAACCGCGGACGCCCTCGGGCATCGAGGCGGTGGCCAATTCCTCCGAGCCGCAGCCCGAATCTTCAGCCGATACCGCGCTGATCGAGCCGACCTCGGAGCAGAGCGTCAGCACGCCGGAGCCGAGTGCCGGCAAGGCGGCGACCGGTCGCGCACAGCAACCATCATCGAACCGGGTGGCGTTGGCGGATACGTCGGATACCGCCAAGAGCCGGGGGTCGGATGGCGGCGCGACAAGCCAGGAGAGCGTTGGTGCGGTCTCCGCCAGCACGCCGTCGGCGGGATCCGGCAAGGCCAAGACGCCGCGCAACGGCCAGGCCGGAACCGGCGCGGTGGTCCCGCCGTCCGAGAGCGAGACCATCGTCGACACCTTGCCGCCGCCGCCGGGTGCGGTGGCCGGCCAGCCGTCAACGCTCGGGGCGCCGATGCGCCTCGGCCAGGGCCAGCCAGTGTCGCCGGCCGGCAGCGCTGCCTATGGCGGAGCACAAGCGGCTGCGCCGAGCACCGGGGCGCCGCAGCAGCCGGCCTATATCGACCAGTTCAAGAGCCAGGCGCAGCAATCGGCCAATGCGGCGCAGCGGCCGCGGACCGGCCGCGATGTCGATCCGCTCGACGGGTTGCGCACGCCGCTTTCCGGACGCTCCAGCGCGCCGCAGCCACCACCCCAGCAACTTGCCATGGCCGAGCCGCCGCCGGGTGCCGGCCTGCCGCCGGCAGCGCCGCCACCGGCCTCCTTCAGCGGGCAGCCAGCCGCCGTGCCGCCACCGGCCCAGGCGGTCCAGGCGCCGCCGCCACCGGCACCGCGGGTCCAGCAGCCGGCAGCGCGTGTCCAGCCAGCGCCGGCCGCCCGGCCGGCACAGCAGCAGCTGGCGGCGCTGACACCGGCTGCCACGCCGGCGGTCGCTGGCGGCACCGGCTATGTGGTGCAGCTTGCCTCCTTCCGTTCGGAGGCGGAAGCAGCGGGCGAGTTCCGCCGGCTGCAGTCGCGCCATCCGCAGCTTGTCGGCACGCTTCAGCAGCGAATCCAGCGGGCCGATCTCGGCGCCAGTGGCACCTTCTACCGGCTGGGCGTCGGACCGCTCGGCAGCAAGGACCTGGCCTCCCGGCTGTGCAACTCGCTGATCGCGGCCGGCGAAAAGGATTGCCTGGTACGTCGACAGTAAGCTTTTCTCCTGGGACAATTGGGCGGCACCCATGAGCAGCGCCTTCATTTGCGGCTGTGCCGCCACCGTGCTCACGTCTGATGAGCAAGCCTTGTTCGCCGATGCGCGACCATGGGGGCTCATTCTGTTTCAGCGCAACATCGCAAGCCCGCAGCAGGTGCAGGCGCTGGTCGCCGCCTTTCGCGCGGCGGTGGGCGATGACGACGCGCCGGTTCTGGTCGATCAGGAAGGAGGGCGGGTGCAGCGGCTGGGACCGCCCTTCTGGCCGTCCTATCCGCCGGCAAGAAGCTTCGGCGCGGTTTATCAAGGCGACAAGCTGGCGGGCCTCAACGCGGCGCGCCAGGTGGCCCGGCTGATCGCCGACGATCTCCACGCGCTTGGCATCACGGTCAACTGCCTGCCGGTGCTGGACGTGCCGCAGGCGGGGAGCCACCCGGTCATCGGCGATCGCGCCTATGCCGATCAGCCCGAGAGCGTGGCGCTGCTGGCGCAGGCGGCGATTGTCGGGCTGATGGATGGCGGCGTCCTGCCGGTGATCAAGCATGTGCCCGGTCATGGTCGGGCAATGAGCGACAGTCATCACGAGCTGCCGGTGGTGACGGCGTCGCTGGCCGAGCTCCGGGCCGGCGATTTCGTGCCCTTCGCGGCGCATGCCGGCGCACCGATGGCAATGACCGCCCATATCGTCTATCGCAGCATCGACCCGAAGACTCCGGCCACCCTGTCGCGCCGGGTGCTGGGCATGGTGCGCGACGAAATCGGCTTTGACGGGCTGATCATGACCGACGATCTGTCGATGAAGGCGCTGACCGGCAGCATCGGCGAGCGCGCGAGCCGGGCGCTCAAGGCGGGTTGCGACATGCTGCTTCACTGCAACGGCAATTTTGCCGAGATGGTCCAGGTGGCAGAGGCCGCCGGCCCGCTTGCCGGCCAGGCTCTCCTCCGTGCCGACCGGGCGCGGCGCAGCCGGCGGGGGCCGCAGCCCTTCGACCGCGATCAGGCGCTGATCACCATGAACCAGCTCATGGGCGAGCCGGCATGAGCGATGTCGACGCCGGCTGGCCGGATGGCGAGGGCCCGCTGCGGCGCGAGCCGCCGGCCGTCGCGGCGAGCGACGAGGAGGCGCTGATCGTCGATGTCGCGGGATTCGAGGGCCCGCTCGATCTTCTTCTCGAGCTGGCGCGCGGGCAGAAGGTCGATCTGAAGCGGATCTCGATCCTGGCGCTTGCCGAGCAATATCTCGCCTTCATCGCCGCGGCGCGGCAGCTCCGGCTCGAGCTCGCCGCCGACTATCTGGTCATGGCGGCGTGGCTCGCCTATCTGAAGTCGCGGCTCCTGCTGCCGCCGCCCCATGCCGATGGCGAGCCGCCGCCGGAGGATCTGGCGGCGCGGCTGGCGTTCCGGCTGCAGCGGCTGCAGGCGATGCGCGAGGCCTCGACCATGCTGATGGCGCGAAACAGGCTCGGCCGCGACGTGTTCGGGCGCGGTGCGCCGGAGCCGCTGGTGATCGATCGCCAACCGGCCTATGCCGACAATCTGATCGATCTGCTCAAGGCCTATGCGCAGCGGCGCCAGAAGAACGTCACCGCCCGCGATTACCGGGTGGTGCGCCAGCCGGTGCTGGCGGTGGCGGACGCGCGCCGCATTCTCGAGAGGCTGATCGGCGGGACCGCCGAATGGGGCCGGTTCGATGCCTTTCTCGCCGACTATCTCAGCGAGCCTTCGAAGCGCTCGTCGGTGCTCGCCTCGAGCCTCACGGCGTCGCTCGAAATGGCGCGGGAAGGGTTCCTCGAGCTGCGCCAGGCCGGCGCCTTCGGGCCGATCTATCTGAGACGCAAATCATGACGGCCAGCAGCGCGCTTGCCGACATCATCGAGCGCCTCAAGCGGCGCGAGCAGGCGGAAGCGCGCCATGAAGCCCGGCCGCCGCTGCGCAGCGTTCCGGAGCCGGCGCAGCTCATCCGCATCGTCGAGGCGCTGTTGTTCGCAGCGGCGGAGCCACTGTCGGCGAGCGATCTTGCGGCGGCCCTGCCGGAGGGCAGCGACGTCCCGGCGCTGCTGGGCGAGCTTCAGCGCGCCTATACGGCGCGCGGCGTCAATCTGGTGCAGGTCGCCGGCCGATGGACGTTCCGAACGGCTGAGGATCTCAGCCATCTGATGCGGCGCGAATCGGTCGAGCCGCGCCGGTTGTCGCGGGCGGCGCTCGAGACGCTTGCCATCATCGCCTATCACCAGCCGGTGACCCGCGCCGAGGTCGAGGCGATCCGGGGCGTCGCCATGTCGCGGGGCACGCTCGACCAGCTGCTGGAGATCGGCTGGGTCAGGATGAGGGGGCGCCGGCGCGCGCCGGGGCGGCCGGTGACCTATGGCACGACCGACAGTTTCCTGGTGCATTTCGGCCTCAATGCGATCACCGACCTGCCGGGTCTGCAGGAGCTCAAGGGGGCCGGTCTTCTCGATGCGAACCTCCCGCCCGACTTCGATATTCCGGTGCCGCGGGGCGATGCCGATCTCAACCCCGACGAGGATGCGCTCGACGATGAGGAAGCGGAGGAGGCGCTCGAGAAGGATCAGCCCGAGCCGCCGGGGGATGAGGTCGATGAGGATTTGCAATAACCGGGGCGCACCCCCATTTTCCGGGGATGCGCGGCAGCGGCGCTGAAGGCTCGTGTTGGTTGCGGCTCAGACGGCTTTTTGTCATAGTGCGCGGCCAAGCGGTCCCCTGCCGGTTGCCCTAGGGCTGAAGCGGCATCGAAGGAGTTGAATTATGGGTACTTTTTCGATTTGGCATTGGCTCATCCTGCTCGTCGTGGTGCTGGTCCTGTTTGGCGGCAGCAACAAGATCTCCAACATGATGGGCGACGTGGCGAAGGGCATCAAAAGCTTCAAGCGCGGCCTGCAGGAGGACGAGTCGAAGCCGGCCGACGGCACCGTCCGGACCATCGACCACGATGCCGAGGCGCCACTGAAGACCGAAGCGAAGCGCGAGGCGCAGGGCTGAGCTCGCGACAGGGGGCGAAGCGGCGAGCGGGCCGGCGGCGCTGCCGATTTTGACCGGAATGCCCGTTCATGTTTGATTTCGGCGTGGGTTACACGGAACTTCTGGTGATCGCTGTGGTCGCCCTGATCGTGGTCGGGCCCAAGGACCTGCCGAAGCTTCTGCGCCATCTCGGAAAGTTCACGGCGTCGGTGCGGCGCATGGCTGCAGAGTTCCAGCGGCATCTCGACGAGGTGGCGCGCGAGGCGGATGTCGACAAGGTCACCTCCGAGATCCGCGAGGCGACGAAGTTCGATCTCGGCGAGGGTGAGATCCGCAAGGCCGCCGCCGATCTCAGGACAGCGTTGGAGAACACCGCGCCGGCGGCCGATCCGCATGCACCGGCGCCGGCATTGTCATCAGCCTCGACGACGCCGGAGGTCTCGCAGGCAGAGGTCGCATCGCCGGAGGTCAAAGCCCCGGAGGTCACGCCCGAGCCGGCTCCGGCCGACAAAGCGCCCGAGAAAGCCCTATGACCCAGGAGGACATCGACGCCACCCAGGCGCCGCTGATCGAGCATCTGATCGAGCTCAGGCAGCGGCTGATCTATTGCCTCATCGGCTTTGTCGTTGCATTCGCCCTGAGCTTCATGTTCGCCGGCAAGATCTACAATCTGCTGGTGATGCCGTTCTTCTGGGCGCTCGGGCAAGACTACAATCTCGAGCTCATCTACACCTCGCTGCCGGAGAAGTTCTTCACCGAGGTCAAGATCGGCATGTTCGGCGGGCTGTTCCTGGCCTTCCCGCTGATCGCCATCCAGATCTACCGGTTCGTCGCGCCGGGGCTCTATCGGAATGAGCGCAGCGCCTTCCGGCCCTATCTGATCGCAACGCCGGTGTTCTTCGTTCTTGGCGCGGCGCTGGTCTATTTCCTCCTGATGCCGGTGGCGATCAAGTTCTTCGTCGGTTTCCAGCAGGGTGGCGGACACGAGCAGGCGGAGATCAAGCTGCTGCCCAAGGTCAGCGAGTATCTCGACTTCATCATGATGCTGATCCTCGCTTTCGGCATCTGCTTCCAACTGCCGGTGATCCTCACTCTGCTCGGCCAGATCGGCGTGGTGAGCGCCTCGATGCTCAGGTCGGGGCGCAAATATGCGATCGTCGCGGTGTTCGCCATCGCGGCCATCCTCACGCCGCCCGATCCGATCAGCCAGATCGCCCTCGCCATTCCGCTGATCGGGCTTTATGAGCTGGCGGTGCAGGCAGTGTCGTTCTTCGAGCGGCGCCGCGCGCAGGCGCAGGCGCAGGCCGAGCAGCAGCTGCAATCGTAGTCAATAGGCAGTAGGCACACTGCTCACGGCATTAGCCAAGACTTAACCCTATCAATGCATGATCGGTGCTCATGAGAGTCCGGTCAGTGTTTATTGCGTCTGTGTGTACCGTGTCGCTTGCCGCGGTAGCGGCGGTCAACGGTGCGGCGGCCGCCGAACCAGCAAGAGATGTCAGCTCGCTCACCGAGGCGATCGAATCGCGGCAGCTCGATCCCGAGGCCCTCGCCAGGGCCTTGATCGATCGGGCGCTGTTCTATCAGGCGCGGGAGCGCTTTCAGGACGCGGTCGACGACTATTCCGCAGCGCTGAGGGTCGATGCGATGTCGGGGCGAACCCGCGCAATCCTCCTCTACAATCGCGGCCTTGCCTATCAACGGCTCAATTCCCAGGCGATGGCGGTTGAGGATTTCACCAATGCGCTGTTCCTCGATCCGACTTTCGCCGAAGCCTTCCATGGGCGCGCCAATGCGCTGCGCCTCAGCCACCAATATCTGTTCGCGCTTGCCGATTACGAGAAGGCGCTGTCGCATGATCCGCCGGCGCCGCATCTCATCTATTTCGGTGAAGGGCTCACCTTCGAGGCGCTGCAGCGGCCGGAGGATGCCAAGCGCGTCTATGGCCAGGCCCTGGCGCTCAAGCCCGATTTTGCGCCGGCCCGCGACAAGATCGCAGCGCTGAACGGCACGGTCGCGATGGCGGCGGCACCGCGCAGCAATGCTGCCGCAGAGCCGGCGTTCCGGCCGATCGTGTCGGGCAACCATCCGATCGTGACCGGTGCCATCGAGGGGCCGGACCTCACGGTCCGCAAGGTCGAGCAGCCGCAAGCCGTGGCGCCGAGCCAGGAGCTCCTGGCGGCGGGCGACCTGCCGCTGCCGCCGGCGGTCGAGGAAACCGCGACGGAACCCGAGGCCCCGACACCCGCCCCCGCGAAAAAGGTGACGCCGCCGGCACCGGTGGCGAAGGTCGCGCCGCCGGCACCGGCCAAGCGCGTCGCCCAGGCGCTGGCCGCACCGCCGGCGAAGCCTCAGTCCGGATGGGTGGTGCAGCTCTCCTCGCAGCGTGACGAGTCGACGGCCTGGAGCTCATGGAAGAAGCTGAAAGCGGCGAGCGGCGACCTGCTCGCCAATCATGAGCCGGCGGTCGTCAAGGCCGACCTCGGGCCCAAGGGCATCTATTTCCGCCTGCAGGTTCCGCTCGAGAGCCGCCGCGATGCGCAAGATCTGTGCGGCCGGCTGAAGGCTCGCGGCGCCAGCTGCCTGGTGGCAAGCAGGTAGTGCTCACCCGGCTGACAGCAGCCTGATTGCCTCGTCGCGCTCGAACAGATAGAGGAGATGCCGCAGCGCCTCGCCGCGCCGGCTTGCAAGCTTCGGATCGCGCGCGAGCACCAGCTCGACATCGTCGCGGGCGGCGGCGAGCAGCTCGCCATGCTCGGCAAGATCGGCCAGGCGAAAGGCCGGCATGCCGGCCTGGCGTGTTCCCAAGACCTCCCCCGATCCTCTCAGTCGCAGATCCTCCTCGGCGATGCGAAAGCCGTCCTCGGTCTCGCGCATGATCGACAGGCGCGCCTTGGCGGTGTCGCCGAGCGGGCCCTTGTAGATCAGCACGCAGGCCGACCGCCCGGGTCCCCGTCCGACCCGGCCGCGCAGCTGGTGAAGCTGCGCCAGCCCGAAGCGCTCGGCATTCTCGATGATCATGATGGTGGCATCCGGCACATCGACCCCGACCTCGATGACGGTGGTCGACACCAGCACGGCGAGATCGCCGGATTGGAAGCGGCGCATCACCGCGTCCTTGTCGTCGCCCTTCATGCGGCCATGGACAATGCCGACGCGGTCCCCGAAGCGTTCGACCAGCGCGGCGTGACGCTCGACGGCCGCCGCTTCGTCAACGAGCTCGCTCTCCTCGACCAACGGGCACACCCAATAGGCGCGCCCACCCTGGGCGACCGCCGCCGCCAGTCGGTCCACCACCTCGCCCAAGCGCTCGAGCGGCATGGTGCGGGTCTCGACCGGCTGGCGACCCGCCGGCTTCTCGGTCAGGCGCGACACCTCCATGTCGCCATAAAGGGTGAGCGCCAGGGTGCGCGGGATCGGGGTTGCGGTCATCACCAGGAGATTGGCGCCTTGCCCGGCCTTGGCCTGCAGCGCCAGGCGCTGATGCACGCCGAACCGGTGCTGCTCGTCGATCACGGCGAGGCCGAGGTCGTGAAAGCCGACGCTTTCCTGGAACATCGCGTGGGTGCCGATGGCGATGGTGGTCCGGCCGGTTGCGAGGCGCTCGAGAATGTCCTCGCGCGCCTGGCCCTTGTCGCGGCCGGTCAGGAGGTCGATGGTGATGCCGCTCGCCCTGGCAAGGGGCTTCAGCCGCTCGAAATGCTGCCGTGCCAGGATGTCGGTCGGGGCCATCATGGCGGCCTGGCAGCCGGCCTCGGCACAGGCCGCCATGGCGAGCAGGGCAACGACTGTTTTGCCCGATCCGACATCGCCCTGGAGGAGGCGGATCATGCGCTGCGGCGCGGCGAGACCGGCGTGGATCTCCTCGATGGCGAGCGCCTGCGATCGGGTCAGCCGATAGGGCATGGCGGCAAGGATGCGTCGGGCGAGCCTGCCGTCGCCGACAATGGCGCGGCCACCCTTGCGGCGCATATGAGAGCGGACCAGAGCGAGCGCCAGCTGGTTGGCCAGGAGCTCGTCATAGGCGAGGCGAAGCCGTGCCGGCGCCTTTGATCCGGCGCTGTCGGGCTGAGCCGGGCGATGGATCGCGAGCAGCGCATCCCTGAGCGAGGGCCAGCCGCGCGCTTCGAGCCAGGCCCGGTCCTGCCATTCGGGAAGGTCGGGCAAGTGGTCGAGAGCGCCGGCGACCGCCCGGGCAAGAACGCGGCCTGGCACGCCGGCGCTCAAAGGGTAGAGCGGCTCGACCAGGGGCAACCGCTCGAAGGCGGCCGGCGTGACGACATGGTCGGGATGCACGATCTGCGGGCTGCCGCCATACCATTCGACGCGACCCGAGACAAAGCGGGTCTCGCCCTCGGGCAGCAAGCGGCGAAGCTGCTCGGCGTGAGCGTTGAAATAGACGAGGCTCAGGGTCCCGGTCTGATCGAAACAGTCGACGCGGTAGGGGGCGCGGGGCGCGCGGCGAGGTTGCGGGCGGTGACGACCGACGGTGACCTCGATGGTGGCAATCCCTTCGCCCGCGAGGTCGGCAATGCGGCAGCGGCGACGGCGATCGACGGTTCCGGTCGGGAGATGGAACAGGAGGTCGATCAGGCGGGCGTTGGCGCCGTGGCCGGCATTCGGTCGCAACAGCCGGGCCAGCGCATTGTCGAATTTCGGGCCAATTCCCTTGAGGCCGCTTGCCGAGGCAAAGAGGGGATTGAGGAGACTCGGTCGCATGGTTGCTTCTCTTCATGACCGGGCTTGACTTGCCGATCCAGTGTTTTATGCGTTGCCGCCTCGCATGCTCCCGCTCTCGGGGGCGATGGAATGGCCCGATCGCATGAACGACAACCTCTGCGAGATCGAAACGCGGCGCCGGCGGCTGCTGTGGCGGGCAATGCATCGCGGCATGCGTGAACTCGATCTTCTGCTCGGTGGTTTTGCCGAGATGCGGCTCCAGGCGATGAACGAGACCGAGCTTCAGGAATTCGAGGTGATCGTGGCGAGCGCCGACAGCGACCTTCATGACTGGCTGCTCGGCGGCGTCCCGGTGCCACAGGAGCGGCTGACCCCCCTCATGGGCGCATTGCTGGCCTACCATCCGCCGCGCGGGGTTCACTGCGGAGCATGAAGCCTGTCGATCTCACCAAGGCGCTGTCGGTGCCGCTGCGCACCGTCATCTCCGGTGCACCGGAAGGTCTCGACGCGCTCATTCTCTCCGAGCTTGCCCGCGCCGCCGCGCCGAAGCCGATCCTGCATCTGGCGCGCGACGATCATCGGCTTGCCATCCTTGCCGATGCGATCGCCTTCTTTGCCCCCGATATCGAAGTGCTGGAGCTCCCGGCCTGGGACTGCCTGCCCTATGACCGGGTTTCGCCGGCGTCGCGGCTGGTGGCGACGCGACTCGCGACATTGGCGCGCCTCCTCAACGATCCGCCGACCCGGCCGCGGCTGGTGCTCAGCACGGTCAATGCGGCGATCCAGCGGGTGCCCCCGATGGCGGCGATCACCGCGGCGAGCTTCCATGCGCTGCCCGGCAACCGGGTGCCGATGGAAACGTTCCTGACCTTTCTGCAGGAGAGCGGCTTCTCGCGCAGCGGCACGGTGGTCGATCCCGGCGACTTCGCGGTGCGCGGCGGCATCGTCGATCTCTACCCGCCAGGCGCGGAACAGCCGGTCCGCCTCGATTTCTTCGGCGACATTCTGGAATCGATCCGGACCTTCGATCCCGATTCGCAGCGCTCGACCGGGCAGCTGCACCGGCTGACCATCGATCCGGCCAATGAGGTGATGCTCAACGAGGCGACGATCGCGCGGTTCCGCACCGGCTATGCCGCGGCCTTTCCCAGCGCCTCGCTCGCCGACCCGCTCTATGAGGCGGTATCGGCGGGACGGCGCTATCCCGGCATGGAGCACTGGCTGCCGCTGTTCTACGAGAAGCTCGCGACGATCTTCGACTATCTCCCCGATGTGCCCCTGACTTTCGACCAGCTCACCGAGGAGGCGCTGGTGTCGCGGCGGCAGGAGATCGAGGAGTATTACGCAGCCCGCATCGAGGCCAAGTCGCGGGAGAATTTCGGGGCGCCGCCCTACAATCCGCTGACGCCGGATCGACTCCATCTCGGTGCCGAGGAGGTCGCCGACAGCCTGCAGTCGCGGCCGGTGTTCCAGCTCACGCCATTCGAAGTTCCGGAGACCGCGGCGACCCGCGTGATGTCGGTCGGCGGCCGGCAGGGGCGCAGCTTCGCCGCCGAGCGGGCGGAGGCCGGCCGCAATGTCTATCAGGCGGTGAAGCTTCATGCGGAGGCGGTGCGCAAGGCTGGCAAGCGGGTGGCGATCGCCGCCTGGTCGGAAGGGGCGCGCGACCGGCTCGAGACCATTCTGCGCGACCATGAACTGTCGCCGCTGGCGGTGGTGGGCAACTGGGCCGACGTGCTGGCGGCTCCCAAGGATGTCGTCTGCCTCGTGGTGCTCGGCCTCGAAAGCGGGTTCGAGACCGAGGAATTCGCGATCATCGGCGAGCAGGACATTCTCGGCGACCGTCTGGTCAGGCGGGCGCGGCGTCACCGCAAGGCCACCGATTTCATTGCCGAGCTGCAAAGCCTGACGCCGGGCGACCTCGTCGTCCATGTCGAGCATGGCATCGGCCGGTTCGAGGGCCTCAAGGTCATCGACGTCCAGGGGGCACCGCATGACTGCCTGCATCTGTCCTATGCCGGCGGTGACCGGCTGTTCCTGCCGGTGGAGAATATCGAGCTCGTCTCGCGCTTCGGATCGGACGAGGCGGGCGTCCAGCTGGACCGGCTCGGCAGCGGCGCCTGGCAGGCCCGCAAGTCGAAGCTCAAGGAACGGGTGCGGGAGATCGCCGACGAGCTCATCCGCACCGCGGCCGCCCGGCAGCTGCGTCCGGGCGAGGTGCTGCCGCCGCCCGACGGGCTCTATGACGAGTTCTGCGCCCGCTTCCCCTATGAGGAGACCGAGGACCAGCTCACCGCCATTCAGGCGGTGCTGGAGGACCTGCAATCGGGACGGCCGATGGATCGGCTGATCTGCGGCGATGTCGGCTTCGGCAAGACGGAGGTGGCGCTGCGCACCGCCTTTGTCGCCGCGATGGCCGGCAAGCAGGTGGCGGTGGTGGTGCCGACAACGCTCTTGGCGCGGCAGCATTATGCCACCTTCAGCGAGCGCTTCCGGGATCTGCCGATCAAGATCGCGCATGCATCGCGGCTCACGCCGCGAAAGGAGCTGATCGCGGCCAAGGCGGGGATCGCATCGGGCGATATCGACATTGCGGTCGGGACGCATGCGCTGCTGACCGGCGATGCGAAGTTCCGCGCGCTCGGTCTGCTGGTGATCGACGAGGAGCAGCATTTCGGCGTCAAGCACAAGGAGCGCCTGAAGGAGCTGAGGTCCAATGTCCATGTGCTCACCCTCACCGCGACGCCGATCCCGCGCACCCTGCAGCTGGCGCTGTCTGGCGTGAGGGAGCTGTCGCTCATCACCACGCCGCCGCTCGACCGGCTGGCGGTCAGGACCTTCATCTCGCCCTTCGACCCGGTGATCATCCGCGAGCACCTGCTGCGCGAGCTCTATCGCGGCGGCCAGAGCTTCTTCGTGGTGCCGCGGATCGCCGATCTCAAGGACATGGCCGAGTTCCTGAGGACCCAGGTGCCGGAGGTGAAATTCGCCATCGCCCATGGAAGGCTCGCGGCGACCGAGCTCGACGATGTGATGACGGCGTTCTACGAGCGCAAATACGACGTGCTGCTCGCCACCACCATCATCGAGTCGGGGCTCGACATCCCGAGCGCCAACACGCTGATCGTCCACCGCTCCGACATGTTCGGACTGGCGCAGCTCTACCAGCTGCGCGGCCGGGTCGGGCGCTCGAAGCAGCGTGCTTATGCGCTGCTGACGGTGCCGCCGAGCAAGCCGCTGACGGCGGCTGCCGAGAAGCGCCTCAAGGTGCTCCAGTCGCTCGACTCGCTCGGGGCGGGCTTCTCGCTGGCGAGCCACGATCTCGATATTCGCGGTGCCGGCAATCTCCTCGGCGAGGAGCAATCGGGTCACATCAAGGAGGTCGGATTCGAGCTCTATCAGGCGATGCTGGAGGAGGCGGTGGCAAGCCTGCGCAGCGGCGGCAAGGAGGTGCTGGAGGAGGGCTCATGGTCGCCGCAGATCAATATCGGCACCGCCGTGCTGATCCCCGAAACCTTCATCCCCGATCTGCAGGTCCGGCTCGGCATCTATCGGCGGCTGGCCGATGTCGAGACGCAAACCGATCTCGACGGCTTCGCCGCCGAGCTTGCCGACCGGTTCGGCCGCCTGCCGGAGGAGGTGCGTCATCTCCTGGAGGTGGTGGCAATCAAGCTGATGTGCCGCGCCGCCAATGTGGCGAGCATCGATGCCGGCCCGAAGGGTGCGGTGATCGGCCTGCGCGACGGGCGGTTCGCCAATCCGGAGGCGCTGGTGCAGTGGATCACGGCCCAAGCGGCCCGCGCCAAGCTCAGGCCCGACATGAAGATCGTGATCATGCGCGATTGGGACAGCCCGGAGCAGCGGCTCAAGGGATCGCGTCAGATCATGGGCGATCTCGTCAAGCTCGCCACGGTGTGACCGGCCGGGCGTGGAAAAATGCATCAATGTCGCAGAATTACCACATTTTCTGTTGAGTTTGCGCAACACTTCTTTCAATTTTGTGCCGCGAGGCGTATGACAGCCGGCCGAGGGTCGGACGGGGCTTGTTGCCCATTTGAACTTTCGCGGGTGTTGAACAGCCGGGGGGAATGGGGACGTCGTCGCGTATGTCAGTCGCGCTGAACAATGAGGAGATGACGGTCGCCCGGGATCGGCGCGGCCTGCTCGAAAGGATCGACCCGCGCAAGGCGTCCTGGCCGACGCGGTTCGGCCTGCCGCTGGTGCTGCTGTCGGTGATCAGCGGGCTGGCGACCTTCGTCATCCTGACCGGCCTCACCTCGCTCCAGCCGTCGCGCGAGATCGTCATTCTGTTCCTTGGTCTCAATGGCGTGCTGGTCGCGCTGATGGCGCTGTTGATCGGCTGGCAGGTCTGGGGCCTGCTGGCGGCCCGCCGCCAGCAACTTGCCGGCTCCGGCCTGCATGTGCGGATCGTGGCGCTGCTCAGCCTGTTCGCGGCGGTGCCGGCGCTGGTCGTCGCGGTGTTCGCGACGGTGACGCTCAATCGCGGCCTCGATGCCTGGTTCTCGGAGCGCACCCGCAATATCGTGAACCGCGCCGAAAGCGTCGCCGAGGCCTATATCGCCGAGCAGGGCGAGGTGGCGCGCGGCGATATCGTGTTCATTGCCCAGGACCTGTCGCAGCAGCGCGACCTGTTCGACAATGACCGGCCAACCTTCATACGCCGGCTCGCCACCCATGCGGCGTTCCGCAGCCTGTCCGGCGCCTTCGTGATCGATGCGGCGCATAAGCGCGTCGATGCAAGCGCCACCGCCAATCCGCAGATCACGTTCCGGCCGCCCGACTCGGCCATGCTCGAGACCGCCAAGGAAGGCAAGCTCGTGCTGATCGGCCCGGCCGACGGGGGCAATGTGATCCGTGCACTGATCAAGCTGGACAACTTTCCCAATCACTTCCTCTATGTCTATCGGCTGGTCAACCCTTCCGTGGTCGAGCAGCTCGAGAAGGCGCGCGAGGAGAAGCTCGAATATGACCGGCTGCTCAATCAACGGGCGGGTCTGCAGGTCACCTTCGCGCTGCTCTATTCGGGGCTTGCCTGCATCTTCCTTCTGGCCGCCATCTGGCTCGGCCTGTGGTTCGCCAACCGTCTTGCCAATCCGATCGCCGGGCTGGTGGCGGCGGCGCGCCAGGTCTCGGATGGCGATCTCGATGCCAAGGTGCCGGTCGCGCCGGGCACCGGGGACCTTGCAACCTTGACCTCGACCTTCAACAGCATGACGAGCCAGCTCAAGTCGCAGCATGACGACCTGATGTCGGCCAATCTCCTGCTCGATGCCCGTCGCCGCTTCACCGAGGCGGTGCTCGCCGGGGTCAGCGCCGGGGTGATCGGCCTCGATGCCGCGACGCGGATCACCCTTGCCAATCGCAGCGCGTCGCAGCTTCTCGGCATCAATCTCGAGCGCATGACGGGTCAGCCCTTCGACGGTGCGGTCGAGCCGATGGCCGGAGTGCTGCGCCAGGCGATGGCCAAGCTCTCCGGCACGGCGGTCGGCCAGGTCAACATGCGGGTCGAAGGTCAGGAGCGGAACTTCGTGGTGCGGGTCACCACCGAGCGTTCGAGCGAGGACGAGCATGGCTATGTGGTGACCTTCGACGACATCACCGAGCTCGTTTCGGCGCAGCGCAACTCGGCCTGGGCCGACATCGCGCGGCGGATTGCCCATGAGATCAAGAACCCGCTGACCCCGATCCAGCTGTCGGCGGAGCGGCTCAAGCGAAAATACTCGGCCGAGATCAAGAGCGACCCGCAGATCTTCGAGCAATGCACCTCGACCATCATCCGCCAGGTCGGCGACATCGGGCGCATGGTGGACGAGTTCTCGTCCTTCGCGCGGATGCCGGCGGCCCAGCTCGAGACGGAGGATCTCGGCGAGGTGGTGCGCCAGGCGCTGGTGCTGCAGCGGGTGAGCGCGAGCAATATCGAATATTCGACGAGCCTGCCGGAGAGCGGCCCGATGATCGGGATCGATCGCCGGCTGGTCGCCCAGGCCGTGACCAATCTCGTCAAGAATGCCGGCGAGGCGATCGAGGCGCGATTGCAAAGCGAGCCGGGCGGCAAAGGTCATATCCGCGTCGTGATCCGCGAGCTCGACGACCATGTTCAAGTCGATGTGATGGATGACGGCATCGGTCTGCCGAAGGAAAACCGCTCGCGGCTGACCGAGCCCTATGTGACAACGCGCGAGAAGGGCACGGGATTGGGACTGGCGATCGTCAAGCGCATCATGGAGGAGCATGGTGGCCGGGTGACGCTCGGTGATGCGCCGGATGATTTCTTCGGGGGAAAGGGTGCGCTGGTGCGGCTGATCTTTCCACGCGACTCCGGGGGATCGGTGGCACAGGCGGCCGAACAGGTGGAAACTGTAGGGGCTTGAAGCGATGGCTGCTGACATCCTGATCGTTGACGACGAAGCCGACATTCGCGAGCTGATCGGTGGAATACTCGAAGATGAGGGATACGAGGCCCGGCTTGCCGCCGACAGCGATTCGGCGCTCCAGGCGATCGCCGATCGCAAGCCGTCGATGGTGGTGCTCGATATCTGGCTGCAGGGATCGCGGCTCGACGGGCTCGAGCTGCTCGAGGTCATCAAGGAGCGCCATCCGGACCTGCCGGTGGTCATCATCTCGGGACACGGCAATATCGAGACCGCGGTGTCGGCGATCAAGCGCGGCGCCTATGACTATATCGAGAAGCCGTTCAAGGCGGACCGGCTGGTGCTGGTGGTCGGACGCGCCTTGGAGAATTGGCGGCTCAGGCGCGAGAACGAGGATCTGCGCGGCCGGACCGGCGCCGACAGCGAGCTGATCGGCAACTCGGCCGCAATGCGCCAGCTCAGGAGCACGCTGAAGAAGGTGGCGCCGACCAACAGCCGGGTGCTGATCATCGGCGCAATGGGGTCCGGCAAGGAGCTGACGGCGCGGGTGCTGCATGGCTGGTCGCACCGCTCGGAGGCTCCCTTCGTCATCCTGCCGGCGGCCACCATGGCGCCGGAGCGGATCGAGGCCGAGCTGTTCGGCACCGAGGATCCGAGCGGCGGCGTGCAGCGGACCGGAGCGCTCGAGGAGGCGCATGGCGGCACGCTGTATATCGACGAGGTCGCCGACATGCCGGTCGAGACCCAGGGCAAGGTCGTGCGGGCGCTGGTCGAGCAGACCTTTCTCAGGGTCGGGGGAACCAAGAGGGTGCGGGTCGATGTCCGCATCGTTTCGTCAACGAGTCGCGATCTCGAGGCGCTGATCGCCCAGGGCCGGTTCCGCGAAGACCTGTTCCATCGCTTGAGCGTGGTGCCGGTCCGGGTGCCTGGCCTCTCCGAGCGGCGTGAAGACATCGTCGATCTCGTTGAACATTTCGTGAAGCAGTATTCGGTCGTATCGGGCCAGGCGCGACGAAATATCGCCCAGGATGCTCTCGCCATCCTGCAGATGCATGAATGGCCGGGAAATGTCCGCCAGCTGCGCAACAATGTGGAACGCCTGCTGATCCTGGTCGGCGGCGATGCCGGCACCGAGATCACCGCGGCGATGATGCCGGCCGATCTCGATGCGACCATCGCCACCCAGGTCAACGGTGCGGGCGCCGAGCATTTGATGGCGATGCCGCTCAGGGATGCAAGAGAGGCATTCGAGCGCGATTATCTCGCCGCCCAGCTTGGCCGATTTGGCAACAACATCTCGAAGACGGCGGCTTTTGTCGGCATGGAGCGCTCTGCCCTCCACCGCAAGCTGAAGCTGCTCGGCATCGGAGCAAGTGCCCGGGCAGAGGACGGCCCGGAGGCCTAGCAGCGCAACGCAGGCTGGGAAGATTTGGCAGCATGGAGCCTCAATCCCGCCTGACGCAATGGGCCGTGCAACCCTGGAGATTGACACTGGCCGTCAAAAATCCGAGATGTAGCGTTGCGGAAGGATCAACGCCGATCGCGTCTGCTCGCGGTTTGAGGATGGGCGGGAGTGTAGGACGAGATCATCCCAGGGAAGGGCAACAACACGAATGGCGCAAGAAAAGCCGCAAAACCTACAAGACACTTTTCTCAATCATGTCCGCAAGCATAAGATCCCGCTCACCGTTTTTCTGGTGAACGGGGTGAAGCTCCAGGGCATGATCACCTGGTTCGATAATTTCTGCGTGTTGCTGCGTCGTGACGGCATGTCGCAACTCGTCTACAAACACGCAATCTCCACAATCATGCCGGGGCAGCCGGTGTCGATGTTCGAGGATGACACCGGTGACCGCTGACGGCCGCCCGTGAGCGATCGCAACGCTGCAACCCGGGCCCTGGTGCTCCATGTCGAGTTCAGGTCGCGGATGCGCGGGCGCAATGCTGCGGGAAGTGGGGGGCGCACGCCGGCATCGCGCCTGAGCGAGGCGGTGGGGCTGTCCAGCGCCATCGATCTCGCCATCGTCGATTCGGCGATCGTCACCCTGGCGGCGCCGCATCCCGCGACGTTGCTCGGTCCCGGCAAGGTTGCCGAGATCGCCACGGTGGTCGAGGAGGACGAGATCGAGCTCGTGGTGATCAATGCCCAGCTGGCGCCGGGGCAGCAGCGCAATCTCGAGCGGGCGTTCAAGGCCAAGGTGGTCGACCGCACCGGGCTGATCCTCGAGATCTTCGGCGAGCGGGCACGCACCCGCGAGGGGGCGCTGCAGGTCGAGCTCGCCCATCTCGAATATCAGAAGAGCCGGCTGGTGCGGTCGTGGACGCATCTCGAGCGGCAACGCGGCGGCTTCGGCTTCCTCGGCGGTCCCGGCGAAACGCAGCTCGAAACCGACCGGCGGCTGATCCAGGAGCGGATCGCCAGGATCGAGCGCGATCTCGAGCAGGTGAAGCGGACGCGGGGGCTGCACCGGAAGAAGCGCGACCGGGTGCCTTATCCGGTGGTGGCGCTGGTCGGCTACACCAATGCCGGCAAGTCGACGCTGTTCAATGCGCTGACGCATGCCGGGGTGGATGCGCGCGACCTCCTGTTCGCGACGCTCGACCCGACGATGCGCCAGGTCACGCTGCCGCATGGGCGCCGCATCATCCTCTCCGACACGGTCGGCTTCATCTCCGATCTGCCGACGATGCTGGTGGCGGCATTCCGGGCGACGCTCGAGGAGGTGATCGAGGCCGAGATCGTGCTGCATGTGCGCGATGTCGCACATGCGGAGAGCGAGGCGCAGGCTGCCGATGTCGAAGGGGTGCTCGGCGATCTCGGGATCGACGAGGAACGGCGCAGCCATCTCATCGAGGTGTGGAACAAGGCCGACCTGTTGGCGCCTGACCGCCTGGAGGTGCTGAGGGAGCTGGCGGCGCGGCAGGGCGGAGCGATCGTGTCGGCGGTGACAGGGGAGGGGCTCGAGGATCTCCTCGGTCTCATCGAGCGGCGGCTGGCGGAAGCGCTGGACATGGTCGAGATCACGCTCGAGGCGCGCGACGGCGAAAATCTTGCCTGGATCTACGAGCATGGCGAGGTGCTGTCGCGGCACGAGGCCGAAGGGGCGATCACCGTGGTCGCCCGCTTCGACGAGCAGGGACTCAGCCTGGCCGAACGGCGGTTCGGTGCAAGTCTGCGCCGGCTGGACAGCGCCCGCCGGGCGGCCGAGTAGAGGCGATGGGACTGGGGCTCAAACGAAACCTTCGGGCGCTGGCACGCACCGTCGGACCGCGGCTCGCCGGTCTTGCGGTGCTGGTGGCGGTGATCCTGCTCAGGATCATCGATCCGGCACCGCTCGAGGTGCTGCGGCTCAAGACGTTCGATCTCTATCAGATGGCGTTTCCGCGGGTGCCCTCGGAGCAGCGGGTGATGATCGTCGACATCGACGAGGAAAGCCTCAACGCCTATGGCCAATGGCCGTGGCCGCGCACCCGGATCGCTCAGCTCGTCGATGCCATCACCAATGCCGGGGCGGTGGCGATCGCCTTCGACATCATGTTCCCGGAACCCGACCGCATGTCGCCCAAGGAATATATGGCGACGCTGTCGAATGTCGATGCGCCGGTGCGCGATGCGCTCTTGAAGCTGCCGTCGAACGACGACGTGCTGGCGGCGGCGATCGCCCGCTCGCGGGTGGTGCTCGGTCATACCGGCTATCACCGCAAGGTCGCCCAGACGCATGCGACGAGCGAGACCCAATCGATGCTGGCGACGATCGGGCCGGATCCGACACCGTATCTGCTCACCTTCCCCGGCATCATCCGCAACATTCCCGAGCTCGAGGCGGCAGCGGCGGGGCGCGGGGTGCTGACGGTCGGGCATGACCGCGACGGCGTGGTCCGGCGGGTGCCGCTCGTGGTGCTGGCGGAGGATATCGTGCGGCCGGCGCTGGCGCTCGAGCTGCTGCGGGTGGCGACCGGCGGCGGCGCGATCATCATCCGCTCCAACGATATCGGGATCGAAAGCGCGGCGGTGCAGGGCATTCCCATTCCGACCGACGAGAACGGCCAGGTGTGGATCCGCTTCGATCGTCACAATGCCGACCGGTTCATGTCGGCCAAGACGGTGATGGAGAATCCGCAGGCGGCAGCGGCGAAGCTCGCCGGCAAGCTGGTGGTGGTCGGCACCTCGTCGGCGGGGCTGTTCGACCTCAAATCGACGCCGCTCGAACCGGTGGTTCCCGGAGTCGAGATCCACGCCATGCTGCTCGAGAACGTGTTCGACCAGCTCGCCAACAAGGAGATGCAGCTGCAGCGACCGGGCTATGCGCTGGCGCTCGAGCTCACCGCGACGCTCATCGCCTCGCTGATGATGATCGCCTTCGTGCCGCTGCTTGGCGCGGCGGTGTCGCTGATCTCGGGCGGGGTGCTGGCCGCCGCCTTCACCGCCGGGGCGTTCTGGCTCTATCGGGAATATGGCTTCGTCTTCGATTTCCTCTATCCGCTGATGGCGAGCTTCGCGGTGTTCCTGCTGCTGGTGTTCGTCAACTATCTCAGAGAGGAACAGCAGCGCCGGCAGATTCGCGAGGCCTTCGGCCAGTATCTGTCGCCGCAATTCGTCGAGGAGCTGGCGCGCAATCCCGACAAGCTGAAGCTCGGCGGCGAGACCAAGGAGATGTCGATCCTGTTCTCGGATGTGCGCAACTTCACCACCATATCGGAGTCCTTCAAATCCAATCCGCAGGGGCTCACGCATCTGATCAACCGGCTGCTCACGCCGCTGTCGAATGTGGTGGTGCAGGGCAAGGGCACGATCGACAAATATATGGGCGACAACATCATGGCATTCTGGAATGCGCCGCTCGATGACGAGCAGCATGCCAAGAACGCCTGCACGGCAGCGCTCGGCATGGTGCGGGCGCTCGACACGCTCAATGCCAGCATGGCGCAGGAAGAGGTGGAGAACAGCCTGCCCTACGAGCTCAAGGTCGGCGTCGGCATCAATACCGGCCAATGCGTCGTCGGCAATATGGGATCGGATCTCAGGTTCGACTACACGGTGCTCGGCGATTGCGTCAATCTCGCCTCGCGGCTCGAGGGCCAGACCAAAGCCTATGGCGTGGCCATCATCATCGGGGCGCGGACCAACGAGCTGGTGTCGGATGCGTTCGCGACGCTGCCGATCGATCTCATCCGCGTCAAGGGGAAGGTGGAGCCGGAGGCGATCGCCGCCCTGATCGGCGACCGCGACGTGCGCGAGGATCCTTCGTTCCAGCGGCTGGTGCCGCTGCATGGCCAGATGCTCACCTGTTACCGCAATCGCGATTGGGAGGCGGCGGCAGCGGCGGCGCAGGCCGCCCGCAGCCTCGCCGGGACGCTCGGCATCGAGAAGCTCTATGATCTCTATCTCGAACGGATCGAGAGCTTCCGGCAGAATCCGCCGCCGGAGGACTGGGACGGGGTTTATACGGCGGAAACGAAGTAGGCAGTAGGCATTAGGCAAATAGGCAGTGAGGTGCGCTTTTCCCTACTGCCTCTCCTTCAATCCCTCACCTTCACATAGGACCCTGGGGCGTCCTCGATCGGCTTCAGGGCACCGTCGCCGGGGATGCGGGCCAAGACCTTGCCGCCGGAGCGCTTGGTCACCCAGGTCAGCCAGTCGGGCCACCAGGAGCCCTGATGCTCGGTGGCGCCGGCAAGCCAGGCATCGAGGGTCGCAGCACCCTTGTCGTTGGTCCAATATTGATATTTGCGGGCAGCCGGCGGGTTCACCACGCCGGCAATATGGCCCGAGCCCGCCACCACCAGCCGGCAATCGCTGCCCAGCGATTTGCCGATGCGAAAGACCGAGGCGAGCGGTGCGATGTGATCCTCGCGGGTGCCGAGATTGTAGATCGGGATCTTCACCTTCTTGAGGTCGATGCGGACTCCGTCAAGCTCCACCTGGCCCTTGGTCAGGCTGTTGTTGAGATAGCACTCGCGCAGGTAATAGGCGTGGGTCGCCGCCGGCATGCGCGTCGAGTCGGCGTTCCAATAGAGGAGGTCGAAGGGCAGGGGATCGCGGCCCTTGAGGTAGTTGTTGACGACATAGGACCAGATCAGGTCGTTCGAGCGCAGCATATTGAAAGCCTGCGCCATCTGCTTGCCTTCGAGATAGCCGCGTTCGGCCATCTGGTGCTCGACGCCCTTGAGCTTCGATTCATCGACGAACACCCGAAGGTCGCCGGCAAGCTCGAAATCGACCTGCGAGGCGAAGAATGTCGCCGAGGCGATGCGGCGATCCTTCTTGGCGGCCATGTAGCCGAGCGTCCCGGCGAGGAGAGTCCCGCCGATGCAATAGCCGATGGCGTTCACCTCCTTCTCGCCGGTCGCCTTCTCGATCGCGGTCAGACCCTCGAGAATCCCTTCGCGCATATAGTCGGTGAAGGTCTTGGCGGCCAGCGCCTCATGAGGATTGACCCAGGACAGCACAAAGACGGTGAAGCCCTGCTCGGCGGCCCATTTGATGAAGGATTTGCGGGGGTTCAGATCCAATATGTAGAATTTGTTGATCCAGGGCGGGATGATCAGCAGGGGCCGGCGATAGACCATCTCGGTTGCCGGGTCATATTGCAGAAGCTGCATCAGCTCGTTCTGATAGATGACCTTGCCCGGCGTGGTGGCGAGATTGGTGCCGACGTCGAAGGCGCCGAAGTCGGTCTGGCGGATGCGCAGCTGGCCGCCGCCGGCCGCAATGTCGCGGGCAAGGTTCTCCAGCCCCTCGACGAGGTTCTCGCCATTGGAGGCGAGGGTGAGCTTCAGCACCTCGGGATTGGTGAAGGCGAAGTTGGACGGCGCCAGCGCATTGGCGATCTGTTCGACATAGAAGCGGGCCTTGTGCTTGGTATGCGGGTCGCTGACGTCGGCCTCGGCCACCATGTCCTGGGCCCAGCGCACCGTCAGCAGATAGGACTGCTTCAGGAAATCGAAGATCTGGTTCTGTTCCCAGTCGGGATCGAGAAAGCGCTTGTCGCCGATGTCCGGGCGCACCACCGGCTCGACCGGCTCGCCAAGGAAACGCTTCCAGGCGCTGTCCCACAACCGGGCATGCATGCGCCACAGCTCGAATTGCGCGTCGATCAGCTTGTCCGGATGCTTGAGATAGGACTGGAAAATCTCACCAAAGGCGCGGATGGCGGCCTCGAACTGCAAGGTCGAGCCGGGCGCCACCTCGGCCGGGCCGTCGCGGTTCTCCGACATGGCGGTGACGATCTCACCGGCCTTCTCGATCGCCCGTCCCATATTGCGCAGGAAGGCGGCTGGATCGGTCAGCCGAAAATCGCTTGGCAGCTGAGGTTTGATCTCGGACATGGGGCTGGGCTTCAGGAGCGCGGTCAAACGGGGTCACCTGTGATGGTCGGAAGTGCCGGGTCGATATGATGCCATGGCGGTGCTGACTTCACCCAGATATGGCCTTTCGGTCGGTAAAGCGAGGGGTCGTCCAATGTTCCCGCCTTGATCGACAGAAAACCGGGCCGGGCGGCGTTCTGGGCGAAAATGGGCGTGCCGCAATCCTCGCAGAAGGAACGGCCCACCGTGTGTCCTGCTTCCGACAGGCTGAAATAGATCCGCGGCTCGCCCTTGGTCATTTTGACGTCCCCCGCCGCCATGATCAGCACATGGGCCGGGCCGCCGCCCGAGACATATTGGCAGTCGCGGCAATGGCACGAGCCGGCCGTGACCGGCTCGCCGTCGACCTCGTAACGGATTGCACCGCACAGGCAACCGCCGGTGAACCTTGCCATGGTCGCCTCCGTTCGCTGTTGAATCTAACGCATTTTCCTGCCGCCGCGAGGGGAAATACATGAAAGGCGCAAAGGAACCGTGAAGCTGCAGCCGGTGGCGAGGTTTCTTGAAAAGCGCCGCCGGGCGATCCATAAGGGCACCTGTTCGCAGTTGATTCCTGAGTTTCGGAGCTCCCCCAATGCAGCGACCCCTGCGCATCGGCATCGCCGGGCTCGGCACGGTTGGCACCGGCGTTCTCGACGCCATGAAGATCCACGAGGCGATGATCCAGGCGCGGGCCGGCCGGCCGATCGCGCTAGCCGGGATCTCGGCACGCTCGCGCGACAAGCGGCGAGGCGGGCACGATCTGGCACGGGTCGCCTGGCATGACGATCCGGTGGCGCTGGCGCGGGCGTCGGACATCGACCTCTTCGTCGAGCTAATGGGCGGCGAGGGGGACCCGGCCAAGGCGGCCGTCGAGGCAGCGCTCAAGGCCGGCAAGCCGGTCGTCACCGCCAACAAGGCGCTGATCGCCCATCACGGGCTGGCGCTTGCCAGGCTCGCCGACCGGGCCGGCGTGGCATTGGCCTTCGAGGCCTCGGTCGCCGGCGCCATCCCGATCGTCAAGACGCTGCGCGAAAGCCTGTCGGGCAATCGCGTCCGCCGGGTGTTCGGCATTCTCAACGGCACCTGCAACTTCATTCTCACGAAGATGTCGGCGGAGGGGGCGGAATTTGCCGATGTGCTGCGCGAGGCGCAGCGGCTCGGCTATGCCGAGGCCGATCCCAGTTTCGACATTGGCGGGTTCGACACGGCCCACAAGCTGGCGATCCTGACCTCGCTCGCCTTCGGCACCGAGATCTCGCTCGAATCGATCTATATCGAAGGCATCGAGAGCATCACCCGCGCCGATATCGTCAATGCCGACGAGCTCGGCTATCGCATCAAGCTCCTCGGCGTCGCGGCGCTGACCGAGGACGGGGTGGAGCAGCGGGTGCATCCCACGCTGGTGCCGAAAGGCACGCCGATCGCCGATGTCGAAGGCGTCGACAATGCGGTGGTGGTCAAGGCCGACATGTCGGGCGATCTGATGCTCGAAGGCAAGGGCGCCGGCAGCCATCCCACCGCCTCGAGCGTCATCGCCGACATCTGCGATATTGCGCGCGGTGCAAAATCGCCGGCATTCGGCGTTCCGGCCGAGGCGCTGATGCCGTGCCGGCGGGCGGCGATGCGGGCGCATGAGGGCGGCTATTACGTGGCGCTCGACCTTTATGACCGGCCTGGCGAGGTGGCGGCGGTGGCGCGGGTGCTGGCGGGCGAGAACATCTCGATCGAGAGCATCGTGCAGCGCGGCCCGTCGCTTTCGATGATGAGCAATGGGGAGCGGCGCAAGCGGCAGACCGCGCCATTCATCCTGATCACCCATGAAACCCTCGAAAGCGCCATGCGGACGGCCCTGGAAAAGATCGAGAACGAGGGTCATTCCGCTGGAAAACCGCGCATGATCCGCATCGAGCGGCTTTGAGCCATTCAGTCGTCGGGGTAGAAACGATTCTGTCGGCGTGAGTCGAGGAGGCCTGATCGTTGGCCAAGCTCAAACGGATCTTCACCATCGAGATCGCCCGGGTGACCGAAGCGGCGGCAATTGCGGCGGCGCGGCTGGCCGGGCGGGGCGACGAGATGGCGGCCGACCAGGCGGCGGTCGATGCCATGCGCTCGGCGCTCAACCAGATCGTCGACATGGACGGGCTGGTGGTGATCGGCGAGGGCGAGCGCGACGCGGCGCCGATGCTCTATATCGGCGAGAAGGTCGGAACGAGCGGCGGCCAGAAAATGGACATCGCGCTCGATCCGCTCGAGGGGACGACGCTATGCGCCAAGGCGATGCCGAACGCGCTGGCGGTGATCGCGATGGCAGAGAGCGGCAGCCTGCTGCATGCGCCCGACAGCTATATGGAGAAGATCGCCATTGGCGGCGGCTATCCGGCGGGGACCGTCGATCTCGATCTGCCGCCGGGCGAGAACATCAAGCGGCTGGCGAAGGCCAAGGGCGTGTCGCCATCGGACATCACCGCCTGCATTCTCGATCGGCCGCGTCATGCCGAGCTGATCGATGCGGTGCGCAAGGTCGGGGCGGCCATCCGGCTGATCAGCGACGGCGATGTCGCCGGCGTCATTCACACCGCCGACCAGGATACCGGCATCGACATCTATCTCGGCATCGGCGGCGCGCCGGAGGGCGTGCTGGCGGCGGCGGCGCTGCGCTGCATCGGCGGTCAGATGCAGGGGCGGCTGGTGCTGAAAAAGGTCGAGGACCGGGAGCGGGCGAGGCGCATGGGGATCAAGAATCCCGACCACAAATTCGAACTCGCCGAGCTGGCCTCGGGCGATGTGATGTTCGCCGCCACCGGGGTCACCAACGGATCGATGCTGCCGGGCGTCCGGTTCGACGCCAACCATGTCACCACCCACACCATCGTCATGCGTTCGGCAACGGGGACCGTGCGCTGGATACGCAATCGCCGCCTGTTCGCCCGGCCGTGACGGCGGCAGGGCATTTTCTCGATGTCGGGCGGTCGCTGACCGGCCGTCACTGGCGCGCGCGCCTCACCGACGGTCGCACGGCCCTCGCCATCGCGGAGCGCCTCGGCATCCCCGAGATCCTCGGCCGGGTGCTGGCGGGGCGCGGCATCGGGGTCGATTGCTGCGGCGACATTTTGAGCCCGCGCCTGCGCGCTCTGATGCCGCAGCCGGCGGCGATCCGCGATCTCGAAGCCGGTGCCGACCGGCTGGCCCGCGCCATCATGACGGGCGAGATGATCGGCATCATCTCCGATTACGATGTCGACGGCATCTCCTCGGCGGCGCTGCTCGTTTTGTATCTGAGGGCCTTCGGGATCATGCCGAAGGTCCATATTCCCGACCGCATCGCCGAAGGCTATGGGCCGAGCCGAGCCGCCGTCGAAGGGCTGGCGGGCCAGGGCGTCAAGCTGCTGGTCACGCTCGATTGCGGCGTCAACGCCCATGATCCGCTGCTAGCGGCCTTGGCCCTCGGCCTCGACACGGTGGTGGTCGACCACCATCTGGCCGGGCCGCTCCTGCCCGACGTGCATGCGGTGATCAATCCCAACCGCCAGGACGATCTGTCGGGACAGGGGCATCTGTGCGCCGCCGGCCTCACCCTGATCCTGGCGGCGGCGACGAGCCGGGCGCTCAGGCAGGCTGGTCATGCGCGCTTGAGCGATGGCGGACCTGATCTCCTCGGCCTTCTCGATCTCGTGGCGCTCGCCACGGTTTGCGACGTGGTGCCGCTCGCGACCCTCAACCGCGCCTATGTCCAGCAGGGGCTCAAGGTGATGGCGCGGCGTGAGAATATCGGGCTCGCGGCGCTCGCCGACATGGCGCGGCTGAAGCGGCGCCCGGATGCCTATGCGCTGGGCTTCCTGCTCGGCCCGCGGCTCAATGCGGCAGGGCGCGTCGGCCATGCCATGGCGGCGCTCAAGCTGCTCACCACCGAGGACCGGGGCGAGGCCAACATGCTGGCCCAGCAGCTCGAGACGCTCAATCGCGAACGCCAGGCAATCGAGCTTCGGGTGCTCGAGACGGCGCTGTTCGAGGCGGAGCGGGCGCTCGGCCAGTCGCGGTCGCTGCCGGTGCTCCTGGTGTGCGGCGAGAACTGGCACCCGGGCGTGCTCGGCCTCGTGGCGGCGCGGCTCACCGAGCGCTATCGGCTGCCGAGCTTCGCCCTCGGCCACCAGACCGGCGGGCTCGTGGCGCATGGCTCGGGGCGCTCGCTGCCGGGGGTCGATATCGGTGCGGCGATCCGCGATGCGCTTGCCGAGGGGCATCTGCTCAAGGGCGGCGGCCATGTCATGGCGGCCGGGCTCACCGTCGAGCGGGCGAAGCTCGGACGTTTGCGGGGCTTTCTCGAGGAGCGGCTGGCGGCGGCGGTCGAGGGCGCCTCGGCCAGCGCGGCCCTCGACATTGACGGAGCGCTGACCGCCTCGGGCGCGACGCTCGATCTGGTCGAGCTCCTGGAGCGGGCGGGGCCCTACGGGTCAGGCAATCCGGCGCCGGTCTTCGCCTTTCCGGCGCACCGGGTGCTCTATGCCGATCTCGCCGGACATGACCATGTGCGCTGCACGCTGGTCCATGCCGACGGCACGCGGCTCAAGGCGGTGGCGTTCCGGGCCCTGTCGACGGTCATGGGCGAGACCCTGCTCAAGGAGCGCGATCGACCGCTGCATGTGGCCGGAAGGCTCACGGTCGACGATTACAACGGCCGTCGTGGCGCCCAGCTGATGATCGACGACGTCGCCCTGGTCGGCGCCTGACTGAAGCACGGCAAGACTTGCGCTGCGACGGGGCGGCCACTATAGAAGTCGCGCCTTCCCTAACGAGCGGCGCCCTTCGTCTAGAGGTCCAGGACGCGGCCCTTTCACGGCTGAAACACGGGTTCGATTCCCGTAGGGCGCGCCAACAAAGTCAATGACTTAGCTGAAAACATAGGAAGTCAGAGCGGTCCGTGCCCAATAGATGCCCGATAAGCAGCGCTGAGTCAGCGGGCTAGAGCATTTCTCCAGCTTCGTGGAAACCGATGGCTACTATGCCGAAAGCTTGCTCAGGAGGCGCCTACCCTGGAGAACGGGGCGTCGGTAAGAAGCGATGGGTTGCCGCACATTCCTTCCAGTTGCTGCGGCTTGAACTCGCAACCGGTGCGCCGAGCGAAACTGCAACTATCATGCGCGGCATGTACCAATGTGCGCCGGGTCGGGCCGGTCTCTGAAAGAGAGAGCCTCGATGATGTCGTCCCAATTTGGTGATGAGGATTTCAGGAATGCAGGGCACGATGCCGGATCCTCGGTATCGCGAAACCTCGTGCAATGAGAGGGCCGCTGGCGGGCACCACCCGACCCCCCCGAATCGGCGCGGCCATTAAAGGCCATCGTATCCCAGGGCAGGCGATGACCCTGTGAGGGTAGAACGATTCCGCTGCGGTACTTGCTCACGAGTTGCCATTCAAGAGGAGCCTCGGTCATTTCGCTTAAACTGACCCCGTACCTCATTTTGGGCTTTGAACTCGTCTTCGCTCCAGGATGCGACCTGAGCAGACATGGAGTCCAAGGCATCCTCAATCTCTTCCAATGATCTTAGAGATGGCGAAGATTTGGCGGCGAGGTCAACCGCCGATCGGTACAATGTCATTGGCGTGCAGATCACTCCGGCTCGTTTTGCCACCATCTGAAAGCCCCGCTTGATCTCGACAACCTGCTGATTGCCCCACTCGATTACGAAGTCTGATTTGCTGGCCTCATGGGCGCGAACCAGCCACTTGTGAACAACCGGGCTGAAGCTCTCCACAGTGACTCGACCGCGGGAATCGCGAAATTTGATCAATCGCCGCCTCAGATCGACGTCGCTCCATTCCAAGGCGAGCAAATCCTTCGGGCGCCACTGGATAAGGATCACAAGGGCAATGAAGAGTCTGAGATGCGGCATCGATGCTGCCGCAAGCAGTCGTCGCATCTGCAGAATCGTAAGCCGATTGGCCATCGCGGGTGGTCGGCGCGGAACGAGAACTCTTGGTTCGGAGTCGATCCATCGATTTCGATAGGCGAACTTTAGAGATGCTCGCAAATAAGCCAGTTCGTTGTTGATTGTTCCGATGGAAGCACCCGTTCGCCGCCGCTCGTTACAATAGTGGAGGCACAATTCATCGGTGATTGCCTCTGGCCGGATGAGTGCAAACGTGGACTGCAGGTGCTTCCAGGCCTGCCTTATTCGAATTGCTGCCGATGGTTTTGTCACCGTTTGGCTAGCCACATAGCGCAAGAAAAACTCGGCCACTCGCGGACCGTCTAGAGAATCACTATGATCTACGATAGCCATGCGACTTGCACCACAACCAGAAGCGTGGCATGATTCGAACCGTAGCGTTAGCTATGCCGGCTGCAACCCGGCGTTTCCCACAGATGGGGCCGTACTAGATTTGGAGTACGGCCCTTTTGCTATTGTTAGATTTCGATTTTCGTTGTTTTTCAGCAACAGTTAAGACCTAAACCGCGGACGGCTCTTCGATCCAAATTGACCTTCTATCAGGGACTCAGCCTAATGAGACCCAGCACGGGGATTCTCGTGCATCCTCCATGTCCAGGCAGGGGTACGGGGGGCATATCTCAACTCCAGAGATCTGTGGGAGAATCGATAATGACCAATACCAAGTGGCTCCGCAGGGCCCTCCTCGGTGGCGTAGCGCTCACCGTGGCTGGCACCTCTGGTGCCCGGGCCGACGAGCTTGCAGACCTGAAGGCGCAGCTCGAGGCACTCCAGTCCCGCGTGAACACCCTCGAGCAGCAGCCGGCCCAGCAGGCATCCAATATTCCTCCTGGTGCGAGCTTCATCACCTTCGAGCGTGGCTCGCGCATGGACTTCGTAGCCCAGGACAGGGCTAGCGACCGCGTCAACCAGAATGACGATGCGGGCTTTACCATCGCGATCACGCCGACCGCCGACATGCCGGCGCCGGTGGCCG
>JBIOYR010000128.1:0-5296 GCA_044870245.1 Aestuariivirgaceae bacterium | reverse complement strand
CGCATCGGGCGTCGCATCGATATAGCCGGCCCAGCGTTCGGCGACCCGAACGTCGCGGAACGCTGGAAACACCGATTTGAGATCATTGAGCGCCGAGTCGAGCAGCCCCGCCGTCGGCTCGGGATCGAGCACCCGGACCTGCTCGAACGGGCTCGTCTGATCGAGCGACCAGCGCCGCGGCAGCCGCCATTCCTCGATGAACCGCCGGCCGATGCGGAACCTGACCTCGCTCAGATTGATCGCCGGCAGAAAGGCGAAGAACAGCCGGAAGCTGTCGGGCACGATGTCGGCCACGTTCAGCATGCCATGCGCCACCGTGTAGCCGCCGTCGAGGCGCCGACGCAGCCCGAAGCGCGGGCATTTGCCGCTGACCTCGATGCCGGCATCGATCGGCTGCGTCCGCTGCACCGAGTTCACCACCATCAGCTGCGGCAGATGGATGCCGAGATTGGTGCAGAACCGCCGCGACCACGCACCGCCGGCCAGCACCACCTGGTCGCAGGCGATCCGGCCCTTTTCCGTCACCACGCCGGCGACCCGGCCGCCGGCGAGATCGAGGCCGCGCACCGCACATTGCGTGAAAATCTTGGCGCCCGCCCGCCGCGCCGCCGCCGCCAGCGCCGGCGCCGCCTTGCCAGGCTCGGCCCGGCCGTCCGAGGCCGTATGAATTGCCCCCTTCCAGCGCACCGTGGCGCCGGGCATCACGCGCGCCGCCTCTTCCGGGCCCAGCACCCTGGTGTCGAGCTGATAGGGCCGCGCATGGTCGTCGGCCCACCGCACGTAGTCGGCAAGACCCTGCTCGGTCTCGGCCAGATAGATGATCCCCGCCTGGCGGAAGCCGGTTTCGGCGCCGACCCGCTCATTCATCCGCCGCCACAGCCGGAGCGACTCCATGGCGAGCGGCACCTCGCGCGAGTCGCGCCCCATCTGCCGGCACCAACCCCAGTTCCGGCTCGATTGCTCGGCCCCGATCTCCCCTTTCTCGGCGAGCACCACCGGCACGCCGCGCTCGGCGAGCTCGAGCGCCGTCGCCACCCCGATGATGCCGCCGCCGATCACCACGACGCCGGTCTTCGCCGGCAGCGCCGCATCGCCGGTGAACGGATCAAGCGGTCGTCCCATGTGCGAGCTCCCCGAAAGAGATTTCGCGGGATTATGACCGAAGCAGCCGGGCCTTGCGATACTGTGCGACGAGATGCCGATGGTCGACACCGGTATAGATCTGCGTCGTCGACAGATTGGCGTGACCGAGCAGCTCCTGGATGGCTCTGAGATCGGCGCCCGCCGCCAGAAGATGGGTCGCGAAGGAATGCCGGAGCGCATGCGGCGTCGCCGTCGCGGGCAGGCCCAACCCCCCGCGCAGCCGCGCAATCAGGAGCTGGACGATGCGCGCCTTGAGCGGACCGCCCTTGACGCCGCGGAACAATGGCCCATCGGCCGGCAGCGGATAGGGACAGAGCGCCACATAGCGCTCGATCGCCAGCGACACCTGGCCGAGCAGCGGCACCTCGCGGACGCGCCCGCCCTTGCCGGTGATGCGCAAGGTCCGCGCCGGGACTTCGCGGCGCCTGATTCCGAGCGCCTCGGAGATGCGCAGGCCCGCGCCATAGAGCAGCATCAGCACTGCGAGGTCGCGCGCCTGTACCCACACCGGCGCATCGCCGTCGAGCGGCTCCGTCATCATCGCGAGCGTCGCCGCCTGCGGCAGCGGCCGCGGCACGAGATGCGGCAGCTTGGGCGAGCGGACCGCCCAGATCCCCGGATTGCGCAGGAGACCCCGCCGCTCGAGATCGCGATAGAACGAGCGGATCGCCGAGAGCTGCCGGGCGAGGCTGCGGCTCCCCACACCCTCATTGCGCCGCGCCGCCAGGAACGCCCGGAAATCGGCCGCGACCAACCCTTCAAGCGCGCCGAGATCGGCCGGCTCGCCGAGATGATCCTGCAGGAACCGTCCGAACTGCCCGAGATCCCGCCCATAGGCTTCGATGGTCTTGGCCGCCGCCCGCCTCTTGCCGGCAAAGCTGTCGAGCCAGGCCTGCGCCTCGACCGCCGCATCGGGGGCGAGTCCGAAGGAGATCGCTGCCGTTTGTTCGCTCATGCGGACGATCATGGCGCTTGCCCCTTAGCCTGAGGTAAACGACCGTGTCGCAATCGACGGTGCGGTAGTCGCCTCGTGCCGCGCTCGTCCGGCGCCTGCCCCTATCTTGGCGGAAAACCGTTTCGGGCCCTGAAAGGAGCCGTCCATGAAGTCGCATGCTCGTGTGGTGGTGATCGGCGGCGGCGTCGTCGGGGTCGGCACGCTCTATGCGCTGATCAGGAAAGGCTGGTCGGACGTCGTTCTCCTTGAGCGCAACGAGCTGACCTCGGGCTCGACCTGGCACGCCGCCGGTCTCCTGCCGCTGTTCAACATGTCCTATTCGGTGGGCCAGATCCACAAGCACTCGGTCAAGCTCTACGGCGCGCTCGAGGCCGAGACCGGCCAGCATGTCGGCTTCCGCCAGGTCTCCAACATCCGCCTCGCCCGCACCCGCGACCGCTGGGACGAGTACATGTATTACGCCGGCGTTGCCGAGACCATCGGCATCAAGGTCAATCTCCTGACCCCCGATCAGGTCAGGGAGATCTGGCCGCTATGCAATGTCGAGGGCATTCTCGGCGCCATCCAGCATCCCGATGACGGCTATATCCAGCCCGCCGACCTGACCCAGGCGCTGGCCAAGGGCGCCCGCGACGGCGGCGCCCAGATCCACCGCAAGACCCGCGTCACCGCCATCGCTCAGACCCCGTCCGGCGAATGGCAGGTCACCACCGATCAGGGCGACATCACCTGCGAGCACCTGGTGACCGCCACCGGCAATTTCGTGCGCCAGACCGGCGAGATGCTCGGCCTCGACATCCCGGTCATCCCGGTCGAGCACCAATATATCGTCACCGAGCCGCACCCGGCGATCGTCGAGCGCCAGCGTCGCGGCCTGCCCGAGATGGGCGTGCTGCGCGAAAGCGATTCATCCTGGTACATGCGCGAGGAGAATGGCGGGCTGATCCTCGGCCCCTACGAGCGCGGCGCCCCCGCCTGCTACGTCGACGGCCCGGCCGAGAAGGCCGAGTTCGAGCTGTTCCAGGAGGATCTCGACCGGCTGGCTCCCCATATCGAGGCGGCCATGGTCCGCGTTCCCGCCTTTGCCGAGGTCGGGATCAAGAAGGTCTATAACGGCGCCATCGCCTACACTCCGGACGGCTCGCCGATCATCGGCCCGGCCTGGGGCAGACGCAATCTCTGGCTCAATGAGGGGCACTCCTTCGGCGTCACCGCCGCCGGCGGCGCCGGCTGGCAGCTTGCCGAATGGATTATCGAGGGCGAGCCCTCGATCGACATGATGGGCGTCGACCCGCGCCGTTTCGGTCCTTACGCCGCGCGCGGCTATCTCAAGGTCAAGAACGAGGAAGCCTACCGCAACGTCTTCACCCCGCATTATCCCGACGAGGAGAGGAGCGACGCCCGGCCCCTGAAGCGCACTCCCTGCTATGACCGCATGAAGGCGCTGGGCGCCGTCTTCGGCTCGGTCTATGGCTGGGAGCGCCCCGGCTGGTTCGCCCCGCCCGATCTCGCGCTGTCCGACGCCGAGCTCGACCGCCCCGACGTCATCCTCAACCACAACCACGCGCCCGCCACCGACGATCGCCGCATCGTCGAGAAATGGTCGTTCCGCCGCTCCAACTATTTCCCCCATGTCGGCAACGAGTGCCGCAATGTCCATGACAATGTCGGTCTGCTCGACATGTCGGCCTTCGCCAAATACCAGGTCTCCGGTCCCGGCGCCGAGGCCTGGCTCGATGGGCTGCTCGCCAACCGCATTCCCAAGCAGAAGGGGCGGATCGCGCTCTGTCACCTGCTGTCGAAGAACGGCGGCGTCCGCTCGGAGTTCACCGTCTACCGCACCGGCCGCGACAGCTTCTACCTGGTCGGCGCCGGCGCCTTCGAGCGCCATGACTTCGACTGTCTCGAAAAGGCACTGCCGGCCTCGGGCGGCGTCCGCCTCGAGAAGATCACCACCCAATATGGCGTGCTGGTGCTCGCCGGCCCGCGCTCGCGCGATCTCTTGCAGAAGCTCACCGATGCCGATCTTTCCAATGCCGCCTTCCCCTGGCTCACCGGCAAGTTCATCGATGTCGGCATCGCTCAGGCGCATGCGCTGCGCGTCAATTTCGTCGGCGAGCTCGGCTGGGAGCTGCATCACCCGATCGAGATGCAGAACACCATTTTCGACCTGATCATGGCTGCCGGAAAGCCGATGGGGATTCGCCCGTTCGGCATCAAGGCCATGGACTCGCTGCGGCTCGAGAAATCCTACCGCTTGATACCGCGCGAGCTGTCGATCGAATATTCGGCGCTCGAATCCGGCCTCGACCGCTTCGTTCACCTGAACAAGGGCGAGTTCATCGGCCGCGATGCCCTGGTGCGGTGGCGCGAGCGCGGCTTTGCCAACCGCTTCGTCACGCTCGAGGTCCATGGCACCACCGATGTCGATGCCCGCGGCTCCGAGCCGATCCACGACAAGCGCGGCGCGCTCGTCGGGCGTTGCACCTCCGGCGGCTATGGCTGGCGCCTCGGCAAGTCGCTCGCCCTCGCCATGGTCCGACCCGATCTTGGCGAGATCGGCAGCGAGCTGGCGGTGCGGATCCTTGGCGAATCCTATCGTGCCACGGTCATCCCGGAATCGCCCTTCGATCCGGAGAATCAACGTCTGAGGGCCTGATCCTCGGACCGTGCCATGACCGAGCACCAGCGCGTCGACGGTGGCCTCGAGCTGAACGAGGTCAATATCGCGCGCGGCGCCGTCCTCATTGTCCTGGCGGTCGCCGGTTTCTCCCTGTCGGGTGCGTTCGTCCGCCATCTGCCTGGCCTCACCGGCTGGCAGATCAATTGCTGGCGGGGCCTCGCGATGGCCGCCATTCTCGTCCTCTATCTCGTTATCGCCTATGGCCTGCGCGAGGCTTGGGCGCGCTTTCGCGCCATGCCGATCCCGGCCCTGGTCGCCTGCGCCGGCTTCTTCTCGGTCGGCTCGACCCTCTATGTCACCGCCCTGACCCTGACCTCGACCGCCAATGTCTCGGCGATCGGCGCCACCTCGCCGCTCTTCACTGCCCTGTTGAGCCCCTACATCACCCGCGAGAAGCCATCGCTCCTCACCTGGGCGGCCGCCCTTGCTGCCCTGTTCGGCGTCGGCATCATCGTCCATGGCGGCCTGGTCGGCGGCCATGTCGCCGGTAATCTCGTCTCGCTTCTCGTCGCCCT
>JBIOYR010000127.1:0-38881 GCA_044870245.1 Aestuariivirgaceae bacterium | reverse complement strand
GGCGATGCGGCCCCGATACGCGATGGTGCAAGCACGAGGTTGTATGCACTCCCTTTCGCCATTGCAAGCCAAACTCCCGTGCTGTCAGTCACAATCAACCATGAGTTAACCATCCGCACCCTACCTTCTCTGCTGCGGGCTTGTTTCTGCCCGAATCAGGGGGATCGCAGCGGGCAGGGGCAGTTCAGGTGGGGAAACGGGTACCAGTCACGCTGTTTCTCTCGAGCCTGCTCGCGATGGTGGCAGCCCTGGCGGTGGTTTCGCCCGTGCTTGCCCGATCCGCTCGTCCCGTCAGCGCGCAGCCGGCAGTGATTGCCGCCCGAATCGCCGGCGACCAGCAGCGGACCCGCTTCATCGCCGATCTCAACCGGTCGGTGGGCTTCAACGTCTACATCCTGGCCGACCCGTTCCGCGCCGTCGTCGACCTGCCCGACATCACCTTCCGGCTGCCCCCCGGAATCGGCGCGGCAGGGCGGGGGCTGATCACCGCCTATCGCTATGGCCGCATCGGCGAGAAGCGGGCCCGTATCGTCATGGATCTCGCCGGCCCGGCGCTGATCCAGAAATCCTTCCTGATCGATCCCCGCGAGGGCCAGCCGGCGCGCATGGTGGTCGACCTGGTGGCGACCGACCGGACGACCTTTGCCCGCCTCGATCGCGCCGCCGGACGCCCTGACAGCGCAATTGCCGAGGAGGGGGCCGATCCCCTGCCGCGTCCGCGACCAAAGCCTGACGGCTCTCCGCCACCGGCCGGGGAACAGCCCGACCAGGGCGAGAAAAATCCTGAAACCCGTGGGCGAAAGGTGATCGTGCTCGATCCCGGCCATGGTGGGCTCGATCCTGGAGCCTCGAGCCGTTCGGGAATCCTCGAGAAGGATGTGGTTCTGGCCTTTGCCCGGGTGGTGAAGGAGAATCTCGAGGCCACCCAGCGCTACAGCGTTCTCTTGACCCGCGACAGCGACAGCTTCATCTCGCTGGCCGACCGGGTGCGCTTTGCCCGCCGGCAGCACGCCGACCTCCTGATCGCCATCCATGCCGATGCGCTGCGCGGCCCGACGGTGCGCGGTGCGACCGTCTACACCCTGTCCGAGAAGGCGTCCGATGCCGAGGCCCAGGCGCTCGCCGAGAAGGAGAACGGCGTCGACATTCTGGCCGGTGTCGCCCATGCCGAGGACAGCGAGCAGATCGCCGGGATCCTGATCGACCTGACTCAGCGCGAGACCAAGAACAGCTCGGTCTTCCTTGCCCGCCGGCTGGTGCGCCAGCTCAAGCCGGTGACGCTGCTGACCGGCCACCCCCATCGCTCGGCCGGGTTCCGCGTGCTCAAGGCACCGGATGTGCCCTCGGTCCTGCTGGAGCTCGGCTATCTCTCCAACCGGGCTGATGAGAGGCTCCTGCGCTCGACCGAATGGCGCCGCAAGATGGCAAAAGCCATGGTCGGCGCCGTCGATTCCTATTTCGGTCAGTCCAGACCCGCGCCACCCCGCGAAAGTGCCGCCCGGTAGAGCTTGCTTTCCACCTTTCAGGACCCCATCGCCGCCCAATCGCCACATTCAGGCTATAGCCGGTTCGTCAGCGGCGCGAGGGGCGCGAATCTGTCGGTTCGCTTGGCGCGTCTGCTGCAGGGTCAGGGTTGCTCGAGCGGCTCTTGATGCGAGGGGCGAGATGCGCCGCCGGCGAAACGGCTTTATCAGACTGCTTGGCGTAGTTTTCACATTCGGCTGCGTGGTCATCCTCGCGGTCGCGGGCGCCGCCGGCTTCCTGATCTGGCAGGCCGCCGGCAGCCTGCCGGATTACCAGAAGCTCGCCGACTACAAGCCCGCGGTGATGACCAGGGTGCATGCCGCCGATGGTTCGCTGCTCGAGGAATTCGCCCGCGAGCGGCGGGTGTTCGTGCCGGTATCCGCCATGCCCGAACGGCTTATCCAGGCCTTTCTCTCGGCCGAGGACAAGAATTTCTACGAGCATTCCGGGATCGACTGGGCGGGGATTGGTCGGGCCTTGGTTCAGAATATCCAGGGCGTGATCGAGGGCAACAACCGCCGCTTCATCGGGGCCTCGACGATCACCCAGCAGGTGACCAAGAACTTCCTCCTCACCTCGGAACGCACATTCGATCGCAAGATCAAGGAAGCGCTGCTGGCGCAGCGACTCGAGCGGGCATTCACCAAGGAGCAGATCCTCGATCTCTATCTCAATCAGATCTTCCTTGGCGCCGGTTCCTATGGCGTGGCGGCGGCAGCGCTCAATTATTTCGGAAAATCTCTGAGCGAGCTTGATCTTTCGGAAATGGCTTACCTCGCGGCCTTGCCCAAGGCGCCGGCGAACTATCAGCCGGTCAAGAATCGCGAGCGGGCCGTCGAGCGGCGCAACTGGGTGCTCGATCGGATGGCCGAGAACGGCCACATCACCAAGGCGGAGCATGACGAGGCAGTGGCCAAGCCCCTGGTCGTCACGGCGCGCCCGGTTGGTCCGCAGTCCTTCGCTGCCGAGTCGTTCACCGAGGAGGTGCGCCGCGAGCTCACCGATCTTTATGGTGAGGACAGGCTCTATGCCGAAGGCTACTCGGTCCGCACCACCCTCGACCCGAGCCTCCAGATCTCGGCGCGGGTGGCGCTGGCCGCCGGTCTCCAGAAATTCGACCGCAGCCTGGGCTGGCGCGGGCCGGTGACGAGGATCGACCCCGAGGGCAATTGGGCGAAGGAGCTGGCGGCGATGCCGGTCCCTTCCGACGTCAATCCCTGGCGACTCGCTGTGGTTCTCGAGGTCTCGGCAGAGGCGGCGACCGTCGGCCTGACCGGCGGTGACAGGGGAACGATTCCGCTCAAGCTGCTGAAATGGGCCCGCAAGGCCGGCGACGAGGCGGGAAGGCACGGTCCGGAGGTCAAGAAGGCCTCCGACGTGCTGGCGCCCGGCGATGTCGTCTATGTCGCTCCGGCAACCGAGGGATCAGGCAACTTCCACCTCGTGCAGATGCCGGCGGTCGACGGCGCACTCGTCGCCATGGATCCCCATACCGGCCGTGTGCTGGCCCTGGTCGGCGGCTTCTCCTATGCCCTGAGCCAATTCAATCGGGCGGTCCAGGCGCTGCGGCAACCGGGCTCCGCCATCAAGCCCTTCGTCTATGCGGCGGCGCTCGACAACGGCTATACGCCATCCTCGGTCGTCATGGACGCGCCGGTCGAGATCCAGCTCGAGAATGGCGAGATCTGGAAGCCCGAGAACTACACCAAGAAATTCTACGGCCCCTCGACGCTCCGGCTCGGCATCGAGAAGTCGCGCAATGCCATGACGGTGCGGCTCGCCCATGATCTCGGCATGCAGAAATTCTGCACGCTGGTCGAACGGCTCGGCATCTACGATCGTCTGAAGCCGATGCCGTCCATGTCGCTCGGCGCCGGCGTCACCACCCTTCTCAAGATCACCACCGGCTATTCCATGCTGGCCAATGGCGGGAGGAAGATCGTCCCGACATTGATCGACCGGGTGCAGGATCGCTATGGGCGCACCATCTTCCGCCACGACAAGCGCGAGTGTACCGGCTGCAATGCACCCTCCTGGACGGATCAGCCCGAACCGGAATTCATCGATCAGCGCGAGGAGGTCATCAACCCCTACACCGCCTACCAGATCACCTCGATGCTGGAGGGCGTGGTGCAGCGCGGGACCGGCCAGGCGCTGAAGGCGGTCGGCAAGCCGGTGGCCGGCAAGACCGGCACCTCCAATGACGAGCGCGATGCCTGGTTCATCGGCTACACCCCGGACCTGACCGTCGGGGTCTATGTCGGCTTCGACAAGCCGCGACCGATGGGCGAGCACGCCACCGGCGGTGAGCTGGCGGCGCCGATTGCCGCCGCCTTCATGCGCAATGCGCTGCGCGACAAGCCGGCGACGCCGTTCCGGGTGCCCGCCGGCATTCAACTCATTCCGATCGATCCGCAGACTGGTCAGCGCGCCGCCTTTGGCGATCCCAACGTCATTCTCGAGGCCTTCAAGCCGGGCGAAGGCCCGCCCCAGGACACGGTTGTCATCGGGGTCGGCGATGGCAGCGGCAATGCTTCTATCATCGAAGGCGGCTTGACGACCGGGACCGGCGGTCTCTATTGAGCCCTTGCGGTCGTCCTTCGCTGTCCTAACTCCGAGCCCATGCGCACCGAGATCGTCAACCTGGTCGAAGAAATGAAGCAGTCGATCGGACTGCTGAGGAGGCATCTTTGACTGGGACAACGCGCTGAAGCAGCTGGCCGAACTCAATGCGAAGTCGGAGGATCCGGGGCTGTGGAACGATCCGGCCCGTGCCCAGGACGTCATGCGCCGCCGCCAGGAGCTCGATCAGCAGATCGCCACCGTGCTCCGGCTCGAGCGCTCGATCGATGAGAATGTCGAGCTGATCGAGCTCGGCGAGCTCGAGGGCGACCAGGCGATCGTCGCCGATGCCGAGGCGGTGCTCCAGGCCATGCATCCGGAAGTGGCCAGGCAGGAGCTGCTCACCCTGCTGTCGGGCGAGGCCGACGGCAATGACTGCTATGTCGAGATCCATGCCGGGGCCGGCGGCACCGAGAGCCAGGACTGGGCCAACATGCTGTTGCGCATGTATGTGCGCTGGGCCGAGGCGCACCGCTACAAGGTCGAGTTCATCGAGGAGCATGCCGGCGAGGAAGCCGGCATCAAATCCGCCACCATTCTCGTCAAGGGCAACAGCGCCTATGGCTGGCTCAAGACCGAATCGGGCGTCCACCGGCTGGTGCGCATCTCGCCCTATGATGCCAATGCCCGACGCCACACATCCTTTGCCAGCGTCTGGGTGTTCCCGGTCGTCGACGATACGATCGATGTCGAGATCAATGAAGCGGACTGCCGGATCGACACCTACCGGGCTTCAGGGGCCGGCGGCCAGCATGTGAACACCACCGATTCGGCGGTGCGCATCACCCATCTGCCCACCGGGATCGTCGTTGCCTGCCAAAACGAGCGCTCGCAGCACAAGAACCGGGCGACCGCCTGGAACATGCTGAAGGCCAGGCTCTATGAGCTCGAGCTGCAGAAGCGCCAGGAAAAGATCGATGCCGCCAATGCCGCCAAGACCGATATCGGCTGGGGTCACCAGATCCGCTCCTATGTCCTGCAGCCTTATCAGCTGGTCAAGGACCTCAGGACCGGGGTGACCAGCACCAACCCCTCGGCGGTGCTCGACGGCGACCTCGACGACTTCATGGCGGCAAGCCTCGCTCATCGGGTGCATGGCGGCGAGGTGGCGGACGTCGGGGATATCGAGTAGGCAGTAGGGAAGGGCTTCACCCCACTGCCTGTTGCCTGACGCCGACTGCCTCTTCTCGCCTATTCGGCGGCCTTCGGTCCGCGCTGAGGCATCTCGACCGCATGGAATCCATCCTCGTCGATGACCCCGAACTGATGAGGCGACGGCGGCGGCGGCGATGGCGGCGCCGCCATGGTGTGATAGGTGAGCTGCGGCTCCTCGGGCTCGCCATAATAGCCGGCCGCAATGGGCTCGGAGAGCGGATCCTCGGAGCGGCGGATCTTGCCGTCGATATAGGCCCCATTCTCGACCGACAGCGTCTCGTTGATGACGTCGCCCTCGACATGGCCGCCGGCCAGTATATGCACATGGATGCCGCGGATCGGTCCGATCACCCGGCCCCGCACCAGCACCTCCTCGGCATAGACCTCGCCATGAATCACGCCATTGGCGTCGACGACGCACACCCGCGCCCGTACATCGCCATTGATCGTGCCATCGATCTGGATCTCGCCATTGGTGACGAGGTGCCCCTCGATGATCACCTCGCTCGAGATCGTGGTCGGACGACCCGACGTTCTCCGCCGCTGCCGGCTCGGAGCGACGGAGGTATTGGCTTTGCTACGAAACCGATTGAATATCATACTAGACCTGCCCGTCTCGCCTCGGGTTGCCTGGTCCATGTCGTTGCAGGGGCATGACCCGGAAGCCGCCTGAACGCTCCGACCCACACCCGTCGACGAATTGTCGTCTTTCCCCAACCGACATTCAGGCCGATTCCATCCCCGAAGTCCATACCCAAACAAACGCCAACGTCTGCGAAACCTCGCAAAACAACGTCTTGCCCCGATGGCCCAACGCTCAACGGCCTCGAATCAGCATAAGAATGCGGCAGAAAAAGAACCGCCGAAAAATGTCAATCCAGATTCCTTGCTGCTTCAAGAACTTCCGTTGCATGTCCGGGCACCTTCACTTTTCGCCAAATCCGGGAAATCCTGCCCTTGCGATCGATCAGAAAAGTGGTGCGCTCCACGCCAAAGTACTTCCTGCCATACATGCTTTTCTCGGCCCAGACGCCATAAGCTTCGAGCACCGCATGGTCCTCGTCGGAGGCGAGGCGGACATCGAGATCGTGCTTTGCCTTGAATTTATCGTGGCTTTTGGCACTGTCGGCCGAGATTCCGACCACATCCGTCGAGGCTGCGTCGAAGTCGGGCTTGAGCGCCGAGAAATCCTTGGCTTCCTGGGTGCAGCCGCTGGTGTCGTCCTTCGGATAAAAGTAGAGGACGACGTTGCGCCCCCGGAAGTCCTTCATGCGGATCTTCGATGCGCTGTCTCCCGGCAAGGAAAAATCAGGTGCCGACTGGCCAGCCTCCAGCATGCTCATTGCTTGCCATCCTTTCGTCGCTTTACGTGGGCCAATGTTCAATTCGCTTGATTAGACTAAGGGGATAGATCTAGCAGACATCTTACTGCCCGCTGCGCTGATGGCATGGTTCATAACTGGTAAACCGAGATCGTGAAACATTGCCTTCCGGGCGCAGCAGCGGCAACCTTTCGCAGGGCAGTTGAAGTGGGGCATTGAGAATTGGCTCGCCGGGTCGGCAGGTACATAGCAGCAACCACGGTGGTGCTCGCCAGCATCTGCGTCGTGATCGCTGCTGCGTTCTATTGGCGCTTGTCGCAGGGCCCGGTCGAGCTCGGATTTCTGACCACCACGGTGCAGAGCCGAATCGGCCGGCTGTTGCCCGGCGTTCGGGCCGAGATCTCCGGCGTGGTGCTCGAGCGCGATGCCGAATCGGGTGAGCCGCGGATTCGATTGCGGGACATCAAGCTCCGGGACGAGTACGGCAACATGATCGCTGCCGCGCCCCGTGCCGCCGTCGGGGTGGAAGGGCGGGCTCTCCTGGCCGGTGGCGTCAATCTGCGGCGGCTCGAGCTGATCGGTCCGCGCATTCTCGTCCGCCGCAAGCTCGACGGCTCGTTCCAGCTCGGTTTCGGTGATCCCGAAGCAGCGCCGGGCGGCGGCAAGGGCGACCACCAGGGGGCGGTTCCGCCGCCGGTGGCGGTCGAGAATGCACCCAATGCCATCGACGTCTTGATGACCCAGATGAACCCGCGCGGCGGCTCGGCGATGGCGGCGCTCGAGGCCGTTCATATCCGCCAGGCGTCGCTCTCGGTCTATGACGAGGCGAATCGGGCGGTGTGGTATGCGCCGCAGGCCAACCTCATTTTCAAGCGGGCCGAATACGGCTTCGTGCTGTTCACCGATGCCCGCATCTCGAGCGGCGCCGAGCCATGGCGCACCGAGGTGGTCACCACCTACCGCTCCGAAAGCAAGACCTTCAACGTCAGCGCACGGATCTTCGATCTGGTGCCGGCCGATATCGCCGACGAAGTGTTCGCGCTGTCGCAGCTTGCGCAGGTCAAGCTGCCGCTGTCGGGTCATGCCGAGATCGAGTTCGCCGAGGGCGGGAAGATTCTTCGCGGCTCGGCCGAGCTGTCGGCGAGGGCCGGCCGCGTCGGGTTCCCGAATTATCTCGCCGACCCGATCCTCATCGATGAGGGCCTCATCCGGGTCGATTATGATCCCGCCTCGGGCGGGTTCGTGATCGGCAACTCGTCCCTTCTGGTGGACGGGCGCAAGGCCAGCCTCGCCGGCCGGGTCGATCCGCGCCGCGATGCCTCCGGCAGGCTTGAAGCCTATGCCGTCGCGCTCAACGCCAAGAACATCAACATGGATGCCTTTGCCGGCTCGCATGGGCTGTCGCTCGACAGCTTCGATTTCAAGGGCGTCGCCTCGATCGGCGAGCGCCAGCTGACGGTCGACGATCTGGTGATGATGTCGGGCAACACCGCCGTCCGGCTCAGGGGCAAGTTCATCGGCGGCTCGGAGGCGATCGGCGTGTACCTGGCCGGCCGGGTGCGCGATCTGCCGGAGCCGATGCTCAAGCATCTGTGGCCGGGCGTGGTGGCGCCGGGCGCGCGCAGCTGGTTCATGGAGAATATCACCGGCGGGCGGATCTCCGAGGGCGAGTTCCGGATCGCGCTCCCCGGTGATGTCCTGGCAGCGGCGTTTCGGCGGGTGCCCATTCCCGACGAGATGGTCGACATGCGGTTCACCGCCGAGAATGTCGCTGGCACCTATTTCAAGCCGCTGCCGCCGGTCAGCGGCGTCAGCCTCAAGGCGCGGTTGCGCGGCAACACTTTTGCGGTCGACACGACGGGCGGGGTGGTGACCCTGCCCTCGGGCAAGAAGCTCGCCGTCAGCAGCGGGTCCATGCGGGCCCATGATCTCGCGCCCACCGTGACGCCAGCGACATTTGGTGTCGAGGCCCAAGCCTCGGCCGACGCGCTCCGGGAGCTGATCGATTCTCCGCCATTCGAGTTGGCGACCAAGGCCGGGCTCGACGGCGTCCAGCTGAGCGGCAACGCCACGGTCAAGTTCGAGCTCGATGCCAAGCTCGGTCAGGGCGTTCCGCCAGAGCCGCATATTCGCGCGGCGACTCATATCGAAGATGCATCCTTCTCGGGCGCCGTCGAAGGTTTTGACTTCAGCGAAGGAAAGATCGACATCGAGGTCGACGACAATGGCGTGAAGGCGCATGGGCCGGTGATCGTCGGTGGCCAGAAGGCCTCGATCTCCTGGGCCCGCAGCTTCAACAGCACCGACAAGCGCGACGAGGTGATACTCGACGCGACCCTCGACGACATGGCGCGCCGCAAGCTCGGGCTCGATGTGTCGGGATTTGTTCAGGGTCCGATCAAGGCGCGGGTTTCCGGCCTGATCGAAGGGCGCAAGCTCGTCAAGGCCGATATCGATGCCGACCTGTCACGGGCTTATGCCTTCCTCGATGTCATCGGCTGGTCACGGCCGCCGAGCCCCAAGACACTGGCCAGCCTGTCGATCGACCTGACATCCCCCAAGGCCATCCTCATCAAGGATCTCAAGATCTCCGGCAAGGATCTCAAGATCCAGGGAAGCATGCGGATCGCTCCCGATGGCGGGATTGTCGAGGGCACGCTGCCGGTGGTCAATCTCGACGACCAGACCCAGGTGGGGCTCGGGATCAAGACGGTCGACGGGGTGCTCAACCTGTCGATCACCGGCGCGACCTTCGATGCGCGCCGGCTGATCAGTCAGATGTTCATGTCGTCCGGTCCGCCGCCCGCCGCCGGGATTCCGGTCACGGTCCAGGCTGCGGTCACCCGGGTCTATGCCAATCGCGGAGAGGTGATCGACAATCTGAACGGGCAGCTCGAGATCACCAACGGGGTCGTCCAGCGCGCCGATCTGACGGGGCAGTTCATCAGCGGCGGACCGGTGACGCTGAAGATCACGCCGGCCGCCCAGGGCACCCGCGAGATGCGGGTGACCGGCCGCGATGCCGGTGCGGCGCTGCGGGCCTCCAATCTCTATTCCAAGGTGGCGGGCGGCAGTCTCGAGTTCTCGGCAGTCCTCGATGCCGGGGCGCAGTCCGGCATTCAGCGCGGCCTGCTGGTGATCCGCAATTTCGAAGTCCGCAACGAGGTGGCGCTGTCGAACATCGACGAGCAGGACCGCGCCAAGAAGCGGAGCGGCCCGCGCCGCGACGGCCTCGCCTTCTCGCGGCTCACCCTGCCGTTCTCGGCCGATCAGCGGTTTGTCAGGATCGGTGATGCGCTGGTGCAGGGGCCGGAGATGGGTGCATCCGCCCAGGGCATCATTCGCAAGGTCGACGGGCGCATGGACATCGGCGGCACCATCATCCCGGCCTATGCGCTGAACGCTGCCTTGAGCGAAGTTCCGGTGCTGGGCGAGGTGCTGATGGGCGGTCGTGGCCAGGGCGTGTTCGGGCTGAACTTCGCGCTCCAGGGCACGATGCAGGAGCCGCGCTTCGTGGTGAACCCGGTGTCGGCGATCGCTCCGGGGTTCCTCCGCCACCTGTTCTCGATCGGCGGTGGTGGGACCAATCCCGACGGCACTCCGGTCGGTCCGCGCAAGCCGCTGCGCGACCCGCGTGGCTGATTCACCGCCTATTGCCTGTCCCTGATCAGGACGTGCTTCTTCCTGCCGAAGGAGAGCTTGATCGCCCCCTGCGGTCCGAGCTGGGCGCGCGACAGCACCATCCGCTCGTCGCTGACGGTGACGTCATTGACCCTGATGCCGCCGCCCTGAATGGCGCGCCTGGCCTCGCCGCGCGAATTGGCGAAACCGACCGCGACATTGGCGTCGAGAATGTTGACGCCTGTCTGAAGATCGAGTGTGAAGCTCGGCAGACCCTCCGCGCTCACCCCCTGCTCGAAAGCCTGATGCGCCGTCTCGGCCGCCTTCTCGGCCGACTCGCGGCCATGCAGCAGCGACGTCGCCTCGGTCGCCAGCACCTTCTTTGCCTCGTTGATCTCGCTGCCACCGAGCGCCGCGAGCCGCGCGATCTCAGGCAGCGGCAGGGTGGTGAACAGCTTGAGGAAGCGGCCGACGTCGGCATCCTCGGTGTTGCGCCAGAACTGCCAGTAATCGTAGGGCGACAGCATGTCGGCATTGAGCCATACCGCGCCTGCGGCGGTCTTGCCCATCTTCGCCCCCGATGCGGTGGTCAGCAGCGGGCAGGTCAGGGCATGGAGCTGCGGCGTGCCGAGGCGCCGGCCAAGCTCGATGCCGTTGACGATATTGCCCCATTGGTCTGACCCGCCCATTTGCAGGATGCAGGCATGGCGCCGCGCCAGCTCGACGAAGTCGTAGGCCTGCAGGATCATGTAGTTGAATTCGATGAAGGACAGCTCCTGCTCGCGCTCCAGCCTGACCTTGATCGATTCCATCGCAAGCATGCGATTGACCGAGAAGTGCCGGCCGACATCGCGCAGGAAGCCGATGTAGTTGAGCGGGGTGAGCCACTCCGCATTGTCGACCATCAGCCCCTCGGAGCGGCCCTCGCCGAAGGTGATGAACCGGGAAAAGGACTGCATGATCGAGCGCTTGTTGGCGTCGATCTCCTCCACCGTCAGGATCTTGCGGGTCTCGTCGCGACCCGACGGATCGCCGACCCGCGTCGTGCCGCCGCCCATCAGCGCGATCGGCTTGCCGCCGAATTGCTGCAGCCAGTGCAGCATCATGATGGAGATCAGGCTGCCGACATGGAGCGACGGGGCGGTGCAATCATAGCCGACATAGGCGACCACCTCGCCGCGGCCCGCCTTGGCGTCGAGCCCCTCCGGGTCGGAACATTGGTAGATATAGCCGCGCTCGTCGAGCACGCGCAGGAATTCGGAACTGAACTTGCTCATTCTGGTGGTCCGGTGCAGTCTGCCCGCCGGCGGCTTCTAGCAGAGAACCTGATATGGCGGAACTCCTGACGGCACTCGGCGTGATGAGCGGCACCTCGATGGACGGCGTCGACATCGCGCTGCTCAGCACCGATGGCGAGGAGGCCGCCGAGCGCGGGCCGTTTTTCAGCCGGCCCTATCCCGCCGCGACCCGGGCGCGGATCGCCGACGGCCTGCTCGCAGCGCGCGCCATCAAGGAGCGGACCGAGCGGCCGGCGAGCCTCGCTTCGCTCGAAGCCGAGCTGACCGCCATCCATGGCGAGGCGATCCTCGACTACCTGAGCCGCATGGGGATCGGACCCGCCTCGGTCGACGTCATCGGCTACCACGGCCATACGGTCCTGCATCGGCCCGAGCAGCTGCTGACCGTGCAGCTCGGCGATGGCGCGATGCTGGCGCGGATCACCGGGCGCGCGGTGGTCAACGATCTGAGAGCCGCCGATGTCCTCGCTGGCGGCGAGGGCGCGCCGCTGGCCCCGGTCTACCACCGCGTCCTGGCGGCGCGGGCTCCCGAGCGGCCGGTGGCGTTCGTCAACATTGGCGGGGTTGCCAATGTCACCTGGGTCGGCCGCGATGGGTCGCTGCTCGCCTTCGACTGCGGACCCGGCAATGCGCTGATGGATGATTGGGCGATGCGTCACACCGGCCAGCCCGTCGATGTCGATGGGACGCTGGCGCGGTCCGGGATGGCTGACGAGGTGGTGTTGCGGAACTATCTCCTGAGCGGCTTTCTCGAACGGCCGGCGCCCAAATCGCTCGATCGCGGCGATTTCACCCTGGAGCCGGTCGAGCACCTGCCGCCCGCTGACGGTGCCGCGACGCTGGCGCGCCTCACGGCTGCGACGATTGCCCGCGCTGCTTCCTGGTTTCCCGAGCAGCCGACCTGGTGGATCATCTGCGGCGGCGGGCGTCGCAACCGCTTCCTGATGGAGCTGCTGGCCTGGCACCTCACCGCTCCGGTGGCGCCTGCCGAAGCGCTCGGCCTTGATGGCGATGCGATCGAGGCGGAGGCCTGGGCCTATCTCGCTGTGCGAAGCCTCAAGGGCCTCCCGATCACCTTCCCGACAACGACGCGGGCGCCGCAGCCGATGACCGGCGGCGTGCTGCATCGGGTGTCGTGAGAGCTTCAGCTCTCGCTGCTCATGCGGCGATCGAGATAGGTGCTGCACACCTCGACCAGCTCGTCCGTCTTGTCCTGGAAGAAGTGGTTGGCTCCGGGAATGACCTTGTGATCGATCTTGATGCCGCGCTGGGTCTTGAGCTTCGACACCAGCGTGTTGACCGACTCGGGAGGGGTCACGACATCCTTTTCGCCATGCACGAACAGGCCGGAGGCCGGGCAGGGGGCAAGGAACGAGAAATCATAATGCTTGGCGAGCGGCGCGACCGAGATGAAGCCGGTCACCTCCGGCCGCCGCATCAGCAACTGCATGGAGATCCAGGCGCCGAACGACACGCCGACCAGCCAGCAGATTCGGGTCTCGCGGTTGAAGGATTGCAGCCAGTCGAGCGCCGAGGCGGCGTCAGACAGTTCGCCGGCACCGTTCTCGAACAGGCCCTGGCTTCGTCCAACTCCGCGGAAATTGAATCGCAGAACCGAGAAGCCGCGCTCGACGAACATATAGTAGAGCGAATGGACGATGGGGTTGTTCATGGTCCCGCCGAATTGCGGGTGAGGATGCAGCAGCAGCGCAATCGGTGCGCCGGGCTCCTTGGCCTTTGTGTATCGACCTTCGATACGCCCCGCGGGCCCACTGAAAATCACTTCCGGCATATGGCGGCAAACCTGTCTCGGGGCGGTTGCGACAAATGTCGCCGGGCCCCGTTCCTGAGATTAGTTGACTAGCGGGCTTGGTCTTTCTATATCGCTCTTTAGAATGTTTCGAGGGTGTCCGGCTGGCACCTGCAACGCGTGCCGCGGGTCATACACGGGTGGCGTTCGAGAATTCAAGGATTTCCGCGTGATGATCGGAATTCAGTCATGAAGCTGTCGACCAAAGGCCGTTACGCCGTGATGGCGATGGCTGATATCGCCTTGAATGCCACCGGCAAACCGGTGCCGCTGGGCGATGTCGCCAACCGCCAGGGGATCAGCCAGGAGTATCTGGAGCAGCTTTTCGCTAAACTCAGACGTGCACGCCTGGTCGAGAGCGCCCGCGGACCGGGCGGCGGCTACACCTTGTCGCGCGAGCCCGACGAGATCTGGATCGCCGAAATCGTCCAGGCGGTCGACGAGCCGCTTCAGGTGACCCGCTGCCAGGGCGATGCCATCGATGGCTGCGTCAATGGCGAGAAATGCGTCACCCACGAGCTGTGGGCGGCGCTCGGCCGCCAGATCCTGGGCTTCCTCTCGGCAATCACCTTGGGCGACGTGGTCAACCGCCGCAACCTCGCCCTCGAGGCCTCGGTGCGCCGGGCGATGGCCCATCCCGTTCGAACAATGGCTTGAGCCACTTGGACAGCACGCGCACATATCTCGACCACAATGCGTCGAGCCCGCTGCGGCCGGAAGCTCGCCTGGCGATGATCGCCGCGCTTGATACCGGCGGCAATGCCTCGTCGGTTCATGGCGAGGGGCGGGTCGCCCGCGATCTTGTCGAGGCCGCACGGGAGGAGATCGCCGCGGCCTTCGCCGTGCCGTCGCGCTCGGTGGTGTTCACCTCGGGCGGCACCGAGGCCAATGCGCTGGCACTGCGCGGCACCGCCGCCGACCGCCTCATCATCTCAGCCGTCGAGCATCCCTCGATCCGTGCCGCGGCTGAACAGTCCGGCCGGCCCATCGAGCACCTTCCGGTCGATGGCAACGGCATCGTCGCGCTGGGTGCGCTCGAGCGCCTGCTGTCGAAGGGACCGCAAACCACCTTGGTCTCGGTGATGCTCGCCAACAACGAGACCGGAGCAATCGAGCCGGTTGCCGAGGCAGCTCGGCTGGCGCATGCGCATGGCGCAATCATCCATTGCGACGCCGCGCAGGCGGTCGGGCGCATGGCGGTCGACTGGCACGCGCTGGGCGTCGATCTCATGACCCTCTCGGCCCACAAGTTTGGCGGTCCCCAGGGGATCGGCGCATTGCTGGTCAGGCCGGGCACCCCATTGTCGCCGCTGATCGGCGGTGGCGGGCAGGAATTCCACCTCAGGGGAGGAACCGAAAACGTCGCAGCGATTTGCGGTATGGCCGCGGCGTTAAAGCCGGCGCTCGACGATGATCGCGGTGCCACGGCCGCATGGCGCGATCGTTTCGAGTCCCGCCTCAAGGCCGTATCGCCGGGCGTGCGGGTCTTTGGCGAGGAGGTCCAGCGATTGCCGAACACGAGCTGCTTCGCGCTCGACGGATTGCTGGCCGAAACAGCGGTCATGGCGCTCGACCTCCATGGCGTCGCGGTTTCGTCGGGCTCGGCCTGCTCGTCCGGCAAGGTTGGGCCCTCGCACGTCCTCGAGGCCATGGGCGTGCCGCCGCGTCTCGCGAGGGCGGCACTCAGGGTGAGCCTCGGCTGGAACACCACGGAGGGGGATCTGACGCAGATTGTCGAGGCCTGGAGCGAGCTCGTGTCGCGCCCGGCCGCACGGTCTGCAGCATAGCAAGCATGAGAAGGCATAATGGCTGATCTTGACACCATCGAACGCGTCCGAGAGATCGATGTCGACAAATACAAATACGGCTTCGAGACCTCGATCGAGACCGAGAAGGCGCCGAAAGGTCTTTCCGAGGAAGTGATCCGCTTCATCTCGGCAAAGAAGTCGGAGCCGCAATGGATGCTGGAATGGCGGCTCGAGGCCTATCGGCGCTGGCAGCAGATGGACGAGCCGACCTGGGCGCGCGTCCATTATCCGAAGATCGATTTCAACAACATCTACTATTATGCGGCGCCCAAGGGCGTCACCGGTCCGAAGAGCCTGGCCGAGGTCGATCCCGAGCTGCTGCGGACCTATGAGCGGCTCGGCATTCCGCTGAAGGAGCAGGAGATCCTGTCCGGCGTGCGCCGCCAGGACGACAAGAGCAGCCTCGACGGCGAGGACGGCGTCTACAGCGCCGGCAATGTCGCAGTCGATGCGGTATTCGATTCGGTCTCGGTGGTCACCACCTTCAAGAACGAGCTCGCCAAGGCCGGCGTGATCTTCTGCTCGATCTCGGAGGCGCTGCGCGAGCACCCGGATCTCGTGCGCAAATATCTCGGCTCCGTGGTTCCGCAGGGCGACAATTTCTATGCCGCCCTCAACTCGGCGGTGTTCTCCGACGGCTCCTTCGTCTATGTGCCGCCGGACACCCGCTGCCCGATGGAGCTCTCGACCTATTTCCGCATCAACGAGCGCAACACCGGCCAGTTCGAGCGCACCCTGATCATCGCCGACCGCGGCGCCTATGTGTCCTATCTCGAAGGCTGCACTGCGCCGATGCGCGACGAGAACCAGCTCCATGCAGCCGTGGTCGAGCTGATCGCGCTCGAGGATGCCGAGATCAAATACTCGACCGTCCAGAACTGGTACCCGGGCGACAAGCAGGGGCGGGGCGGCGTCTACAATTTCGTCACCAAGCGCGGCGACTGCCGCGGCCGCAATTCCAAGATCTCCTGGACCCAGGTCGAGACCGGCTCGGCCATCACCTGGAAATATCCGAGCTGCATCCTGCGCGGCGACAATTCGCGCGGCGAGTTCTATTCGATCGCCATCTCGAACGGCTACCAGCAGGTCGACAGCGGCACCAAGATGATTCATCTCGGGCGCAACACGTCGAGCCGCATCATCTCCAAGGGAATTGCCGCCGGCCATTCCAACAACACCTATCGCGGCCTGGTGTCGGCCCATCGCAGGGCGACCAATGCCCGCAACTTCACCCAATGCGACTCGCTGCTGATCGGCGACCGTTGCGGCGCCCATACCGTGCCCTATATCGAGGCGAAGACCTCGACAGCGCATTTCGAGCACGAGGCGACGACCTCGAAAATCTCCGAGGACATGATGTTCTACTGCATGCAGCGCGGCCTCTCCGGGGAGGAGGCGGTGGCGTTGGTGGTCAACGGCTTTGTCCGCGACGTGCTGCAGCAGCTGCCGATGGAATTCATGGCCGAGACTCAGAAGCTGATCGGGATCAGCCTCGAAGGGAGCGTTGGATGACAGACGATACGACCAATCTGGTCCTAGAGCATCTGCGCGCAATCCGTACCGATATTGCTCGGCTCGGAAATCGGCTGGATACGATGAGCGCCGAGCTTACGGCAATTCGCCAGCACCTTGGAGGAGTCGTCACCATTCAAGATCACGACCACGGAGACATCGCTGAGATCAAGTCGCGATTGGACCGAATTGAGCGGCGTTTGGAACTGACGGATTAGTGGAAAAAGCGATGGGCATTCTTGAGATCAAAGACCTGCATGTGAAGCTCGCTGATGAGGACAAGGTCATCCTCGATGGATTGTCGCTCACCGTGCGACCTGGCGAGGTTCATGCCATCATGGGGCCGAACGGCTCGGGCAAGTCGACGCTCTCCTATGTGCTGGCCGGCCGCGAGGGCTATGAGGTGACCGGCGGCGAGGTGCTGCTCGATGGCGAGGATCTTCTCGCCATGGAACCGAATGAGCGCGCCGCCAGAGGCGTCTTTCTCGCCTTCCAATATCCGATCGAGATCCCCGGCGTCGCCACCATGCAGTTCCTCAAGGTGGCGCTCAATGCCCAGCGCAAGGCGCGCGGCCAGCCCGAGATGTCGACGCCCGAATTCATGCGGCTGATCCGCGACCGCGCCCAGCGGCTCGGCATCTCGCCGGAGATGCTCAAGCGGCCGGTCAATGTCGGTTTCTCGGGCGGCGAGAAGAAGCGCGCCGAGATCCTGCAGATGGCGGTGCTCGAGCCGAGCCTGTGCATCATGGACGAGACCGATTCGGGTCTCGACATCGATGCCCTGCGGATCGTTGCCGACGGCGTCAACGGGCTGCGCAGCCCGGACCGCGCGATGATCGTGATCACCCATTATCAGCGCCTCCTCGAATATATCGTGCCCGACCGGGTGCACGTCCTGTCGCAGGGCAGGATCGTCAAATCCGGCGACAAGTCGCTGGCGCTCGAGCTCGAGGAGCGCGGCTATGCCGATTACGGCAGGGATGCGGCCTGATGAACATGCCGATCCGCAGCACCACCGCCGAGGCGGCCTATCTCCAGGCCGGCGAGGCAATGGCCGTCTCGCCGGCGCGGCGGGCGGCCTTCGAGCGCTTCATGGCGACCGGATTGCCGCATCGCCGCATGGAGGACTGGCGCTGGACGGATCTGAAGCAGCTGCTGGCGCGTCCATTTCCGCCGGCCACGCCTGCCATCGCCGATGCCAGAACGGTTCAGCAGCTCGTCGCCCTGTCGCCCTTCGAGGGCGTGCCGCGGGCGCGCCTGGTGATTGCCGACGGGGTCTACCGCCCCGAGCTCTCCGAGCTGCCGCTCACCGGGGCCATCACGGTCACCGCCCTTGCCGAGCCGTCGCCGATCGACGGTAGCGATCCGCTGCTGCTGCTCAACACCGCGTTCTTCGGCGGCGGCTTGCGGATCGAGGTGGCAGCAGGCGAGAACGTCACGCTGCCGGTGGAGGTCCTGAGCGTCAACAGCGGCGCGCGGGCGGAAAGCTTCGCACCGCGGATCGAGGTTGCAATCGGCGATCGTGCCGCGCTCACGCTGGTCGAGACCCATCTCGGCGTTGACGGGAGCTATGTCGCTCTGCCGCTCACCCTGGCGAGGCTCGGAGTGGGGTCCAGGCTCGACCGCATCAAGGTCCAGGAGGATGCGGCGCGCGCCTACCATTTGGCCAACGCCCATATCGATCTCGGCGGCGACTCGACCTTGCGCGACTTCACCTTCACGATCGGTGCTGCGGTCGCCCGCAATCAGGGATTCGTCACGTTCTCTGGCGAGGGCGGCGATGCACGGGTGACCGGCAGCTATCTCCTGCATGACCGTCAGCATTGCGACACGAGGCTCGTGATCGATCATGCGGTGCCGCGCTGCACCAGCCGCGAGATCTTCAAATGCGTCGTCGACGAGGAGGCGCGCGGCATCTTCCAGGGCAAGGTCATCGTGCGCCCCGATGCGCAGAAGACCGACGGCAAGCAGTCGAGCCATGCGCTGCTGCTCAGCCCGACTGCCGAGTTCGATGCCAAGCCCGAGCTCGAGATCTTTGCCGATGACGTGGTCTGCGGTCATGGCGCGACCGCCGGCGATCTCGACGAGGATCACGTCTTCTATCTGAGGTCCCGCGGCATCCCGAAGGACCGTGCCAGGAGCATGCTGATCACCGCCTTCATCGCCGAATCCTTCGACGATGTTGCCGACGAGCGGCTGCGCGACGGCCTGGCCGCCCGGGGCGAAGGCTGGCTCGACCGGCGGCGCCTGACCGCTGAGGCGGCGGCGGGGAATGGCAGCGATGGCTGACGGTTCGGCACAGGCCTATGACGTCGCGGCGATCCGCGCCGATTTCCCCATTCTGGCGCGCGAGGTCTATGGCAAGCCGCTGACCTATCTCGACAATGCCGCATCCGCCCAGAAGCCCAAGGCGATGATCGAGACGGTCACACGCGCTTATGAGATGGAATATGCCAATGTCCATCGCGGCCTGCATTTCCTGTCCAATCTGGCGACTGCCAATTACGAAAAGGCGCGCGAGACCGTCCGTCAGTTCCTCAATGCTCCCTCGGCCGGCCAGATCATCTTCACCCGCAACGCCACCGAGGCGATCAACCTGGTGGCCCAGAGCTTCGGCGGCCTGGTGATCGGCGAGGGCGACGAGATCGTTCTGTCGATCCTCGAGCATCACTCCAATATCGTGCCCTGGCATTTTCACCGCGAGCGGCGCGGCGCGGTGATTCGCTGGAGCCCGGTCGATGACGACGGCAACTTTCTGCTCGATGAATTCGAGAAGCTGCTGACCTCGCGCACCCGGATGGTCGCCATCACCCATATGTCGAACGCTCTCGGCACCATCCTGCCGATCAAGGCGGTCGTGAAGCTTTGCCGCGACCGCGGCATCCCCATCCTGGTGGATGGCAGCCAGGCGGCGGTCCATATGACCATCGATGTCCAGGACATCGATCCCGACTTCTACGTCTTCACCGGCCACAAGACCTACGGCCCGACCGGGATCGGGGTGCTCTACGCCAGGGCGGAGCATCTCGAGCGCATGCCACCCTATCAGGGCGGCGGCGAGATGATCCGCGAGGTCTTCCTCGACGACATCACCTATGCCGAGCCGCCGCATCGCTTCGAGGCGGGAACGCCGGCCATCGTCCAGGCCATCGGCCTCGGCGTTGCCCTCGATTACATGATGAAGATCGGCCGCGACCGCATTGCCGCCCATGAAGCTTCGCTGCTCGAGCATGCGCTCCGCCGCCTGTCGGGGATCAACAATCTCCGCATCATCGGGCGGGCCCGCAGCCGCGGCGCCATCATCTCCTTCAACATGGACGGCGCCCACGCCCATGACGTCGCCACCGTGATCGACCGCGCCGGCGTTGCGGTTCGCGCCGGCACTCATTGCACCATGCCGCTGCTCGCCCGTTTCGGGACCACCGCCACCTGCCGCGCCTCCTTCGCCATGTACAACACCCATGAGGAGGTCGAGCGGCTCGGCGAAGCCCTTGAATCGGCTGGCCGACTGTTCATATGAGAGAAGAGATGACCGCGCTGCCGTCATATGAGGATCTTGCGACCTCCGCCATCCCGAAGGAGGAGCTGGAGCGCATGACCGAGGACATGATCGCGGCGCTGAAGACGGTCTATGACCCCGAGATCCCGGTCGACATTTTCGAGCTTGGCCTCATCTACAAGATCGACGTCGCCGACGACCGGGCGGTGACCATCGACATGACTTTGACCGCGCCCGGCTGCCCGGTGGCGGGCGACATGCCCGGGTGGGTCCAGGATGCGGTGAGCGCCGTTGCCGGGGTCAAGGACGTGAAGGTCAACCTAGTGTTCGATCCGCCGTGGGATGCCAGCCGCATGTCGGATGAGGCGCGCGTGACCCTCAATATGTGGTAGACGGGAGCGAGGAGAAGGACCGAATTCATGGCCGACCGACGCCCCCGACCCCAGGTGATGCGGCTTACCGAGGCCGCCGCGAGCCGCATCCGCGACCTCATGGCGCGCTCGGGAAATCCGCAGTCTGCCTTGCGAATCGGCGTCAAGAAGGGCGGCTGCGCCGGCATGGAGTACACCATGGACTGGGCGGCCGAGCAGGGCCGGTTCGACGAGGTCATCGAGGACAAGGGCGCCCGCGTCCTCATTGATTCGAAGGCCGTGATGTTTCTGCTTGGAACCGAGATGGATTATCAGGTGGACAAGTTGCGATCGGGCTTTGTTTTCAACAATCCGAACCAGACGAGTGCCTGCGGGTGCGGCGAGTCGGTTCAATTGACGCCGGCAGCGTCGGAATCTGTGGAAGTTTGACCTTATTCGCCCATGTGCCGCAGGGCTGTGTCATTGACACTTCATCTGTTCTGACTATTTTTCATGGTGAAGACAGAAGTCTTGTGCCGCCGGGGGCGCGACAAGTCGGGCGTATAAGATCAAGTCATAAAAACACTCTGTGCCTTCCCATTTAAGGAAAGTTTGCGACACCGCATGTCCTTCGATCATTTAGGTCTATCCGAAAAGGTTCTCGACGCCGTCCGGGCTGCCGGCTTCGAAACCCCCACTCCCATCCAGTCCAAAGCCATTCCGCCAGCCCTGGCCCGCCGCGACGTTCTGGGCCTCGCCCAGACCGGTTCCGGCAAAACGGCGGCCTTCGCCTTGCCGATGCTGTCGCTGCTCGAGAAGGGCAGGGCCCGTGCCCGCATGCCGCGCACGCTGGTTCTCGAACCGACCCGCGAGCTCGCGGCCCAGGTTCAGGAGGCGTTCGAGCGGCTCGGTCGCAACCACCGGTTGACGATCGCGTTGTTGATCGGCGGCGTGTCCTTCGACGAGCAAAACGCCAAGATCGACCGTGGCGCCGACATCCTGATCGCGACGCCGGGGCGGCTGCTCGACCATGTCGAGCGTGGCAAGCTCATGCTGCACGGCATCGAGGTGCTGGTCGTCGACGAGGCCGACCGGATGCTCGACATGGGCTTCATTCCCGATATCGAGCGTATCTGCAAGATCCTGCCGATCACCCGTCAGACGCTGTTCTTCTCGGCCACCATGCCGCCGGAGATCCAGCGCCTCACCAACCAGTTCCTTCACAATCCGGTCGAAGTTCAGGCTGCCCCGCCGGCCACCACGGCGGCCTCAATCATCCAGAAGGCGGTCTATGCCCCTTCGGAGGACAAGGAGAAGCGCGATGCGCTGCGGCGCCTTCTGCGCGAATACGACAACATCAAGAACGCCATTGTCTTCGCCAACCGCAAGACCACCGTGGCGGTCCTCGAATCCTCGCTCAAGAAGCACGGCTTCAATGCTTCCGCCCTTCATGGCGACATGGATCAGTTCTCGCGGCTGAAGACGCTCGATGCATTCCGCAACGGCCAGATCACCTATCTGATCGCCTCCGACGTGGCGGCGCGCGGGCTCGACATCCCCCAGGTCAGCCATGTGTTCAATTTCGACGTGCCGGTGCATGCCGAGGATTACGTCCATCGCGTCGGGCGCACCGGTCGGGCCGGCCGCGAAGGCCACGCCTATACGCTCGTCACTTTCGAGGAGGTGCGGGCGCTCCGGGCGATCGAGCAACTGATCAAGCGGCCGGTCGAATGGCACGGCGAGGTGCCCGGCGAGGACGAGCTGGCGGATGCCATGTCGGCCAAGGGCCGGCGGCGCGACCGCCCGCAACGCGGTGCTGCACGCTCGGGTCCCGCCCGCAAGCACCCCCGCGAGAAGCCGACGCCGCGCCCCGCCCATGACAGCCGCGACAAGCGACCCCGCCGCGAGGATCAGCAGCATCTTCGGCCGGTGAAGAAGGCTGAGCGTCCCGAGCGCCCGCGCGAGCGTGAGGACGCCCGCGAGCGCGATCCGGCCGGCTTCACCGAGGCCAATATGCCGGCCTTTCTGCTCCGTCCCGTCAGGGTGGGATGAAGAAAGCCAACACGGCCTGCAGCCTCTAACTCACGATCAGGATTGGCGGCACCAGCCGGCTTTTGTCCTCATAGGGACGGATCGTCATGATGCTGCGGCCGACATTCATCCCGCGCGCCGTGCGCACCAGAGCGCGCAATACCGGCGCCGAGTTGGCCGCAACCGTCATCGGCCACAGCACATCGCCTTGATCGCGGGTGGCGCTTTCCGGTGGCTCGCCATCGTGCACATGCGCGAGTGCCTCCTCGATGGTGAAGAGGGCCCAGCCGAGATAGCCGACGGCGCGTGGGCCCTGCATGGCGATGAGTGCATGGCCGCGCCTGATCTGGCCGTCGACCACCGGTATGATGGCGCTTGCCGGCATGTCGGAAAACGGCTTGCGATGGCAGAGGTAGTAAATCGCCAGACCGAGCGCGGGAAACCTCGGTGCGGCCTGCTTGATCTCGAGCTTGTCGCCCAAGTGCTGCACCACTGTCATCGAGACTCCTCAAGGCTCGCGTCGACGCTCAAGAGCGATACAACACCTTGCGGGTTCGAGCAAACTGTAGGCAGTAGGGAAGAGCTCCGTTCACTGCCTATTGCCTAAAGCCTACTGCCTTTCTCTGACCGGCAATCGCCAGCAACGCCGGAACGGCATCCTCGATCTCGCGGCAGACGATGGCGCCGCCGGCCGCGAGCTCGGCCGACACATCGACCGGCAGGCTGCTGTTCGAGCCGCTCGGCACCTGGTTCAGCCGCCCGCCGATCAGCACCGGAAAGCCGGCCGGCAGGCAGGATTTGAGCGACTCGAAATAATCGAGTGCGATGCCGTTATAGGTCGACAGCAGCACCGCCTCGGCCGCATTGGCGACCGCTGCCCGGGCAAGCGCCTCCGGGTCGGTCGACACGCCGCCATCGACAATCTCTGCGCCGAGCTGCCTCAGCACCTGCTCGAGCGCGATCTTGCCGTGCTCGTGAACGTCGCTCGAAGCCACGATGACCCTGGGCTTCAGGCCGCCGATGCTCTTGCGCAGATCGCTGCCGATCCGGTCGAGATGGTGGTCGGCAAGCGCATCGAGCTCCTCGACAAAGGGTGCCCGGACCGCTGGTCGGCGACCGCGCGGCTGTGTGCGATCGGCTTGCCCGGCGCCCCACAGCTCCTCGATGCGCTTCGGGCCGAGCCGCTTCATGGCAAGCAGCATCTCGACGGCGCTCGAGCTGTCGACCCCGGCCTGCTCGAGCCCCTGCACGACATTGTCGCGGAACCGTCTGGCGGCGGCGGCGATCTGCTCGGCAACCGTGATCGCCCGCTCGACATCGACGAGCTTGGACCAGGTCGGTGCCGCCTGCTGCGCCATGCGCCCGGCGAACAATTGCACATCGATGATCTCGTCGATCTCGGGGATGCGGCTGTTCTCGGTGACCGGCACCGCATTGATGGCATGACCCGACGGCTTCACCGTCTGGCCGATCACATCGACCAGCAGGTAGTTGGCGAGGCTCGCGAAATTGGCGCCTGCCTCGCCGCGATAGCTGACAGTGTTGCCATAGACCATGGTGCCGGGCGTGGGGTTGACCGCGCTGAGCGCCAGATGGAATGCCAGCCGCCGTTGCGGATCGGAGAAATGATGGCCCCAGCAATGGGAGAGATTGGCGCCCAGCAGCCCTTCGATGATCTCTTTCTCGATGAGCACGAAGCCGAGCACGGAAGCGAGGTCGGTGAACAATCCGGCAAAGCCGTCGTCGAGATTGGAGTGGACGAGGACTTCCTCCTCCTGCGCAGCAAGGAGCGCCAGCGCCGTGACCGTCGCGGTGGTGGTCGCGACGTCGTCGTCCCAATTGGGAAGCCGGAATGTGAAATACTGCCCGAGATTTCCGACCGAGGTGGCGCCTGCCGCCAGCGCTGCGCAGGTGTTCTCGACCGCCGCCGGGAAGCCCATGATGAAATCGCCGAAATGCGGCGCGACCGGCGCCACCTCGGTGAGGCTGACGAAATCCTCCGGCCGGCTCAGCAGGATGCCGGTGCCCTTGACCGCGGTCTTGCGCTCCCTGGCTGGCAGGCCCATCGCCCAATCGAGCGAGATGCCGTAGCGATCGACCGTGACACCCGTGCGGCGGCAGCTCTCGTGGATCTCGCCCCAGGCGCGCCGCGACTTCTCGAGATCGCGAAAGCCGATCTGAGCATGCAGCATGATGCGTCCCGCAGCGCTCTCGCGACGCTTGAATTCAGCCTCGCTCGGGACCGCGTTCTCCTTGAGGAACGGTCCCGGCGTGACGCGGTGTATCTTTGCCAGCTCGCGCCCCCGGGCCTGGAGCTCGGGGGTGGAGGGCAGATGGTCCTCGGGGAAGATGTCCTTGCGGGTCAACATTCCCCGAACATGCCGGGCTCAGGCCTGTTCGCCAAGCGATTTATGAACAAGGCCGCCAAGCACGCCGCCGATGATCGGTGCCACCCAGAACAGCCAGAGCTGAGCGAGCGGCCAGCTTTCGTTGGCGAACAGCACGGTGGCGGTCGACCGGGCCGGATTGAGCGAGGTGTTGTCGATCGGGATCGACATGATGTGGAGGAGCGTCAGGGTGAGCCCGATGGCGACCGGCGCCATGTTGCCCGCCCCCTTGGGCGCGGTCACCCGGCAGATCACGAAGATGAAGATGGCCGTCAGCACGATCTCCGCGAGCAGTGCCGACATCAGCGAGAAACCGGCGGGCGAATGCGCGCCATAGCCATTCGAGGCGAAGCTGCCGGCGACAAGGTCGGGCTTGCCGGAGAGAACCAGCCAGAAGAAGAAGGCCGCGAGCAGGCCCCCGACCACCTGTGCTGCCACATAGGGCGCGATCGACTGGGACTCGAACCGGCCGGCGGCATAGAGGCCGAAGGTGACGGCGGGATTGAAATGGCCCCCCGAGATCGGACCCACCGCATAGGCCATGACCATGACCGCAAGGCCGACGGCGAAGGCCACCCCCAGGATTCCCGAGCCGCCGCCCAGCGCTCCGAAAGAGATGAGAGCCCCGCCGAGCACGGCGGCAACCAGGGTGAAAGTGCCGATCAGCTCGGCGACAAGCTTGTCAGTGCCAGGCATGGAAAAAGCCCCTCGTCATGGGCCTGCGGAGTGCAGCCCTTCGATTCTCCCGGCCGTGATCTTACCTTAAATTGTGGCACAAAAAGCCGGACCGGCATTCGCTCCAGCCGTGACGGCGGTGCATAATGGCGGGCGATTCGGGCGTGGGGATTGCGGGGTTGCAACGAGGTAGAATGGCGAAAATCAGGCAAAGAGCAGCGACAGCCGAGCGTTCCAGTGGCACCGAGGAGTCCTACACCGCATCCTCGATCGAGGTGCTCGAGGGCTTGGAGCCGGTGCGCCGGCGGCCCGGCATGTATATCGGCGGGACCGACGAGAAGGCTCTGCATCACCTCTTTGCCGAGGTCTTGGACAACGCCATGGACGAGGCGGTGGCGGGCCATGCCAGCTGGATCGAGGTCGAGTACGACGCCGACGGCTACCTGTCGGTCAACGACAATGGGCGCGGCATGCCGGTCGATCCGCACCCGAAATACAAAAACAAATCGGCGCTCGAGATCATCATGACGGTGCTGCATTCGGGCGGCAAGTTCAACTCCAAGGTCTATGAGACCTCGGGCGGCCTTCATGGCGTCGGCGTGTCGGTGGTCAATGCGCTCTCGAGCCATCTCGAGGTCGAGGTGGCGCGCGGCCAGATGCTCTACCGCCAGACCTTCCGCCGCGGCCGCCCCGACGGCCCGCTCGTCACCGTCGGCAAGGTCCACAACCGCCGCGGCACCCGGGTGCGCTTCCATCCCGACGAGCAGATCTTCGGCAAGTCGGCGAAGTTCTCGCCGCGCCGCCTGTTCAAGATGGCGCGCTCCAAGGCCTATCTGTTCGGCGGCGTCGAGATCCGCTGGACCTGCGATCCGCGCCATCTGGGGGATGGCGACGACACGCCGGCCAGGGCGGTGCTGCGCTTCCCCGGCGGCTTGCGGGAGTTTCTGGAGGAAGCGATCAACGGCAAGCCGCGGGTCGCCGAGGACGTGTTCGCCGGCAAGGCCCAGAGGCCGGGCGGCCATGGCTCGGTCGAGTGGGCGCTGGCCTGGTTCGGCGGCGGCGACGGTTTCATCAACTCCTACTGCAACACCGTGCCGACGCCCGAGGGCGGCACCCATGAGCAGGGCCTGCGCGCCGGCCTGTCGCGGTCGCTGCGCTCTTATGCCGAGCTGAAGAACAACAAGCGGGCGAACGTGGTCACCGCCGATGACATCATGACCTCGGCAGGAGCGATGCTGTCGATTTTCATCCGCGAGCCCGAGTTCCAGGGCCAGACCAAGGAGAAGCTGTCGACGGCGGACGCGGCGCGCATGGTCGAGGCGGCGGTGCGCGACCATTTCGACCACTGGCTCACCGGTCATCCCGCCCAGGCCGACAAGCTGCTCGAATGGTTCATCGACCGTGCCGAGGAGCGCATCAGGCGGCGCCAGGAGAAGGAGGTCGGCCGCAAGACGGCGGTCAGGAAGCTCAGGCTTCCCGGCAAGCTCGCCGATTGCTCGTCATCGGCGGCGGAAGGCTCGGAGATCTTCATCGTCGAGGGCGACTCGGCGGGAGGCTCGGCGAAGCAGGCGCGCAACCGCGTCATCCAGGCGGTGCTGCCGTTGCGCGGCAAGATTCTCAATGTCGCCAGCGCGGGCAAGGGCAAGCTCGCCCAGAATCAGCAGTTGCAGGATCTCGTCCAGGCATTGGGCTGCGGCACCGGCTCGTCCTACCGCGAAGGGGAGCTTCGCTACGAGAAGGTCATCATCATGACCGACGCCGATGTCGACGGCGCCCATATTGCGAGCCTGCTCATCACCTTTTTCCACCGCGAGATGCCGAAGCTCGTCGACCAGGGCCATCTCTTTCTGGCGGTGCCACCGCTCTATCGCCTGTCGCAGGGCGGCAGATCCGCCTATGCGCGCAACGACATTCACAAGGAGGAGCTGCTGCGGAAGGAGTTCTCGGGCCGCGGCAAGGTCGAGGTCAGCCGCTTCAAGGGTCTGGGCGAGATGCTGCCGAGCCAGCTCAAGGAGACCACCATGGACCCGGCGAAGCGCACGCTGCTCAGGGTCGAGCTCGGCGAGGACGAGCGAGCGACCACGGCCGATGCGATCGAGCGGCTGATGGGCACCAAGCCGGAATCGCGCTTTGCATTCATCAGCGAGCGGGCGCAATTCGTCGACGAGAGCGAGCTGGATATCTAGGCCTTCGGGAGGCGTACTGCTCAGTCCCTATTGCCTAATGCCTACCGCCTACTGCAATCTCCTCCTCGATGCTGCTGCCCGAGGTCGAAACGCCGTCGCTGCTGATCCGCGAGGTCAGGCACAGCGACTGGCAAGCCTTTGCCGGCTACATGTCGGATCCGCAATACCGACGCTGGCTCGATCTGCCGCGCAGCCGCTTTGCCGACGAGCGTGGTCCGAAATATCTCGTCGCCTCGGCCCGCGCCGACCAGACCAATCCGCGGCGGCGCTCCTATCTGCTCACGGCGGCGCACCGCGACAGCAATGAGCCGGTCGGCGACGGGTTTATCCTGATGTCGCGCTATCGGGTCGCAGAGGTCGGTTGGGGCGTGGCGCCGCCAATGTGGGGCAGGGGTTATGGAACCGAGCTCGCACGGCTCCTGGTCGGCATGGCGGTCGAGCGGCTCGGCGCCAAATCGGTCACCTGCAAGGTCATGGCGCCGAACCTCGCCTCGCGCCGGGTTGCCGAGAAGGCGGGCTTTATCGCGGAAGGCACCAACACCGCTTTTACCACCAGCGATGGCAGGCAGGTCGCCGTCCACCTCTTCAAGCTGACTCGCGGGTCTTATTTCGAGGCCCCCTACTAGGCCTTGGGAAGTTCTCCCATTGCTCGGGCAGCGCCACCTCCCTATTTTCCGCGGTTGAGCCTGGGCAAGGGTGCCTGTCTCAGGCGGGTTTGAATATCTCCTGGAGGTTTCTAATGAGCTGGTCCAAGCCTGTTGTTTGCGAAGTTTGCATCGGCCTCGAGATCAACGACTATTTCCCGGCCGAAATCTAAACTCGGTTGATAGGCTGCCATCTGGGGCCGGAGCGAGGCGGCAATGAAGGTTGTCGTGCTCGGGTCGGCCGCAGGTGGCGGTTTTCCGCAGTGGAACTGCCGCTGCGCCATCTGCGAGCTCTTCTGGTCCGGCGACAGGCGGGTCGTCAGACGTACGCAATCGAGCATCGCGGTCAGCTTCGACGGAAAGCTCTGGACGCTGTTCAACTGTTCGCCCGATATCCGCGAGCAGATCGCCGCCAATCCGGAATTATGGCCGACCGGCCTTCGCAACACGCCGATCGCTTCAGTCGTTCTGACCAATGGCGATGTCGATCACCTTGGCGGCTTGATCTCCTTGCGCGAGCAGGCCGCCTTCGAGCTAATCGCCACGCCGGAGATCCACCGGATCATCGAGGACAACAGGATCTTCGACGTGCTGTCGCCCCGATTGGTTCGGCGGACAGCCCATGTCAGCGGTGAGAAATTCGCGCTGCCGGGCGGCCTCGAGGCGCAGTTCGTGACCGTGCCCGGAAAGGTGCCGTTGTTCCTCGAAGGTGCCGATCCCGAAACCGCTGCCCGCTCGGGGAACACGGTCGGCATCCTCTTGGGTGCGGCAGGCAGGCCCCGGGCGGTCTATATGCCAGGCTGCGCCATGATCGACGACGAGCTCGCCGCCGTGCTTTCCAATGTCGAGCTCGTGCTGTTCGATGGCACGTTGTGGCAGGATTACGAGATGCTGAAGGAAGGAGTCGGCGACAAGACCGGCCGTCGCATGGGCCACATGCCGGTGTCCGGCGCGGACGGATCGCTTGAAACTCTGGCGGCGATTGGTGTGCCGCGCGTCGTCTATATCCATATGAACAACACCAACCCCATGCTCGTCGCCGGCTCCGACGAGCGCCTTGCGGTCGAGGCGAAGGGTTATGCGGTCGGCTATGACGGAATGGAGATCGACGTTTGAGCGAATTGCTGACGCCTGACGAGCTCGAGGCCCGCCTCAAGGCCATTGGTGCCGAGCGCTACCACAACAAGCATCCGTTTCATCTCATGATGAACAAGGGCGCCCTCACCAAGGACCAGCTCCGCGCCTGGGCGCTCAACCGCTATTGTTATCAGGCCACCATCCCGATCAAGGACGCGGTGATCCTGTCGCGGATGACCGACCCGGCGATGCGCCGCATCTGGCGCCAGCGGATCATCGATCATGATGGCGAGCGCGATGGGGAGGGCGGAATCGAGCGCTGGCTTGTGCTGAGCGACGGGCTTGGGCTCGACCGCTCCTATGTCACCGCAATGGCCGGAGTCCTGCCGGCGACCCGCTTCGCCTGCGAGGCCTATGTCAATTTCGTCCGCGACCGCAGCCTGCTCGAGGCGGTGGCATCGTCCTTGACCGAGATGTTCTCGCCCGAAACCATCAGCGTGCGCGTCGCCGAGATGTTGCGCAATTACGATTACATCACGCCGTACATCCTGTCCTATTTCGAGAAGCGGTTGAGCCAGGCGCCGCGCGATGCCGATTTCGCGCTCGACTTTGTCAAGCGCGAGGCTCGCACTCCGGAGACCCAGCAGGCGGCGCTGCGGGCGCTCACCTTCAAATGCGACATGCTGTGGGCGATGCTCGATGCGCTGCATTTCGCCTATGTCGAGCCGGCGCTGACTCCCCCCGGCGCCTTCAAGGCGGAACGCTCGTGATGGACGCGCTCGGGCCGCAATCGGTGCCACGGCTGCCGCGCGGCGTGCGGCTCAGCCACGACCAGGCCCGCGATCGTTGGCTGTTGCTGGCGCCCGAGCGCATTTTCGAGCCCAATGACGTGGCGCTGGCCGTGCTGCGGCTGGTCGATGGCGAGCGCAGCGTTCAAGCGATCTGCGAGGAGCTTGGCCGCAGCTACAATGCCGACCCGGCGCTGATCATGAGCGACGTCGTCGAGCTGCTGGGCGGCCTCGTGCAGAAACGGCTGATCGAACCATGAACCAGATCCTGCGCCCCATCGGGCTCCTGGCGGAGCTGACCCATCGCTGCCCGCTCCAATGCCCCTATTGCTCCAATCCGGTCAATCTCGACCGAAAATCGGGCGAGCTCGACACGGAAACCTGGAAGCGGGTGTTCGGCGAAGCGGCCGAGCTTGGCGTGCTGCAGCTCCATCTGTCGGGCGGCGAGCCGACGGCGCGTCCCGATCTCGCCGAGCTGGTCGCCCACTGCCGGGAAGTCAATCTCTACACCAATCTCATCACCTCGGGGGTGCTGCTCGACCAGCCGGCCCTCCAGCGCCTCTTTGATGCCGGGCTCGACCATATCCAGCTGTCGATCCAGGACGTCGATGAAGCCAATGCCGACCGGATCGGCGGCTATCGCGGTGGCCATGCCAGGAAGCTCGACCTGGCGCGCCGGGTGGTCGAGATCGGCCTGCCGCTGACGGTGAACTGGGTCGTCCATCGCCAGAACATTCACAATCTCGCTTCGATGATCGATCTTGCGGTCGAGATGGGAGCCAAGCGCGTCGAGATCGCGCATACCCAATATTATGGTTGGGCCTTCAAGAACCGCCGCGCCCTGATGCCGACCTATCGGCAAACCCTCGATGCCATCGCGCTGGTCGAAGAGGCGCGGCGAAGGCTCGAAGGCGTGATCGTGATCGACAGCGTCGTGCCCGACTATTATGCGCGCTTCCCCAAGGCCTGCGTCGGCGGCTGGGGCAGGCGTGCCATCAACATCACGCCGCAGGGCAGGGTTCTGCCATGCCACGCCGCCGAGACCATCCCCGGCCTCGTCTTCGACAATGTCAAGGACAAGCCGCTCGCCGAGATCTGGCTCAACTCGCAGGCGTTCAACGCCTTCCGCGGCACCGACTGGATGCCCGACCTCTGCCGTAATTGCGACCGCCGGGAGGTCGACTGGGGCGGCTGCCGCTGCCAGGCCATGGCGATCGCCGGCTCGGCCAGCGAGACCGATCCCGCCTGCTCGCTGTCGCCATTCAACGCGACGCTGCGAATGATGGCCGAGGAGGACTCGGCGGCAGAGCCCGATCAGTTCCGCTATCGGCGGTTCGGCGGGTAGGATGTCGGGAAACTGCACCGCTGACTGCCCATTGCCTAACGCCTACTGCCTTTTCTGATGCCTATTGCCTGCTGTCTGGCAGGCGGTAAGTTCAGCGGAAAGCACTGAACAGGAGAATACCATGCCCAGCATCGCCGCTTCCGGTGTTCCGCTCCGCGCAAGGCTTGAGGGCGGCGGCACGCCGGCGATGGACGGGCGGTTTTATCTGCGCTCCGAGACCGGGGTCCTCCGCGACGTGCTCCTCGGACCGGCCGAGAGCTTCCGCTGGCTCGGCGTCGAGAACGCCGCCTGGTCGGCGCTGGTGCGTGACACGCTGCGCAAGGGCTATCGCTTCGACCAGCAGCTCGCCATGCGCCAGCACCGCGAGATGGTCGATGCCTATGAGAGCGCCGGGGTGGTCTGCCACTATCTTCCGGTCAGCGAGGAGGTGCCGTACCAGATCTATGCCCGCGACTCCTCCTTCATGACGCCCTATGGCGCGGTGATCTGCCAATTGGCCAATCCGCGGCGGCGCGGCGAATATGCGCCGGCGCTGCGCTTCTATCTCGAGGCCGGCATCCCGATCTACGACATGGTCTCGGCCGGCAATTTCGAGGGCGGCGACTTCAACATCATCCGCCAAGGGGTGGCGCTGGTCGGCTATACCGACCACCGCAGCGAGGAGGTGGCGGCGCGACAGGTCGCAAAATGGTTCTTAGATGAGGGCTGGGAGATCAAATATGCACCGATTGATCAGTTCTACGTCCATATCGACCTCATGGTGTGCATGCTAAACGACCGCTGCGCCGCGGTGTGCCTCGACACCACCGAGGACGACATCATCGCCTGGCTCAAGTCGAAGCGCATCGAGATCATTCCGGCGAGCTTCAAGGAGACCATGACTCTCGGCTGCAATGTGGTGGCGCTCGGACGCGACCGGGTGCTGTCGACGCTCGCCGCCAAGGACCTGAACGGCAAGCTCCGGGCGGCGGGCTTCGAGGTCTATGACCCGGACATGACCATGTTCACCTGGGCGGGCGGCGGCGTCCATTGCATGTGCCAGCCGCTGCGCCGCGAGGCCGCCTGAGCCCTGCGGCAATAAACGCGGTTACGAAGGGGCGCGGCGGTATAGCATTGTCTCGACGCGCACGTTCCTGGTGTAGCGGCCCCTGGACGCCGATGCAGATCCATGACGACATCTTCCGCAATTCCCTTGCCCAGCTCAGGGCGGAGGGGCGGTATCGCGAATTCGCCGATCTGAAGCGGCTTTGCGGCGCCTTTCCCCGGGCGCGGCTGGTGACGCCGGCAGGCGAGCGCGACGTCACCGTCTGGTGCTCCAACGACTACCTCGCAATGGGCCAGCATCCGGCGGTGATCAATGCGATGCATGATGCCCTGGACGCGATCGGCGCCGGCTCCGGCGGCACCCGCAACATCTCGGGCACCCAGCACCTCCATGTCGAGCTCGAGGCCGAGCTTGCGGCGCTCCATGGCAAGGGTGCGGCGCTGCTGTTCAATTCCGGCTATCTCGCCAATGTCGCATCCCTCTCGACGCTTGGCCGTTTGCTGCCGCGTTGCGTCATCCTCTCCGACGAGCTCAACCATGCCTCGATGATCGAGGGCATCAGGCAGGGACGTTGCGCCAAGCTCATCTGGCGGCACAATGATCTCGATGATCTCGAAGCCAAGCTGCGGTCGGTTCCGCCGGGATGCCACAAGGTGATCGCCTTCGAATCGGTTTATTCCATGGACGGCGACATCGCCCCGGTCGCCGCGGTCTGCGCGCTCGCCCGACGCTACGATGCCTTCACCTATCTCGACGAGGTCCACGCCGTCGGCATGTACGGGCCGCGGGGCGGCGGTATTGCCGAGCGTGACGGCGTTGCCGGCGAGATCGACGTGATCGAGGGAACGCTCGCCAAGGCGTTCGGCGTGATGGGCGGCTACATCGCCGCCTCGGCGGTCTGCATCGATGCCATCCGCTCGCATGCGCCCGGCTTCATCTTCACCACCTCGCTCGCCCCGGTGCTGGCCGCCGGTGCGCTTGCCAGCGTCCGCCACCTCGCGGCGAGCGCCGCCGAGCGCACGGCCCAGAAGCTGAATGCCGCCCTCCTGAAGAGGCGGCTGGAGGAGCGCGGCCTGCCGGTGCTTCACGGCGAAAGCCACATCGTCCCGGTGCTGATCGGCGACCCGGTGCTCTGCAAGACCCTGAGCAGCCTGCTTCTCCAGGAATTCGATCTCTATGTGCAGCCGATCAATTTCCCGACGGTGCCGCGCGGAACGGAGCGGATCCGGCTCACGCCGGGGCCGCTCCACGGTCCCGCCGAGATCGAGCGCCTGGTTGATGCGCTCGACCGTCTCTGGGCCCGCCTCGCCCTGGCGCGGGCCGCTTAAGACTGATGTGGTGTCTCATGATGCGGAAACTTGGGCATGGTTAGTCCGCATTGTGGATCGCGGGATTGCATGGTGGAATGATCCGGCCTTATGGAATGGCCGCGAAGAGCATTTTTTGGTGACGAAAGGCGAACATCAATGACCGTGCGGCAGGACATCCGGCAGACCGGACCGTTCCCCGGCTTTTTTTCGAGCACGCTGGCCGACAGCGACCCCGACATCGCGGGAGCGATCAGCAAGGAGCTGGGCCGCCAGCAGCATGAGATCGAGCTGATCGCCTCGGAGAACATCGTGTCGCGCGCGGTGCTCGAGGCTCAGGGCTCGGTCATGACCAACAAATATGCCGAGGGCTATCCCGGACGTCGCTATTATGGCGGCTGCCAATATGTCGACATCGCCGAGACCGTGGCGATCGACCGCGCCAAGAGGCTGTTCGACTGCAGTTTCGCCAATGTTCAACCTCATTCGGGGGCGCAGGCCAACCAGGCCGTGTTCTTTGCCCTGCTGCAGCCTGGCGACACCTTCATGGGCCTCAACCTTGCCGCCGGCGGTCACTTGACGCATGGGTCGCCGGCCAACCAGTCGGGCAAGTGGTTCAAGGTGGTGCCCTATGGCGTCCGGCGCGACGATCATCGCATCGACATGGACGAGGTCGAGCGCCTGGCGCTTGAAGCCCGCCCCAAGCTGATCATCGCCGGGGGTTCTGCCTACCCGAGAGTCATCGATTTCAAGCGTTTCCGGGCAATTGCCGATAGGATTGGCGCCATTTTCATGGTTGACATGGCGCATTTCGCCGGCCTGGTCGCCGGCAGCGTCCATCCCAATCCGCTCGAGCATGCCCATGTGGTCACCACCACCACGCACAAGACGCTGCGCGGCCCGCGCGGCGGCATGATCCTGTCGCGCGACGAGGAGCTCGGGAAGAAGATCAATTCATCGGTGTTCCCCGGGCTCCAGGGCGGCCCGCTGATGCATGTGATCGCCGCCAAGGCGGTGGCCTTCGGCGAGGCGCTGCGCCCGGAGTTCAAGTCCTATGCCCGCCAGGTGGTGGACAATGCCAAGGCGCTGGCCGCCTCGATGATCGATGGCGGCACCGACATCGTCTCCGGCGGTACCGACACCCACCTCATGCTGGTGGATCTGCGGCCGAAGAAACTGTCCGGCAAGGCGGCCGAGGCGGCACTTGGCCGGGCCTTCATCACCTGCAACAAGAACGGCATCCCGTTCGACCCGGAAAAGCCGACCGTGACCTCCGGCATCCGGCTCGGCACGCCGGCATGCACCACTCGCGGCTTTGGGACAGCAGAATTTCGCGAGGTGGGGCGACTCATCATTGAAGTCTTGGACGGCCTTGCGAAGAATGGCGAAGACGGCAATGCTCAGGTCGAGCAGTCGGTGAAGCAGAAGGTGCTTGCCCTAACCGACCGCTTTCCGATTTACGGGTGATCACGGGGACGGACGGCCCCGGGGTGATCCCCTGGGGGAAGTGATGCGCTGTCCCTATTGCAACAACCCTGACACCCAGGTGAAGGACAGCCGTCCCTCCGAGGACGGCTCGGCCATTCGCAGACGCCGGCACTGTCCGGAGTGCGGCGGCCGCTTCACCACGTTCGAGCGGGTGCAGCTGCGCGAGCTGCAGGTCGTCAAGCGATCGGGACGGCGGGTTCCCTTCGATCGCGACAAGCTGATGCGCTCGGTCCAGATCGCCCTGCGCAAGCGGCCGGTCGATCCCGACCGGGTCGAGCGGATGGTGTCGACGATCGTCCGCCAACTCGAAAGCACCGGCGAATCCGATATCTCCGCGCAAACCATCGGCAATCTCGTAATGGAAGGCCTGAGGACGCTTGACGATGTCGCCTATGTGCGCTTCGCCTCGGTCTACCGAAATTTCCGCGAGGCCAAGGATTTCGAAGAGGTGCTGGGTGAACTTTCGGGCGACGATGACCGCTCGGCGTGACAGCGAGGGCGGGCGCCTGATGGCGCATGCACTCCGCGTCGGCCGCCGGGCCCTGGGCCGAACAGCCGAGAATCCGCCTGTTGGCTGCCTCATCGTCAAGGACGGCCAGATCGTCGGGATCGGCGCAACCGCCCCTGGCGGCCGGCCTCATGCCGAGACTGAGGCCCTTGCCATGGCGGGCGCCGCATCGCGGGGCGCGACCGCCTATGTCACCCTCGAGCCCTGCTGCCATCATGGCAGGACGCCGCCTTGCACCGACGCCCTCATCGCCGCCGGCATCGCCCGCGTCGTGGTGGCCCTTCAGGATCCCGACCCGCGAGTTGACGGCAAGGGATTCGCCGCGCTGCGCCAGGCCGGGATCGCGGCCGAGACCGGGCTCATGGCAGAGGAGGCGGCACACGATCTCGCCGGGTTCATCATGCGGATCCGCGCCCGTCGTCCCCATGTCACCTTGAAGCTCGCAGTGTCGAGCGACGGCATGATCGCGCAGATGCGCGGGGTCCGCACGGCGATCACCGGCCTTCAGAGCCTCGAGCGGGTGCATCTGCTCAGGGCGCGCAGCGACAGCGTTCTGGTGGGCGTGTCGACCGTGCTCGCCGATGATCCAGCCCTCACCTGTCGCCTGCCGGGGATGGAGGGGCGCAGCCCCGACCGGGTGGTGACCGACAGCCGCCTGTCCATGCCCTTGTCGTCGAACCTGATGAAGACGGCCTGCACCACGCCGGTCAGGATCTACACCGTCGAACCGCATGACCCGGAGAAGGCGCGGGCGCTGGCGGAGCGAGGGGCCGAGGTTGCAGCCGTCGCCGCCACACCCGAGGGCAAGGTCGATCTTCATGCAACCCTCGAGCGGGAAGCGGCGCGCGGATGCTCGCGGATGCTTGCGGAAGGCGGTGCGCATATGGCCGCCGCCTTGCTCGATGTCGATCTTGTCGATGAGGTGATGCTGTTTGGCGCGCCGCATCCGATCGGGCCGCAGGGGCTGCCGGCTCTCGCCGATCGGCCCCTCGCCGTCATCACCGACAGCAGCGCCTTTCGCTTGCGCGAACGCGAGCTTCTGGGAGATGACTCGCTGACCGTCTATGAGAGGGTCCGCTGAAGCATGTTCACCGGCATCATCACCTCGCTTGGCGAGGTCGTGGCGATCGAGCGGCGCGGCGATCTCCGCATCGCGATCGTCGGCGATTATGACCCGGAGGGAATCGCCATCGGCGCCTCGATCGCCTGTTCCGGCGTCTGCCTGACGGTGGTCGAGGTCGGTCCCGATGCGCAGCGCCGCAGCCGCTTCGCCGTCGACGTCTCGGCTGAGACGCTGGCACGCACCACGCTCGGCCGCTGGCTGCGGGGGACGCTGGTCAATCTCGAGCGCTCGCTCAAGATCGGCGACGAGCTGGGCGGGCACCTGGTATTCGGTCACACCGACGGTGTTGCAACCGTCACGGGACTGGAGAACAAGGGCGATTCCGTCATTTTCCGGTTCGCCGCACCGCCGGGGCTGGCGCCCTATATTGCCGAGAAGGGGTCGATCGCGCTCGATGGCACCTCGCTCACGGTCAATGAGGTTGCCGGTGCCGATTTTTCCGTCAACATCATCCCCCATACCCAGGCGGTCACCAGCTTCGGGGCGCGACAGATTGGCGACCTCGTGAATGTGGAAGTCGACATGCTGGCGCGCTATGTGGCGAGGCTGAGAGAGTACGCGAAAGCATGAAACAGGACGGATCGACGGAAATACCGAAGCTGCCGGGGTCGCGGATCCTCATCGTCGAGGCACGGTTCTACGACGCCCTCATCGACGAGCTGACGAGCGGCGCACGAGCGGTGCTGGACGCGGCGGAGGCGGAGTGCGAGATCGTGGTGGTGCCCGGCGCCCTCGAGGTCCCGGGCGCCATTGCCCTGGCCGCGGACTCTGCCGATCCCTATGACGGTTATGTCGCGCTCGGCGTGGTGATCCGCGGCGAAACCTCGCATTACGATATCGTCGCAGGCGAGTCGGCACGCGGCATCATGGAGCTGACGCTTGATGGGCTGTGCATCGGCAACGGCATCCTCACCGTCGAAAACGAGGCACAAGCCTGGGAGCGGGCCCGTCGAAGCGAACTTGACAAGGGCGGCCATGCGGCGCGGGCCTGCCTGACGATGATCGGCCTGGCGCGCCGCTGGCGGGAGGAGATGGCTTGAGCGCAACCCGCAAAAAGCCTCTCCCGGTCGCACGCGCCGCTGCCAGGCTCGGTGCCGTCCAGGCGCTCTATCAGATGGATATCGCGCAGACCGACCTCGCCGATGTGCTGGCCGACTTCGGGTCGATACGGTTGGGCGAGGCCTTCGAGGAAGGCGAATGCGGCGAGGCTGATTTCGTCCTGTTGCGCGACATCGTCGGTGGTGTGGTGCGCGAGCAGCGGCTGATCGATCGCTCCCTCGATGACTGCCTCGCCGAGGGCTGGACCCTTGGACGGCTCGACGCTACGGCGCGGGCAATTCTCCGGGCAGGGGCCTATGAGCTGATGTTTCGCAACGATATTCCTGCCAGGGTCGCCATCTCGCAATATATTGACGTCGCACATGCCTTTTTCGAGGGCAGCGAGCCAGGCTTCATCAATGCCGCGCTCGACCAATTGGCCCGCCGTCATCGGCAAGGCGAGATCTAGAGCACCATGCCATCAGATGTACCCACCTGCGCGAGGCCATTTTGCCGTGTGGGCAGGAGAACGGCCGAAGGCCGTATCGGGAATACGGTCGAGGCCTTCGACGAACCCACGCGGCAAAAGCGCCCGGCCCTTCGGGTTGCGCCGGCGGCGGCCGCCCGCTGCGTCGCCGCGATTGCCCGATGTCACGCATCGCGCGGCGCGCGGCTCCTAGCGGTTCGACTCGCCGGAACGCAACGCAGGTTGGGTAGA